>NZ_JARWOJ010000195.1 GCF_029868625.1 Nocardia neocaledoniensis | reverse complement strand
GGGGGCGGGGGCCGCCCCCGGGAGCCCCCCCCGCTGGGCCCGCACCCAACCGGGGCGGGGCCATTCGTCGTCTGCGGGGCGGTCGCCGCGCGGTGCCAAGTGCTGAAGGTTTGCCTGGGTCCCCGGTTGTCGGTGCGTCTCGATACCATGAGCAACGACCATCATCGGATCGGCAGGGGAGGGCAGCGCCATGACATCGCGGCCCGTGGCACTCGATCCGGCGGTCCTCGCGGCGATCTCGGTGGGTGGCGGGCTCGGTGCCTGTGCCCGGTTCGGCGTGGGGTACTGGTGGCCGGTGCGCCCCGGCGCGTTCCCGTGGTCGACCTTCGTGATCAACGTGACGGGGTGCTTCGCGATCGGCGTGCTCATGGTGGCGGTCACCGAACTGTGGCAGGCGCCGAAGCTGGTACGCCCGTTCCTGGGAGTCGGTGTGCTGGGCGGGTTCACGACTTTCTCCACCTACAGTCTCGAGCTTCGTACACTGTTCGATACCGGTGCGACGGCCTCGGCACTGACCTATCTCGGCCTGTCGGTTCTCGCCGGGCTGGGTGCCGTGGTCGTGGCGGTGAGCGCGACCAGATGGGCGGCGGGCGCGCGACGGCGGCGGACATGAATCCGAGGACGGAAGGGTGCCATCCCATGGTCGAGAGGGGAGACTGCCGATGACGACCGCGCTGGTGGTGGCGGGCGGAATGCTCGGCGCTCCCGCCCGTTACCTGCTCGATCGGGCGGTGTCCGCCCGGTTCCCGGCGGGGCTGCCATGGGGCACGCTTGCCGTTAACATTGTCGGTTCGGCGTTGCTCGGCGGTCTGATCGGCGCGAGCGCGGGCAGTTCGCTGCTGGCGTTCGCCGGAATCGGCTTCTGCGGTGCGCTGACCACGTTCAGCACGTTCGGTTACGAGACATTTCGTCTGGTGACCGAGGGCGCCTCTGTGTATGCCGTGGGCAACGTCGTGATCAGTGTCGCGGCGAGCCTGGCCGCGGTGTACGCCGCGGCGTCCCTTACCCAGTGGTTGTGCGCATGATCCTCATGACCAGCCGCGCGCAGCCGACACGGAAGGGAACACCCACCATGGCCCACGATCGCGCCGGACGGCCCGCACGCCCGACCGACCTGGTGGACATCGCCCACCTGGTCACCGCGTACTACAGCCACGTCCCCGATCCGGCCGAACCGGCGCAGCGAGTGGTCTTCGGCACCTCGGGGCATCGCGGCTCCAGCGAGGATTGCGCCTTCAACGAGGCCCACATCATGGCGATCACCCAGGCGATCGTCGAATACCGCGCCACCCGTGGCATCACCGGCCCCGTCTATCTCGCGCGCGACACCCATGCCCTGTCCGAGCCCGCGTGGACCACCGCGCTCGAGGTGCTCGCGGGCAACGACGTCACCGCGGTGATCGACGCCCGCGACCGCTACACCCCGACGCCGGCGCTCAGTCACGCTGTGTTGCGGCACAATCGGGGCGGCACCAAGCATCAGGCCGACGGCATCGTGGTCACCCCCTCGCACAACCCGCCGCGCGACGGCGGCTTCAAATACAACCCACCGCACGGTGGGCCCGCCGACACCAAGGCCACCGACGCGATCGCCGCGCGTGCCAACGAGTTGCTGGTCGGTGGCTTGGCGGCGGTCAAGCGGGTCTCGCTCACCCAGGCGTTGAGCACCCACGTCGAGCGCTACGACTATCTCGACCACTACGTCGCCGACCTGCCGAACGCGTTGAACCTGGACGCGATTCGCGGCGCCGGCATCCGGATGGGCGCCGACCCCATGGGCGGGGCGAGCGTGGACTACTGGGAGGAGATCGGCCAGCGGTTCGACCTCGAGCTCGAGGTGGTCAACCCGTTCGTCGACCCCACCTGGCGTTTCATGACCCTCGACAGCGACGGCAAGATCCGGATGGATCCGTCCTCGCGCCACGCCATGGCGGCGCTGGTCGGCATCAAGGACGATTACGACATCTCCACCGGCAACGACGCCGACGCCGACCGGCACGGCATCGTCACCCCCGACGGTGGCCTGATGAACCCCAACCACTTCCTGGCCGTCGCGATCGAATATCTGGTGGCGAACCGGATGTGGTGGGACGCGCTCACCAAGATCGGCAAGACGGTGGTCAGCTCCTCGATGATCGACCGCGTCGTCAACGTGCTCGGCCGCGACGTCTACGAGGTGCCGGTGGGCTTCAAGTGGTTCGTGCCCGGATTGTTCAGCGGCAGCCTGGCATTCGGTGGCGAGGAGAGCGCGGGCGCGTCGTTCCTGCGCATGGACGGCACGGTGTGGACCACCGACAAGGACGGCATCCTGCTGGCCCTGCTCGCCGCCGAGATCGCCGCCGTCACCGGGCAGACCCCGTCGGCCCGCTACGGCGAACTGGAACGTCAATACGGCAGCCCGGCCTACGCCCGCGTCGACGCCGCCGCCACCAGCGCGCAGAAGGCCAAGCTCGCGGCGCTGACCCCCGATGCCATCACCGGCACCGAGATCGCCGGCGAGGAGATCACCGGCATCCTCACCACCGCGCGCGGCAACGGCGCGGCGCTGGGCGGTTTGAAGGTGAGCACCGAGAACGCCTGGTTCGCCGCGCGCCCGTCCGGCACCGAGGACAAGTACAAGATCTACGCCGAATCGTTCCTCGGTGCCGAACACCTCACCCAGGTGCAAGCCGCCGCCGAGGAGATGGTGAATCAGGCGTTGAGCGAGTGAGCGCTCC
Source organism: Nocardia neocaledoniensis (assembly GCF_029868625.1). Lineage (GTDB taxonomy): Bacteria > Actinomycetota > Actinomycetes > Mycobacteriales > Mycobacteriaceae > Nocardia > Nocardia neocaledoniensis_A. The sequence goes on along the minus strand of NZ_JARWOJ010000195.1, from coordinate 75,869 downwards.
GGCGAAGGTCCGGCTACCCGCCGAGATCTGGGTCCTGATCGCGGCGGCCTTCGTCATCGCGCTCGGCTTCGGTCTCGTCGCTCCGGTCCTGCCGCAATACGCCCGCGAGTTCGGGGTCGGCATCGCGGCGGCCTCGGCGATCGTGAGCGCGTTCGCGTTGATGCGGTTGCTGTTCGCGCCCGCCAGCGGTCGGCTCGTGCAGAAGCTGGGCGAGCGCCGGGTGTATCTGGCCGGCATTCTGATCGTGGCGCTCTCGACCGGCGCGTGCGCGCTCGCGCAGACGTATTGGCAACTGCTGGTGCTGCGTTCGCTCGGCGGCGTCGGCTCGACCATGTTCACGGTCTCGTCGATGGCGCTGATCATCCGGGTGTCCCCGCCCGCCGCGCGCGGGCGCGTCTCGGGGATCTACTCGACCAGCTTCCTGATCGGTTCGCTGCTCGGCCCGCTGGTCGGCGGCGGTCTGGCGGGGCTCGGCTTGCGCGCGCCGTTCCTCATCTACGCCGTGGCGCTGCTGATCGTGTGCGTGATCGTGTTCGCGGGGCTGCGTGAGTCACCGGTGCTGCGGGTCGAGGAGGGCTCGGCCGCACCGGTATTCACCTTCCGCCAGGCCTGGTCCGAGCCCGCGTACCGGGCGGTGTTGCTGTCCAGTTTCGCCGGCGGCGCGGCCGTGTTCGGCGTGCGCATGGCGTTCGTCCCGCTGCTCGTGGTGGAGATCCTGAAGCAGGAATCCGGCATGGCGGGCGTGGCCTTGACGGTGTTCGCCGCGGGTAACGCCGCCGTGCTGTTCGTCTCGGGCAGGCTGTCGGACCGGTTCGGGCGCAAACCGTTCCTCATCGCCGGGTCGGCGATCTGCGCGATCGGCACCGGCGTGCTCGGCTTCGCGCCCTCGCTGCCCTGGTTCCTGCTCGCGTCGTTCGTGGCCGGGCTGGGCTCGGGCATGTTCAGCCCCGCCCAGCAGGCGGCGCTGGCCGACGTGATCGGCGCGCGGGCCCGGGGCGGACCGGTGCTCGCGGCCTTCCAGATGGCCGCTGACCTGGGCACGGTCCTCGGTCCCATCGTGATCGGCTGGATCGCCGAACACACCTCGTTCGGCGTCGGCATGGCGGTCACCGGCGGCGTGCTGGCGGTGTCGGCGGCCCTGTGGCTGGTGACACCGGAGCCGTCGCGGATCAGGCATCCCGAGGACCCGGAACACCCCGACCACGCCGGCGACGGTATCGATCCGCAGTGCACGGGTGACGGCTGTCCCGACGGCATGCCGGTGGTGCGCAACGGACTGGCGCCGCGGCCCGTGGACTTCGACACACCGAAACGCTAGATCCCCAGGTCAGCGCGCGTTTGTCCGGGCCAGGCGGCACCGCGTCGTCATCTCGAGGCAAAGTGGACGGGTGAGCAGCGCCGGTTCCCAGCACAATCCACGTCCCGTCTCGAGCAACACCACCTACGCCCTGGCGGCGGTGGCTGTCGTCGTGATCGGGCTCCTCGTGTTCGCCGCGTTCAAGTGGAACAAGCAGACGCCGACCGAGGTCCGCAACGACGGCTACGGCCCGGTGCGCGAGGCCGCGGTGCAGGTCACGACCACGCCCGAGGGCGTCATCCGCCTCGGCCGCGCCGATGCCGCGAAGACCGTCGACATCTTCGAAGACCCCCTCTGCCCCGCCTGCGGCGCGATGGAGACCGCCTTCGGCCAGGAACTCGCGCAGAAGATCGACGAGGGCAAACTGGCGGTGAACTACCGCTTCGTCACCTTCCTCGACGACCAGTCCAAGAGCAAGGACTACTCCACCCGCGCGTTCGCGGCGAACCTCTGTGTCGCCCAGACCGGTTCGGGCCCCACCTTCGGCAAGTTCCACGAGGCCCTGTTCACCACCAGGCAGCCCGACGAGGGCGGCGCCGACCTGAGCAACCCCGCCCTGGCCACCCTCGCCACCGAATCCGGTGCCCCCGAGTCCGTCGCCTCCTGCATCACCGGTGGCGCCCAGCTCGACGCGGCCCGCGCCGCCGCGGGCAAGAACCTGGCCGACCTCGACGCCCGCACCGGCAACAAGTCCGCCACCCCCGCCATCTACGACGGCACCACCGCCATCGACTGGCGCGACGACACCTGGGTCACCACCCTCGCCCCCTGACCCCGCGTGAGGTTCGGCACATTCTAGTCCGCCCCCACCTCTCCCGCCCGCCCCACCCAACCCACCACCCCCGCCCCAAACCCCACTTTTTCGCCCCCTACCAGCCGATTTGTAGTCGCCGAGAACCATGGTGTAACTTCATTCAGGCAGCAGCGAGAGCGGCTGAAACAACAGAACACGGGGCTATGGCGCAGCTGGTAGCGCACCACACTGGCAGTGTGGGGGTCAGGGGTTCGAGTCCCCTTAGCTCCACCATAACGGCAGGTCAGGCCGGGTTTCGAAGGTTACTTCGAGCCCGGCTTTTCTCGTTACTCCCAACTATGTCACAACAAATTCGGCGGCGCAGCCAGCGCTCGGTCCAACGCCTCGGCGGCGGCCCGATGCGTGCGCCCACGTGCCATGTAATGACGCTGCGTCATCGCCGGGTCGGCGTGACCGAGAACGTCCGCGGTGACCCTGGCTGACAACCCCGCGTCGTCGAGGATCGTGGCGACTGCCCCGCGCACACTGTGCGCGGTGATGTCGTCGGCGATCCCCAGCGCCTGGCGCACACGTTGCCACTCGTGGCCGACATTCTGCGGATCGCGCAATGTCCACCGGGCAGACGGAAACACCAGGTCGAGGACCTCCGCAGTGGAGTCGGGCGGGTCGATTGACCGGCGCTCGGTGAGTAGGGCCTGGCGACGGGTCAACATCGCCACTGCAAAATCTGCCAGGGCAATGGTTCCTCTGCGGTTCTTGGGGTCATCGCGCCGGGCGACGCGTACCAGACCGTGACCTCTGACCCGGACCACTTTGCCGGTGCAGCGGAGTGTTCGGGCCATCAAATCGATGTCGGACCACAGCAAACCGAGAACCTGGGAACGACGCAGACCAGTCGCGCCGAGCAGCGTCACCAGGTCGGCCAGGTCGGCGTTGTCGCAATAGTCGGCGACCGTCGGCGGGGGATATGCCCTGATCGGGATCGACCGGTTGCGTTCGGCCCGTGAGAGCTTGCGCGGACACGGCAGCGGCGAACTCCGGACCGCGGCGAGGATGAACCGCAGTTCGTCGACTGTGATCTCGCCGGCACCGCCGGTCCGTCCCTTGGGCTCGATATTCTGCGGTGCCTGCGCTTCCCGGACCGGATTGACGGTGAGTGCATCCTTTCGCACCGCGTACCGGAACATGCCGGAAAGCACGGTGCGGCCGGTGCGAACCCCTGACGGGCCCTTCGCTTGCCCCAGCTCGGTCAGAAACTCCTCGACCGACGAGGTCGTCACCTCGAGAAGCCGCCGAGCGCCGAAAGCGGTGTCGAACAACTCGGCCACCACTTCATAGCGGATCAGAGTGCCCGACGTGCGGTTCTGCGTGACAAGATGCGCTCGGTAGACCCGCCACAGTTCCCGGACCGTCATCTCCGCAGCAAGGTCACCCCCGAGATCGACTCGAATGCCGGCTGCGGCGGCAAGCACCGCGTCGAGGGCCCGCTGTCCAGTGCGGTCGGGAACCGGTCGACCTCGCGCGTCGAATCGGCGTGGTGACATTCGGACGAGGTCACGGCGTCGGCCCGAGGCATCCCGGATCAGGACTCGGGCACGCCAGTGGCCCGGAGAGAGCTCGGTAAGCATCGGTTTGCCAGGCACCCCGAGCGGCCGGGGCGGGCGACCGAGTCTCACGGCGTGCCGCCGGTCATCAGCACTCCCGAGCATCGAGCGCGGCGTCCAAGGCGTCCAGGTCCCATCGCAGATCCTTTCCGATCCGTCTTGGCCGAGGTAGCCACGGGTGTTTGTCAGGACGACGAGCCCACCGACGGAGCACCTCGGGGTGGACCTGAATGTGTGCGGCCGCGACTTTAGTGGTCGCCCATCGGCGCAATGGTGGTTGAAACGATGGTGCCGGCTCAGTAGACATCGCTACCAACTCGACGGAGCCGACTACCTCGCGAGGAACAAATCGGATCAGGTGGCGGTGGTTCGGTAGTTTGGTCGCAACGCAGGTGTGATAGTTGACCATCGCACGACCAGAAATCAAGGGCGCCGGTGCGGCCGATCTGATCGTGCCCGAGCGGATGCCCCCTGGCCATGTGGTTCCACACGGAACCACTGAGAAACTCGGCGCTTGAGAAGCCGCGAGCAGAACAATTGAGCACAACAACCATCGGGCAACTCCTGCCCGATCAGCGGCTCTTCCAGCTTCAGGAAATCACGAAACAGACCAGTTTCGCAAGAGCGCCTTCTCGCACCAATCTGGGTAGGGACCAGCTTGTGTCAGTGTGCTAATCGGGCATTGTCGGTTGGGGTTGGGGTTGAGTGGTGAATATTCGGCTCAGAAGGTGTTCGAGGAGTTCAGAGGTAACTTCAAGGTTGCCGAACGGTCATGAGGAGACTGATCTACGGATTCGGCGTGTCCCTGGCCGTTACCGCCCCGGCCTGCAGGGCCACTCTGGGCTACTTGCCCCCGGTGACCTGCCTACCGAGCGCGGGACCCGGCCCCGGCGCACAAGTGCAGGTCAAGTGGCTCAAGGGCGACGATCGTCTCGAACCTCGTGTTCCCGATCGCGCCCCACTCGACAGCCAGTAAGTTGCTCCTCTACCGTTTGACATGCAGCGCGACCATCCCAGGCTGAGGGGTGTGCTGCGAGGACAACTGGTGACACGGCGGTATTTCGCACCTGCAGAGTTCGGTGAGTCGGCGCCCTGCATCTGTCACCTCCAACCTGACCAGGGATTCTGGGTCGGCGCTAGAACTAGAATCGGGTTGCACGCCCGCGCATTGCTGGCATTTTAGAGGCGAGCCGTTGCCAGACAACGGATCCTGCGACTGGCTGGCACGGGCAGGGGAGGACATCGTAACGACCTCTGCCTCCGGGACGCCGTCTCGAGGCCATCGCTGGTGTTCTGGCACACCGGGACGGTCGTCCGGCCGACTGGTGCGTGGGTATGATGCCACGGCCCACTGACGATGTAGCGGTCCGGACAGGCCGGTTCACCGAAGCGTGGGTGCTCAGACGGCGATCGCCCCCGGATTCAACAGGTCCGAGGGCGATCGTGATTGGGTAATCGGCCGCGCACACGCTTTGACACAGCTAAATGGTTGGCGTTTGAAGTGTAGCCATACCAAAGCAAACTACGAAATCAGCGCTGCCAGCTTCGGCCACCAACTGCGCGGAGCGATCCCTGCCCGCCTCCCTCCGGGTCGGCTCCTCGACAGCAAACTTGCACCTCATCAACCGTCCCGATGCGTTTGCAGCCGATCCGAAACGACGGCCAGCACGAACGTAGTAGCTTCCACTGACACGGCTTCGGTCGAGTACACCGGAACGAGTGTGCCGTCTACCTGAAGTTCGAAGCCCGCCGAGGTCAGGGAAGACTGGGCAAGGCATTGGGGTCGGGAACAGCCACATCAACTTCTTTCGAAGATGAGTTGCGACGCGGTCGAGGGTCACCACCACAACGAGTACGACCAGGACAATGGTACGGACGTTCCGTATTCGAAGAGCCGGAGTTGTTGGGTGAGTTCCATCCCGATGCCGCCTGCGCCGACGATGCCGAGAAGTGACGCGGCACGCACGTTCCCGTCGAGTATGAGGAGGGTGTAGCTAAGGGATGTTCCATAAGTCTGACGCGGTGACGGTGCGGGTCCACGGCCAGGAATCAGCAGGCGTGGGCGAGGTTGGCCAGCCTCGCCACCCCGGCTATCGCGACACCCCACCCCATCACCACGCAACCGGCAGTCGCGCAAGATCTTCCAGGTCTTCATCCGAGCGAAAGCATGCTTGACCCGAGCACGCACCCTGCGATGGGACTTGTTGTGTGCCTGTTTCCATTCCGGAAGCTCGACACCAGGTGAGCGGCGGCGCGGAATGATCAAGCCGGTGCTGGGGTAGCCGCCATCAGCGATCACCACTGTGTTGCAGCAGGCATCGGCCGCACCGGACTCGGTCCAGCCTCGACAGTCGTTACGGTTGCCCGGCAACGGCCGCCCGAGCGCGACGACGAGTTCGGTGTCGGCGTCGATCACGACCTGATGGTTGGTCGAGTACCGGTAGTTCTTACTCTGGGTGGCCACCTTGTGATCACGGGTCGGGACCAGGGTGCCGTCCACGATCAGCGCTGCACCACGGCCGAATCGGGCCCGGGGGCCGTAGCGCCAACGCCGGTCCAAGGTCCTCGATCACCCGGGCCGCGGTCGACTTCGAGACTCCGAACACCGCCGCGAGTTGGCGCATCGTGAGGTTGGTCCGCCTGGCGTCGGCGGCACAGTCGACTGCTCCCTGCTTCACGGCGATCTCGGCGGTGTCATGACTGTCGGCGTAGATGCCCTGATGCCGGTATTCGGGTCGATTCCTGCCCGCTTAAGCATGAGCTTGGGAATGTAGTTGCCGCTGGTCGATCCGGTGTCGACGAACGCAATTTTGCGCCCACGAAGATCATCGATCGAGTCGATGTCACTGTTTGTGCGGCCTACGAACACCGAACTGCATTCAGACTGATCCTCGCACGGTCGATCCTCAGTCTCACCCGTGGTGACGTGACCATGCCGGACACGGCAAACGATCCAACAAAGACCTGTACTCGTGTGACCACTGGCGGTTGGGGGCGTCATTCGGTACTGACGAACAGTTCAATATGCGGAACGATGAGCTCTACTGAAGCGTGAGCGGCCAGCCTTCTCGACTTCGTAGTGCAGGAACGAACCATTGTGCGGTTCATCATGTGCTTCCTGCGAAGCGGATGTCGAACACCCGGTCTTAGGCGAGGAGGCGGGCGCGTAGTAGATCGATGATGCGCGGCGATCCGCCGTGCTCGGTGAACCACCCCGACGGGCCGCCCCTGTGGTGAGAGAGAGTCGTCAGCGTCGCAGACATCGCCTGTACATCGACGCCGAGGAAACCTGCCGCAATACCGTCGGGGAGCTTGCGATCTGCTCCTGCCTTGGTGTGAAGGAAGGTCGCCTGCATCCGCGCGTGAACGGCCGCCATGGTCGCGGCTGTACGCGCGTAGTCGGCCAAGACTCGATCTCGAGGGATGCCGGCCAACCGCAGAGTGACCGCCACCACGACCCCTGTGCGGTCCTTGCCTGCGGTGCAGTGGACGAGCGTGGTTCCGTCGGCGGTGGCGACCGCCGTGACGGCGTCGACCACGAGGCGCGCCAGCGGAGGGGAAAGCAATCGTCCGTAAAGCTCGCCGAGTGTTTGAGGCGCTCGCTCGAAGTCAGTGGCGCCACCGGCGAGCAGCGGGATTTCTATCACTTCGGCGCGGTCGGCGAGCGGATGGCCCTCGGTCCCGCCCTCAACCCGGTCGCGAAGGTCCACGACACGCTTCGGGGGCCATGCCACGTCATACACCTCGTTGTCGCCGACGAGTGGCGCATCGCTTCGAAGGAGTACGCCCGGCCGGAGCAATCCGGACGTAGAGGCGACGTCGCGCAGATTGGCAAGGCTGTTCGGCACAGTGCAAACGGTGTCGGTCATGCGAACTTCTTCCTGACGTGGGATGAGAGCTATCGAGCTCGATAGAGGGAAGTGACCGCGAGCCTGATGTGCATAAGACGCGCTTTTTGTTGGAGAACAAGTACGACAGTCATCTAGATCTGCGAGAGACAATGAATGCATCCACGATGCGCGTGATTCCAGAAATGTACTGGTCGGTCGTCATCGGTCCAGCTAGTTCATCGGCCGATGCGATGACCAACGGGTAGCGCTCGGGCGGCAGGCTGGACATCGCTTGCCGCCTGTCCTTCTCTGGCTCCGCGCCCGCTCCGGATCGAGTGATGCGGAGCAGTGTGTAGCCGAGTGAGTAGCTCCGTAGAGTTTGGTAGGCCACGACCGCGTCCTCGCGATCGACACCCGCCGTGTCAAGTGTGTCGAGCGTTGCCTGGACCAGCCCGAAGAGTCCTGCTGTGCCGATGGGTTGAAGGGCTGCGAGCTGGGCGACCTCGGGATGTGCGAGTAGGACCTCATGTGTTGCAGTCCAGAGTTGGACCAGCGCGTCCCGTTCTCGACCGGGTTCTGGTTCGACATGCGGCAGTTCTGCGAGCACGCTCTCGATCATCGCGTTGAGGATGGCGGCCTTGCTGCCGGCAACGCTGTACAGCGTTGCGAGCGCGACGTCGAGCTCGGAAGCCACGCGACGCATCGTCAGGCCACTGAGTCCGTGTTCGCGAACGATGCGAAGCCCGACCTCGGTGACCGCGGACTGGTCCAGCGCACGCTGGCGACCCCGTCCGGAGTTGAGCGCGGTCGCGGCGGAAAAGCCTCCGTCCAGGAGGTGGTTTGTCTCCCGTTCTGCCTTCATGAAATACGACCTTACCTTGAGAACGATGTTCTGCTACGTTGTTGCAGAACGGTGTTCTACATCACGGGAGAGAAGGACCACATGAACTTGCGAAATGCCCATGTTGTTATCACGGGCGGGTCGAAGGGGGTTGGAGCCGCCGCCGCGCACGAGTTCGTCAAGCGCGGTGCTCGAGTCACACTCATTGCGCGGCCGAGTGCTGAGCTCCACAACACTGCGGATGCTGTCGGCGCGGTGGCGATCGAAGCGGATCTCTCCGACCTCGGTGTCGTCGATGGCCTAATCGCGCGAACCGAGGAGGTCAACGGATCGGTCGACGTACTGATTAACAACGCTGCGCTGGGAGCGACCCAGCACTACGCGACGCTCACCGCCGAGACGATCCTGACCGTGCTCAACACGAACCTGCTCTGCCCGATGCTGCTTACCCACCAGGTTCTGGGTGGCATGCTCGAGCGTAACCGCGGCGCCATCCTTAACGTCACGTCCATTGCGGGCGAGATCGCGGCGCCGCATCTCGCGGCTTACGGCAGCTCAAAGGCTGGGTTGTCGCACTTCTCCCAGCAGCTCCAGCGAGATGTGTGGAACTCCGATATCAACGTGACGGCGTTCGTCCTTGGAGCGGTCCCTGGAACCCAGATCTACAACGAGGGCATCAAGGACTCAGTGGTCAAGAAGGTGGCGAGCCAGATGGGTGCAGTCTCGAAACTGACGCCCGAGATCATCGCGACGAAGATGGCCGACAAGATCGCAGAGGGCTACCGCGGCACGGTGCCGATGCCCATGTCTTCGGCTCCCCTTGCGCACTGGCGTCGTGTACCGAACTTGCTCGGTGACCGCATCTTCCTTAAGGCCAACAAGAACGCGCCCATCGTTCCTACCCACCCGGCATCCGCGAAGTGATCGGTCCGAACAGAGGAACCAGCCATGCCTGACAACGAACTCTCCCTTGTCGAGCGAATCGATCTTCTCGAGTCGCGCGCTGCGCTCAACGACCTCGTGGCGAACTACTGCCATGGTATGGACAAGCACGACCTCGATCTTTTCCTGTCGATCTGGCACCCGGACGCTGAGTTTCTCCCAGGAGAACCGTTCGGGGCATTCCGTGGCACCAACGAGATCAAGCGGGCCACCACCGACCTGATCTGGACCGGCTTGCCGCATACCCGCCATCTGACGATGAACTTCGTCCCGCAGATCGACGGCGACCGCGCTATCGGACGTGCCGACGTCAGCGGTGAGGCGACCGATCCTAGTGGTACGACGGCGGTAATCAGCGCCAGCTACGAAGACGTGTTCGAGCGTCGCGATGGGGTGTGGCGGATCAGTGAACGGCGGATCATCGTCCTTTCGTTCTCGGGGTTCGGCGAGGACTGGCGCCTCGACCCGAACACGGCCAACGCCTGATCGGCATCTGCTCATCGACCCCCCGACCGGCGAACTTCGGCCGTGCGAGACAACGCTTGCGGCCTGCCCGGAAATTGCCCTCTACCTGAAGGAACTCCTGTAATGACCCTATCTGACGCCCTCCGTCCCGCCCACCTCTCCAACTCCGCTGAGCTCACCAACGCAGTTGAGGCCGTCGAACTTTGGTCCGAGAACTACCTCAGCTACGTCTGGTCGCCTGCAAACGAAGTCGGCGTCTACATGCACTTCAACCGTCCGCCGTTCAACCCGCGCTTGTGGCACGACATCTTCATCGTGTACCTGCCCAATGACCGGTTTCTCGTTGCGAAGGGTTTCACGCCCGAAGACGAGCCCGGTGTGCGCGGGCCGAAGGGTGCCGGCCTCGACTGGACCTGTGACGAACCGTGGGTCCAGTGGACCAAGCGTTTCGAAGGTGCGGTCCAGCACGTTACTGGCGACGAGTTGCGCTCCGGCGCGTTGCGAGACGGCATCCACACCAGCGCCAAGATGGAGCTGGTCTACCGCCAGATGGGCCCCGTGTTCGGCGTCGGTTCGCTTGACGAGCAGGACTGGGCCACTGACCACTATGAGCAGCATTGCACGGTCACCGGCTGGATCGAGCATGAGGGGACCCGCTACGAGGTCAATGGCACCGGTCTGCGTGACCATTCGTGGGGTCCGCGTGATCTTTCCCGCATGGCAGACCATGTGTGGCTCCACGGCCAGTTCCCCAGTGGGCGGACCTTCATGACGATCGTCGTTCGCAACCGCTCCGGCAGCGGCCATTTGATGTACCACCTCGTCAGCGACGCCGATGGCAAATTGCGCGAGGCCAAGATGAGCGAAATTCCCCTCATCAGCGACAACTCCCAGCCGCTTGACCCCTACACCTTGCAGTTCGAGCTAGCGGACGGCACTGTAGAGACGATCAAGGCTGAGGTTCTCACCGGATGCCCCATCGCGCTCGTCGGACAGAGTGAGATGGCCTATGGCATCGACACACGGGCGGAGACGAGTCACACTCTATGGGAATGCCTGGCCCGCTTCGAGTGGGATGGTGAGATCGGTTATGGCCTCTCTGAGCGAACGGTGATGCACTGATGTCCCACCGAGATTCGCTCGGTAAGCGGAGCTTGGTGCTCACGCTCGCCGAGTGCGGAGACGATACCCAGGAAGTCGGGGGAAAGGCTCTGGGCCTGGCGGGGCTTATCGCCGAGGGTTTACCCGTTCCGGCGGGATTCTGTGTCACAGCTTCTGCATTCCGAAAATCGATCGTTACAAGTGGCCTGGAATGCCTCATCGAGAACCTGCTGGGCGAGGCCAGCTTTCGCGACGACAACCATGCTGTGTCGGCCGCCATTGCGGAGCTGTTCGCCGAGATGGATCTCACCGCAGAGGTGGCTGAGCCCATTCGAGAGGCCTATGCCGCGCTCGGAGATGGTGCCTACGTTGCGGTTCGCTCGAGTGCGACGGCGGAAGACCTTGAGGATGCCTCCTTCGCCGGTCAGCAGGAGACATACCTCTACATCAACGGTGCTGAGGCGGTCATTGAGCACGTCATCAAATGCTGGGCCAGTCTGTTCTCGCCCCAGGCCATCGGCTATCGCTCGCGTTTCGGTGTGAGTGCCGAGGATCTCGCCATGGCGGTCGTCGTCCAGGTCATGGTGCCAGCCGAGGCCGCGGGCGTAATGATGACGCTCGATCCGCTGACCGGTGACCGGTCACGGATCTTCGTCGAAGCCGCATACGGACTGGGTGAAGGCGTCGTCCGCGGTGACGTTGGCGTTGACCGCTTCGAGCTGGCGAAGGACGGTCTCAAGATCACCGGACGCCACCTGGCGCGAAAGGACAGCGCGCACCTGTACTCCAACGCCACCGATGCCGTGGAGATCGTGGCTATTCCGGCGGATCGAAGTAATGTTGCCTGCCTCAGCGACGCCGAGGTGGTAGCTATCGGTCGCCTCGGTGCCGACATCGAAGAAGCTTTTGGCCGACCGATGGACATCGAGTGGGCGATCGCGTCCGGTCCCTCGGGGGCACGGGAGATTTTTCTGCTTCAAGCGCGTCCCGAGACCGTGTGGAGTAACCGGCCAGGCGTCGATCTCACGGTGCCGGATCCGCTGCAGACCCGCGAACCGGGCGATTCCTGGTGGAGCACCACAAACCTGTCTGAAGCGTTTCCGGGTGTGCTGACACCACTGGACTGGTCGGTTATCGGACCGGCGGTCGAGCGAGCAACCAGGGGAGCCTTGGTCAGGATCGGTGCACTGCCGCAGTCGGAGGCAGAGGTGCCTATTGATCCGGCGGATCGGGCATTTGGCGTGTTCCACGGTCGGATTGCGAGCCGCATCGACTTCTTCCATCGGTTGGGTGCGATGATGCCAGGAACCACGCCGGATGCAGTTGTGGAGCAGATTTTCGGAAACGTTCCTCCTGGGCTCTCGAGCCAGCCGTCGAAAGATCGATATCTACACGTGGCTCTGCGGTTCCCACCGGCCTTCATCACGGCGCCGCGGCGCACACGGGCGATGCGCGCCACATCGCGTACATGGTGGGAGGCCGAGATCACGGCGATGCCGGGCCGTGGCCTCACCGCTGCTCGGGAGGCGTTCCACGGAGCGGTGTCACGGATGACCGACAATCTCACGACAGACGGTCTTCTTCTACTCGCCGGTGCGCAGCCTATTTACGACCAGCTCATCCGGCTGGCGGAGAAGGCCGGCGTCGACCCGTCCATCCTCATGCGTGGGGCCGGATCACACGAGGAGGCGGAAGTCGTCAGCGATGTCTGGGACGCCTCGCGCGACATCGTTTCTGTGTCGGACCTGGTTCAGCGGCACGGATTCCACGGACCAGGCGAGGGTGTCCCCTCGGCGCATTCCTGGCGGGAGAACCCGCAACCACTCGAGGATCTTATCTCTGCCTTCCGTGAGCTACCTGAGTCGAACGACCCGCGCAAGCTGCACACTCAGGGCGAGGAGATACGCCGCGACGCAGAGCGAACGCTCCTGGCGGCGCTCCGACCTTGGCAACGACTAGGTGCGCGCGCGGTTCTGGCGCTGGCACGGACCTACCTCCCATTGCGTGGTAAGGCCGCGCGTACCCAGGCAATCGATGTGGTCCGCGCAGCCGTACGCCGTATCGGTGAGTGCTTGGAACACGATGGAGTCCTCAAGAGCCGTGACGACGTCGTATTGCTGACTGCGGAGGAGCTGACCGGGCTCGTTGACGGCGACGTGCGTGAGCTCGTCGAGATTCGTCGCGAACAGTTGGAGAGGCATCGTCGCTTCGACATTCCGGGTATCTGGCGCGGTGTGCCGGAGCCGATCACCGCCGCCGCCGTGCCAAGAAGTGACGTCGACGCCCCGGACGAGCTCTCGGGCATCGGCGCCAGCGCGGGCGTCGTCGAGGGCAACGTACGTGTGCTGCATGATCCCTCGCGGATCGGCGAGCTCGTCCCGGGCGAGATTCTCGTGGCACGGACAACAGACCCGAGCTGGGCATCGCTCATGTTCCTCTCTGGCGGTCTGGTTGTCGACATCGGCGGACTACTTAGCCACGCGGCGATTGTCGCGCGTGAGCTCGGCGTTCCATGTGTGATGGGTACTCAGCACGGAACGACTGCGCTTCGGACCGGTGATCGGTGTCGGGTCGACGGCAGAAACGGAACCGTGCATATCCTTAGCCGCGCCTGAGCAACGGTGTCCCGCGGATACGGGCGCTCACCGGCGGTGTGGCGTCCGTTCCTTGCGGCCTTGGTGCCGGATCTGTCCCTTTCGGAGCGGGAACTTGAACAGGCCATCGTGTTGTCCCGCACTCGCCGCGGTTGCCGCGGCGATATTCATCTGGTTCACGACGGCAATCGAGCGGTGACCATATTGGCCCCCGCACGGTCAGTGCGTGAGCCGGGCCAGTAAATCGGCCATCGAGCGACTGCCGCTCGGCCCGTCGTGTGGCTCGATGACCACGAGCCTAGCGGCCCTTCGAGGGGTGGGATCGCATGCCTGACCGTGTTCAGCCGCGTCGGGCTGAGCCGTGGAGGCCGTGCTTGAGATGCAGGTGGACTCGCGGTATCGGCCTCTGATGTCGCATCGGCCCGGTGATGGGGCCGCGACGGCTGGCGGCCCCGCGTTGACCGAACCGGATATTTAATCTATATTCAATTCAATAACGACCTGGCGGAGTGGAGAACGATGAAGGTTTTCGATGGCATTGCCGAGCTGGCCGAGGCGGAAGGTGCCGAACTTGGCGTCAGCGAGTGGGTCGTCGTGGATCAAGAGAGGATCAACCGATTCGCCGAGGCCACGGGAGATCACCAGTGGATCCATACCGACGCCGAGAGGGCCGCAACCGGTCCCTTCGGGGGAACAATCGCGCACGGCCTTCTGACGCTGTCGCTACTGCCGTCCTTCCAGCACGAGATCTACCGTGTCGACAACATCGCGATGGCGGTCAACTACGGCCTGAACAAGGTCCGGCTCCCTGCGCCGGTACCAACCGGGTCGAAGCTGCGGGGACGCTCCAAAATAGTCGCTGTATCTCCTTTGGAAGGTGCAGTGCAAGTGACACTTTCGACAATCATCGAAATCGAAGGCGGCGAGAAGCCCGCCTGCATCGTCGAATCGATCGTTAGGTACATCGCGTAATGGCCGAAGGATTGGTAGCAAATCAAACCGCCGTGGTTACCGGCGGTGGCCAGGGCATCGGATTGGCAATTGCGACCCTTTTGCGTGAGCACGGAGCCAACGTAGTTCTTGTGGACATGGATGGCGATCGGGCCAAAGAAGCCGCCTTGGCGCTTGGCGGCCCGACGCTGGGGCTCAGAGGCGACGTCACCGACGAAACGTCGGTTGAGACGGTGGTGGCGCGAACCGTCGAAGAGTTCGGCTCGCTCGACATCTATGTGAACAATGCAGGTATCACACGCGACGCGTCCTTGCAGAAGATGTCGGCCGACGACTTCAGTGCGGTAGTCGACGTGCATCTCAAAGGGACTTGGCTCGGTGTCAGGGCCGCGTCGGCGGTCATGCGTGAGTCCGGACGAGGCTCCATCGTGAACATGTCATCGCTGTCCGGCAAATCGGGAAACCCGGGCCAAACCAACTACAGCGCGGCCAAAGCTGGGATCGTTGGCCTGACCAAAGCTGCCGCCAAAGAGCTGGCGCACAAGGGGGTACGTGTCAACGCGGTCCAGCCAGGCTTGATTCGGACACCGATGACCGATGCCATGCCGCCCGAGGTATTTGCCGAGCGAGAGGCCGCTATTCCGATGCGGCGAGCAGGCCTCCCCAGCGAAGTTGCGGGCGCCGTCCTCTTCCTTGCCTCGGACCTGTCGAGCTACATGACCGGTGCTGTCATCGAGGTTGGCGGCGGGCGGTTGATGTGACTGCCGATGTCGTAACGGTCGACGTGGATGGAGTGGTTGGGTACATCACTCTGAATCGGCCAGACGCCATGAACGCGATCACGGTTGAGCTGGGCCGCAAGCTTGAGCTGGCACTCCTTGACCTGGCGTCGAAAGCGAACGTGATCGTCATACGCGGAGCCGAGGGCAACTTCTCAGTCGGCGGCGACTTTCGCGAACTCGAGCGTTTGCGAGCCGGGGGAGCGGCGGCGTTGCGTCCGTTGTTCGAGAACTTCGCCCGGGCCTGCTCAAGGATCGAGACCATCGAGATACCGGTCATTGCGGTTGTCGAGGGCTATGCCATGGCGGGAGGCTTCGAGCTCATGCTGGCCTGCGACATCACCTTGGTTCGTTCGGATGCCAAGCTCGCCGATAACCACGCCAACTTTGGACAGGTTCCTGGAGGCGGGAGTAGTCAACGGCTGCCACGACTGGCGGGCCGGCAACGGGCTCTCGGCCACATTCTCAGCGGCGAGCGTATGTCCGGAGCTCAAGCCGAACAGTGGGGCCTCGCTTATCGCAGTTTCACACCGCGGGATTTCGAAGACGGCGTCAAGGCTTACATCGAGCGGATTGCGGGACTTGACCGGCTGGCGCTGGCAAAGAGCAAGCGACTCGTCTACGCCGGCTTGAGCATGCCGCTGAACAACGGCATCGCAATGGAGCTGACTACGGTGATCGACCACGTGGTCGGCGACTCTGCGGGCGCGGGCATTGCGACATTCACACAAACCAAGGGAGACGCGTCGTGACCGAAGCCTTGATCGCCGCCGGTCCTGTGCTACTCGACCTCGGCAAGGACGGCGTCGCGTCCCTGCGGCTCAATCGGCCAGATGCAGCCAATGGCATGGACGTCGAACTTCTGCAGGCATTGCATGCTGCCATCTTGCGATGCCATGCGGAGCCTGATGTGCGCGCGGTCGTTCTGAGCGGCGAGGGCTCGCACTTCTGCGCAGGCGGTGATGTGCGGACATTCGCAAGCAAAGGCGAGGCGCTGCCAGACTACCTGCGGGAAGCCACCGCTTGGCTGCAGATCGCGATCTCAGCGCTCGTCCAGCTGCGGCCCCCCGTGATCGCGGCCGTGCACGGATTCGCTGCAGGCGGGGGTGGGTTCGGGCTGGTTTGTGCCGCTGACCTGGTGATTGCCGGGCAATCAGCCAAATTCATGTCCGGTGCTGTTCGAGTCGGCATGGCTCCCGACGCCGGTTCATCGGTAACGCTCACCCAGCTGGTCGGACTGCGCAAAGCGATGGAGATCCTTCTCACGAATCCGACACTGTCGGCCGCCGAGGCGTTGGAAATCGGCCTTTTGACCAAGGTGGTGCCGGATGAGTCCGTGTTCGATGAGGCTCAAGGCCTCGCCCGCAGTCTTGCGGCTTCGGCACCGAGAGCGATCGCGTCCACGAAACGTCTCCTCTGGAACGGAGTCGGTTCGACTCTCGAGGCTCAGTTGCCCCACGAGGCCCGGGTCGTGTCCGAATTGTCCGGAACGGCTGATGCTCGGGAAGGGCTTGCCGCGGTCCTCGGACGCAGGACGCCCTTTTTCACGGGACGGTGACTTCATGTTCGAGCGCGATACAGTGAGGTGACGGCTTGAGTGAAACAGTATTGACCGAAGATCGCGGCCCCGTGCGTGTGGTGACGTTGAATCGGCCGGGCAAACGCAACGCGATCGACCTCGAACTGCGGATCGTTCTGGCCGAGACGCTTGAGTCGGCTATGTCTGACTCAAGCGTGCGCGTAGTCGTCCTGACCGGAAGTGGCGGGTCGTTTTGTGCCGGGGGAGACATTTCAACGATGCAGCGGCAACCGCCCGAACAGACAATCCCGCGAGCTGAAGCTGCCCAGCGGGTGATTCGAGCGATTTGGGGTGGCACGAAGCCGGTGATCACTGCGGTCGAGGGGTTCGCCTTCGGTGCGGGCACCTCACTGGCCATCGCCGCAGATCGTGTTGTGGCCTCGCGGGGTGCGGTCTTCAACACGACCTTCACCGGCGTCGGGTTAGCTGGCGACATGGGCATCTTCTCATCATTGCCCGCCCGAGTCGGCCCGGCCGTCGCACGTCAGCTGATGTTGTTGCCTCGCCGCCTTTCGGGGCAGGAAGCATTCGACCTGGGCCTCGTGGACCAGTTGGTCGAGCCGGGCGCTGCTCTCGAAGCAGCCGTGGAAGACGCCGCGATCATTGCGACCGGACCGCCGTTGGCGATTTCCGGGATCAAATCATTGCTGACACGTTGGCCCGCAGATCCATGGCAGACGCTCGAGCGGGAAGTCGACTTGCAGGCAGAGTTGTTCGACACCGACGATTTCGCCGAGGGTGTGCTGGCTTTCCGGGAACGCCGCACAGCGATATTCCAAGGCCGATAAGCCACCAGTGGCCGCAGCCCGACCGTCGTCCACCGTCAGTCGGGCTGCGGCGAGGTGCAAGTCTCTACTCGCTCACTAGAGACGACACCTGGTGCCCGGATCTTTTCAGGGCCTTCGCCCATATTTCGCGCCACAGCTAAACTTGGCTCCGCTGAGGTTGTCTATCGAGTAACTTCGATGGTGGCACCGAGCGGAAGTCTTCAATCTTTCCTTCAGCCGGCGCCAGAAAGCAGATCTCTCCTTTGGAATTTCCCGCCGTGCTGCAGACACGTCGCTGTTGTCATTAATTCGTGAATCCACCGGATGCTGTCGGCAGCATCGAGATTGCAGCCACGCCGACGGTTGTGTACGACGCAATTGTGAGCGCGTAGTCCGGCTCGGTCGGAGCTACTTCATTGGGGGTGAATCGGCGCCCCGGCAAGCTTTGTTTCTCCTTCACCCGGGTCGCCGACGGCGAACCCGGGACGCGGTACGCCTTCGACGTCAGCGTGCCGGTGATTCCCCTGGCGCGATGGGAGTACGCGATCGTGGCGACCCCGACCGGGTGTCGGGTCACAGAGTCTACCTGGGACAGACGTCCGCGGTGGTTCGGCCCGATGACTGGGCCGTTCACTGGAGTGCGGCACCGGAAGACAACTAACACACCACCAACCTTGCGGCGACGCTGGCGCGGTTGAGGGCTCGCTGTGAGAAATGAGGGCGATCTCCTGGTGAGGGCGATCGCTTGAGGTCGCCATTTTGTGATGGTGTCGCTTCGCGATGAAGTATCTTGGCGAAAGGGGACGGCATGGACGATCGGCTGCGCAGGCACGTGGGATATCACCTGCTATGGATTGGGCGCACCTGGACCGGCTCGCACGATGTGGCCAGGGCTGGCTGGGCATTGACGAGGAGGCCGTTCGTCAATGCCGCCGTTTCCGCCTCTACGGCCCCACAGCGTCCACCTGTCCGACATGACCTGTGACCACCGGCCGCTGCGCGATCTTGACGCAGGCGTCGAAGACGAGAACCCTGCCTCGCTCGACTACAGCATCCTTGGTGTGGATGCCGTCCTCGGCGGCTTGCGGAAGCGTCGTCCAGTAGGGCGCTACGCGGCCTCCACTTGTGGTGCAGCGCCTCGTGTGAGGTGATAGCTGTCGCGGCTGACTTCCAGCACCGCGGCAAGTCCTCCGAGCTGCAAACCCACGTCACGCATGGCAGCATTTTCGATTAAGCGGTCGATCTCCACGGTATCGTTTCCGGCGTCGACCGTCGCAGACGGCAGTGTCCGGCCATTGGATCCACACGTCATCTTAGCGGCAGTGGGCGCCGCCGAGGTATCGTGGAGGGCCCTCGGCGACGCCCACTGCCGCCAAGATGGTATGCGGTCCCGTTGTCCGGCTCGGCCCTTGTTCGGCTCACGAGTCGCCCGGAGATGCGACTAGTCGTGTCGGAGATGGGCCCCTGTGGTATTCGCCGATTTGCGGCAGTTCCATGTCAAAGGCGCTCGACCGCCAAGTTGCAGGGCCAGTGGTGACAGACCGGCGTCACCACTAACGTCCAAACTGGCCTGCCAATTCAACGCTGCAGTCCGCCCCTGGCGACAAGCTGGGATACGATCACATTTTGCAGGATCTCATTTGTTCCTTCGCCGACAATCATCAAGGGCGCATCACGGAAGTATCGTTCGACGTCGTATTCGGTGGAGTAGCCGTATCCGCCGTGGATTCGCACGGCGTTGAGTGCAATCTCCATGGCAATCTCAGAGGCGTAGTATTTGGCCATCCCGGCTTCCATGTCGCACCGCTCGCCTGCTTCGGATCGCTCGGCAGCGAGTAGTACCAGCTGGCGAGCGGCGGTCAGTTTAGCTGCCATCTCGGCCAGATAGTTACCGATAGCCTGATGCTTCCAGATCGGGACACCGAAGCTCTCGCGTTGCTGTGCATAGTTGAAGGCGTCGTCGAACGCGGCCTGCGCTACGCCCAAGGCTCGGGACGCGACTTGGATGCGGCCGGTTTCGAGGCCCTTCATCATCTGCGCGAAGCCCTTGCCCTCGACTCCGCCGAGTACCGCGTCTTCCGGTGCGTGAAATGCATCGAAGACGAGCTCGCAGCTCTCGACCCCCTTGTAGCCGAGCTTGGGGAGGTCGCGCGAAACCGTCAACCCGGGGCCATGCTCGACAAGCATGATGCTGATGCCGCGGTGACTTGGTCTGGCGGAGGGATCCGTCTTGCAAAGCAGCGCGATCAGTTGCGACCTACGTGCATTGCTGATCCATGTCTTGGCGCCGTTGATGGTGAAGCCGCCGGCACTGCGCTTTGCGACAGTCTTCATAGCTTGTAGGTCGGAACCACCACCCGGTTCGGTCAGTGCCATCGTTGCTCGGATCTCACCGGTGGCCATCTTGGGCAGGTAACGCTGCTTCTGGTCTTCGGTGCCGAACGCGAGGATGAGCTTGGCGACCACTGTGTGCCCGCCCATGGCGCCGGCGAGACTCATCCAGCCGCGTGCCAGTTCCTCGGTCACCCCGACGTAGCAGGGCATAGAGACCGGAGCTTCGCCGTACGGTTCGGGGATCGCCAGGCCGAAGATGCCGAGCTGTTTCATCTGGTCGATCAGCTTTTCGGGGTAGGTGTTCGCATGCTCGAGTTCGCGAGCGACCGGCCGGACCTCCCGGTCGACCCACTCGCGCACTGTCGCCACTACCTGCTGCTCCTCGGCGGACAGCTTGCTCAATTGGACTCCTCGCTAGCTCCGATGTCTACCGCTATACTTTAACATAGATTAAAAACCAGAAGGGAGCGGTATGTGATGACCGGACATCCACCGCGCAGATCTGTGCTCTGCGTGCCGGGCGGTGACGAGCGAAAGATCTCCAAGGCAATGGCCTCAGGGGCCGACCAGGTGGTCATCGATCTCGAGGACGCTGTAGCGCCTGGGGGGAAGGAGCGGGCAAGAGCTCTGTTGGACTCGGTGGAGTGGCGTGACTTCGCGCAGCTGCCTTCGATCGCGGTGCGTGTGAACGCGCCGAGAAGCAGATGGTGCTATCTGGATGTCGAAGCTGTCGTGCGGTCGTCGGCCCCTGTGGGTTCGATCGTCCTACCGAAGGTGGAGTCACCGGGGGATATCGATTTCATCGAACGCCTGCTCGACGGTGTCGAGTCAGGCGGCGCGACGGCTCGCCCGATAGCCGTGGAAGCGCTGATCGAAACGGCCGATGGCCTCGGTCGGGTCGACGAGATAGCGGCTTCCTCGAGGCGGCTATCAGCTCTGTTGGTGGGCTACGCCGATATGGCGGCCTCCCTTGGGCGTGCCGCTGACATGCCACCCGAGTTGTGGATTGCCGTGCAGGACAAGGTGATTACTGCCGCACGAACCAACCGCCTGGATGCCGTCGACGGCCCGTTCCTCGGAGTCTCCGACGACGAAGAATTTCAATCGGCTGTCCGACACGGTGTGCGGATGGGTTTCGATGCCAAGTGGGCCATCCACCCGCGACAGATTGAATCGATCAACCGGGCGTTCGAACCGACTCATGCGCAGATACACCATGCACGCCGAGTGGTCGAAGCCTTGGCTGCTGCTCACGGTGCAGGACGCGGAGCCGTCGAGCTGGACGGCCAGATGATTGACGAGGCCGTCGCCGTCGCTGCGCGTCGGGTCCTGTCGAAGATCGGAGCCGCGTTGTGAAGGCCGAAGGGCCGTACTTCGACGAGTTGGAGCGCGGCCAGGTCTTCGGCGGCGCACCCGCCGTGACCCTCTCAGAGGGGGCGGCTGCCGTCCATCAGTCGATCGTTGGTGACCGCTTACGTTTGCCGCTGGACCGCACGCTTTCTCGGTCGGTGACCGGCGAGTCGCGGCTTGCCCACCCCGCACTCGTTTGGGATATCGCGATCGGGCAATCCACAGTTGTAACCCACCACGTCCGGGCCAACCTGTTCTACCGCGGCCTGGTGTTCGGGCGAATGCCGTCGTTGGGCGACACGCTGCTTACGACCACTACCGTGGAGGGATTGCGAGAGAACACGCGTAGGCCGGACCGCGCCCCCACTGGACTCGTCGCCTTGCGAATTCGAACGATCGACCAGGACAGTCGGGTTGTGCTGGATTTTTGGCGGTGTGCGATGCTGCCGCTGCGCGGTGACGCGCCGACGAGCCACCGGGACGATCTAGACGACATCGGGGCTGGACCGAATCGTGATTGGGTCGCCGCAGTGCGCGATTGGAAACTGGACGCACTGAAGTCCATCCCGGACGGGGGTGCAGTTCTGCCGGTAGGCCAGACTGTCGAGGTCGCCGGTGGGGACTTGGTTGACGGTGCGGCCCAACTGGCTCGCCTCTCACTGAATATCGCCCAGGTGCACCACGACGTATCTGCTGCTGGCGGGCGGCGCCTCGTCTATGGTGGCCACACAATCGGGCTGGCATTGTCGCAGGCTTCGCGGGCATTTCCCAACTTGGTCACCGTTGTTGGTTGGCATGGGTGCGACCATGTCGGACCGGTGCATGAAGGCGACACTGTTCGCAGCAAGATCACGGTCGAACGTGTGACACCGTTGACCGGGGGCGCCTCTCTAGTCGAACTTCGCTCGATGGTGTTTGCGGATGGCGCGGACGGGCCGGACGCGGCGTACAGCCGTCAGGTGCTGGACTGGAGATATGTCGCTGTGTTCGCCTGAACTCAGCGCCGCGCGGCGCAGTGCTCTGGAGTGCCGGATGGCGGCGAAGAACCGCGTGATTCTCCAGCAAGATTTTAATCAAAGTTATATTATGAGACGCGCGACGGCGGTTCCGGCCTTGCTGGCCAGCTGACGGATCGCGTGAAACCGACCGAAGAGGTATCGAACAATGTTTCCTGGCGTACATGCCCAATCGACACCTGACAAGCCAGCGGTGGTGATGGCAGGCTCCGGCCGGGCCCTCACGTATCGTGAGTTGGATGAAAATTCTGCCCGGTTCGCTCGAGCGCTGCACGATCTCGGGCTACGGAAGGGTGACGTGGTGGCCATCCTGGCCGACAATGCGCCCGAGTGCTTCGAGATCTATTGGGCCGCTCTGCGTTCCGGGCTCTATGTCACGGCGATAAACAGGCATCTAGCCGTTCCGGAGATCTCCTACATCATCGAAGACAGTGATGCCAAGGTTGTCGTGGCGTCGTCGGGCACCGCGGACCTTGCGGGTCAGGTGCGCCGGGAAGTCACAACGGTAGAACACTGGCTTGCGTTCGGTGGCGAAATTGAAGGATTCGGATCCTATGAAGAGGCGCGCGCGGGAGCGGGCGATCGACTTCCTGAGCAGCCGCGAGGTGCGGACATGCTGTACTCCTCGGGTACGACCGGACGTCCGAAGGGTATCAAACCTCCGTTGCCGGCCTTTGCTGTCGATCAGCCGGGCGACGTGTTGACCATGGCGCTCGGGAAACTGTTCGGAATCAGCGCGTCGGATGTCTACCTGTCGCCTGCTCCGGTGTATCACGCTGCGCCGCTTCGTTGGTGCGGTGTCGTTCATTCTTACGGCGGTACTGTCGTTATGATGGAGAAATTCAGCGCCGAGGAGTTTCTCCAGGCTATCGAGCGGTACCAGGTGACGGTCACTCAGGTGGTACCCACCATGTTCGTTCGCCTCCTGCAGCTGCCGGAAGATACGATTCGGAAGTACGAAACTTCCTCACTGCGTCTGGCGGTTCACGCGGCGGCGCCGTGTCCGCCCGACGTCAAGCGATCAATGATCGACTGGTGGGGGCCGATCATCGCCGAATACTACGGTGCGACCGAGGGCAATGGTCTGGCAGTCATCACCACGCCGGAATGGGAGAAGAAGACCGGATCCGTCGGTCGCAGTATCCTCGGCCCAGTACACATCTGCGACGACGATGGAAACGAGCTTGCGGACGGGCAGATCGGGACCGTGTACTTCGAACGTGAGGTGCTGCCGTTCGAGTACCACAAGGACCCAGTCAAAACCGCTGCGGCGCAGCACCCCGAGCACCCCAACTGGACTGCCGTCGGCGACCTCGGCTTTGTCGACAACGAAGGCTATCTCTTCCTGACCGACCGCAAGTCCTTCATGATCATCTCCGGTGGCGTCAATATCTACCCTCAAGAGGTCGAGAACGTTCTGACGTTGCACCCAGCCATCTTCGATGTGGCTGTCATCGGCGTGCCCGATGCCGAGATGGGCCAGCAGGTGAAAGCCGTAGTCCAGCTGAAGCCAGGGTTCGACCCGAGCGAGGAGACGGCAGCACAGATCATCTCCTACGCACGCGATCGAGTGGCCCATTACAAGGCGCCGAAGACGGTCGACTTTGTCGACTCCCTGCCGCGGACGGCAACGGGAAAACTTGTCAAGCGAGAGCTCGAAAAGCTCTACACCTCCACCAAAGCGTGAGTGTCCTCCTTCCTGCCACTCTCTGACCGGATATGTTCGGAGCGCGCGATGATTGAGCGGGTACGCCCAAATCCTATGTCTGATGAGGCATCTCCGATGATGCAGCAGATCCGCGGGCCGGCAGGACGCACAGTGACTCAATGAACACCTCGAGACTCCGCTGGCCTGGGCTGCACAGCAGGTGTTGAGCCAGCGGTGGCGGTGCCCGACCGCGTCCGCTTCGCGACCCATGAAGCGGCTGAACGGGCGAATGACTGTCGGGCTTGTCGGGGCATCGACAAGCCCGACAGCCGGCTCTCAGAAGAATGCTCTGTTTGGCGGATCGTCGGAGCGGCGTAAGACGACCCGAGCGACAGTCCGCGATGTGTGCGATAGCACGCATCGCGTTTCGGCAAATCTGAATTAGAATTCATTTAATGGCAGCTTACCGACAGAGACGAGCAACTATGCCGCCAGTCGTCGAACAGCCTGCTCACTGGACCGAGGCGGGTGCGCACCCTGTGGCGCCGGGCGTGTATCGCATACCGCTTCCGCTGCCACTCGACGGATTGACGGCAGTGAATGCCTATCTGATCGAGGCCGGCCCTGGGCTGATTCTGATCGATCCTGGATGGGCGAGTAGGCAGACGGAGATGGCCATTTCTTCGGCTCTGCGTAGCTTGGGGCATCAACTGAATGACGTGACATTGTGTCTTGCCACTCACCACCATTGGGATCACTACACCCAGGCCTACGCATGGAGGTTCACGCTGGGCAGTCGCGTTCTCATCGGCGAACATGAACGTCACAGTATCGAGGATTTCGGGGAAGACAGCTCGCGCTTCCCGAACCACGCGCCGCTGTTGCTCCGTTGTGGTGCTGCAGATCTCGCAAAACGACTCGTGACTCGAACGCCGCCGAGCCATGAGATCGGTGTACCTTTCGGTGTGCCGGACGGGTGGTTGAAGCACGGAGACCGGGTCGAGCTCTCCGCTGGCCATGCACTGGAGGTCATGGCGACGCCAGGGCACACCCGTGGTCACGTAGCCTTCTATCATCGCGGCCTCGGCTTGCTGTTTTCGGGCGATCACGTCCTGCCTGCCATCACGCCGTCGATAGGGTTCGAGCTTGTTCCCGAATCTCAACCGCTGCGTAGTTTTCTGGCATCGTTGCGGCTGGTGCGGGAACTTCCCGATGCTGTCTTGCTGCCCTCGCATGGTCCGGTGACCGCTAGCGCTCACGTGCGCATCGATGATCTGTTCGACCATCACCGGCAACGCCTCACCCGCGTGGCCGACGAAGTCGCAGGTGGCGCCGATACGGCGTATGCCGTTGCTCGGATGTTGCCCTGGACTCGACGTGCGGTGCGGTTTGACGACCTGCCCCTCGATCATCAGCTGTCTGCGATTACGGAAATCGACGCGCACCTGGATGTGCTCGCGTTCCTTGGGCGAGTGACACATCAAGATGCCGGACTGGTACGAAGCTACACGGTGGCTCAGTGAGCCAGCCGTCGGCAGCCAAGGGTGCGGAGGCACCCTTGTCGCGCTCTTCCAAGGTCGATTCCGGTGCCGCCGCGACCGGTACAGGCCGCGCTGACATATAGTTGAACCGTGGCTAGAAAAACTCGGGGCGGTACGCCGCCGGAACAAGAGCCGTCGGTGGATTCAAAATCCGCCAGAACGCGACGGCGGATCCTTGATGCTGCCGCCCATGTGCTCAGCATGAAAGGCTATTCGGGAACAAGGCTGACCGATGTCGCCGAATACGCCGAGATCCAAGCTCCTGCAATCTACTACTACTTTCCCTCCCGTGAGGAGTTGATCGAGGAAGTGATGTGGAGCGGTGTCGCCGACATGGCCAAGCATCTCGAGGCTACGCTCGACCAGGTGGCCAGCGATGTCACTCCTATCGACCGGATCATGATCGCTGTAGATGCGCACCTGCGTCACGAGTTGGAGTTGTCTGACTATGCCACCGCTGCGATCCGTAACAGCGGTCAGGTCCCTGAACATCTGAGGGCGCGTCAACTTGCCGAAGAAGCAAACTACGGCGCGATCTGGCGAAAGCTGATCAAGGACGCCTCAGCCGAGGGGCAAATCAGGAATGAGCTCGATCTGCATGTCACGCAGATGCTGATCATGGGTTCGCTGAACTGGGCCGCAGAGTGGTGGACGCCACGCCGCGGCTCGCTGGAGACTGTCATCCGGACGGCCCAGTCGGTGATTCGCCACGGAATCTCGACCGTGGGCTCTGATGAGGCGCCGGCGGCTGCCCGCCGCACGCGCGGCTCGAGCAAGTCGACCAGCCGCAGTCGAACTGACTAGGCAGCGCGGGGCGACAGGTGGCGGGCCCGTGTGTCGCCCCCATTGCGCGGTTCGGTCGGCTCCTGCTGCGGTCGCGTAGTCTAGCGCCACTGTCTGAACTGGCCATGAACGCCGGGATTGCTGTTATGATTTGAATCAAATATAAATTAAAATGCGCAGCGTCTGCGCGCATCGTCAGGAAGGTGTCGGGATGGATCTGGGGTTAGCTGACGCTCGCGTGTTGGTCACCGGCGGTGCGTCCAACATCGGGCGAGGGATCGTTCATGGCTTCGCCGCCGAAGGTTCCCGCATCGTCATCTGCGACATCGATGGCGAGCAAGCCGAGAAGGTCCGGTTCGAGGCAATCGAGCTGGGTGCTGCCGCTGTCGAAGTAGTTGCGGTCGACCTCACTGCAGAAGGCGCTGCTGAACAGGCCGTTCAGTGCGCAGTCGATGCCTGGGGCGGGTTGGATATCCTGATCAACAATGCGGGCTGGAGCAGGCCAGGATTTCTGACCGACGACACCGACCGGGCCCTCTGGCAGCGAACTGTCGAGGTCAACCTCTTTACTGCGATCGGCACAACACAGGCGGCGCTGGCTCCGATGATCGAGGCACGTCGTGGTTCGATCGTGTTCATTGCCAGCGACGCGGCATTCGGTCAGATACGGCAGGCCGTATACGGCGCTACCAAAGCGGGAATGATCGCGCTCGCCCGCTCGACCGCGAAAGAGCAGGGGCGCAACGGAATCAGGTCGAACATCGTGTGTCCGGGTCTGGTGGTTCCGGCCGGACCCGAAGCCGTGGGACGTGACAGCCTCTGGGCCGTGGGCAACGACTCCGTCTTCAACGAGAAGCAGATCGACTTCCTCCTCAAAGACATTCCACTGCGTCGGCTCACCGATGCTGCCGACGTCGCAAACGCAGTGCTGTGGATGTCGTCGGATGCAGCGGCGCGACAAGTGACCGGGCAGATGTTCTCCGTGAGTGGGGGCTACACGATGCCATGAGGGCCGAGACCACGTCATATGACGTCTCGCCGTCGAATGCCACTCGCGAACGCATCCTCGTCGCAGCTGCCTATATCCTGAGTAGACGAGGTGTCGCGGGAACTCGGCTGTCCGACATCGCGCGCCGGGCGCGGCTGCGGACGCCTGCGATCTACTACTACTTTCGTTCACGAGATGACCTGATTATCGAGGTTATGCGTGAGGGGCAGCGTCGAGTGCGCACGTATGTCCAACGGGCGATTGCTGCGCAAGCCCCGGATACATCTGTGTCCGATTTGATCGTCATCGCAGTGGAAGCGCATCTGCGGATCGAGTTGGGTCTGTCGGACTTCGCCTCTGCGGTGACTCGGAACGCTGGGCAGCTCCCGTCGGCGAGCCGTGAGTTGCTTCGCGAAGAGGGCGTGGCATACCACGCAATCTGGGAGGGCCTGTTGGAGCGGCTCGCCGAATCCGGCTCATTGAGGCCCGGGCTGGATATCGGGATCGCTCGCTTGCTGGTGGTGGGGGCCCTCAACTGGACATCGGAGTGGTGGGTTCCGGGTGGCGACTCGCTGGACGCTTTGATCGCCACCGCGCAGTCATTCGTCCGCGACAGCTTGGTTGTGCCGGTGAGGCACCCGCACGCCACCGCCTGACAGCGACGCCGTTCGTATGGCCGATTGCGCTAGACGCATTTTTGAGTCTATATTAAAAAGCATCACCCTGATCCAAGTAGGAGAGTCACATGCCTGAGGCGTACATCATCGACGCTGCTCGCACCCCGGTCGGCAAACGGGGAGGCGGTTTCGCGGAGTCTCATCCGGCTGACCTCGCCGCGCATGTCATCAAGGCCGTGGTCGGTCGCAACGACTTCGATCCTGCCGACATCGACGACGTCATCCTCGGGTGCCTGGACAACATCGGGTCTCAAGCCGGTGACATTGCCCGTACCGCGGCGCTTGCGGCGGGTCTTCCGGAATCGGTGCCCGGTGTCACGATCGACCGGCAGTGTGGCTCGGCTCAGCAGGCGGTCCATTTCGCCGCTCAGGCGGTCATGAGTGGAACGAGCGATATCATCGTCGCCGGCGGCGTACAGAAGATGAGTCAGTTCCCTATTCTGTGCGCGTTCACTGCGGGCGAACCGTACGGGTCGACGGACCCCTGGACCGGGTCAGTGGGGTGGTTCGCGCGTTACGGCAACGAAGAGATCTCGCAGTTCCGCGGTGCGGAGATGATGGCTCAGAAGTGGAACATCAGTCGCGAGGACAGTGAGGTTTTCGCCCTGGAGAGCCATCGCCGTGCTTTGGAGGCGATCGACGCAGGTCGGTTCGCTCGGGAGATCACCGAGTTCGCCGGTATCTCGGTGGATCAGGGACCTCGGCGCGATACCTCGCTGGAGAAGCTGGCCCAGTTGAAGACCCTCACACCAGACGGAACCCTGACCGCAGGCGTGGCCAGCCAGATTTCGGACGGCTCGTCGGCGTTGCTAATCGCATCAGAAGCCGCCGTGGAGCGGTATGGGTTCACTCCGCGTGCCCGCATCCATCACATGTCCGTCCGAGGCGCAGACCCCGTGATGGTGCTCAGCGCGCCTATCCCGGCGACCCAACATGCACTGAAGCGAACCGGGCTGACGATCGACGATATGGACGCGATCGAAATCAACGAAGCCTTCGCGCCAGTTGTCCTCGCGTGGCTCGACGAACTCCGTGCCGACCCGGCGAAGGTCAACCCAAACGGAGGCGCCATCGCCCTCGGTCATCCCATCGGCTGCACAGGTGCGCGGCTGATGACCTCGCTGCTGCACGAACTGGAGCGGACCGGTGGACGCTATGGCCTGCAAACCATGTGCGAAGGCGGAGGACAGGCCAACGTCACCATTATCGAAAGGCTCTGACGAATGCGACGCGCTCTCTACGAAGCCGATCACGAGGCCTACCGTGAAACTGTTCGAGCCTTCCTCGAGCGCGAGGTCGCGCCATACAAGGAACAGTGGGACGAGGACCGCTGGATCGATCGGGAGGTGTTCAAGAAGGCTGCCGCTGCGGGGCTTTATGCCCTCGAGATCGGTGAAGAATACGGTGGTTCAGGTGTCCACGACTATCGGTTTCGCATGGTTGTCTGCGAAGAGGTCGCTCGCATCAACGCACTGTCCTTCGGCGTCACCATCAGCCTACAAGATGACCTGGTCCTGCACTATTTGCTCGATCTGACCAACGACGAGCAGAAGCATCGCTGGCTGCCCGGTTATGCCTCTGGCGACACCATCGGTGCACTTGCGATGACCGAACCCGGAGCGGGCAGCGATCTGCGTGGGATCCGTACAAGCGCTGTACGCGACGGCGACGAGTGGGTTGTCAACGGCCAGAAAACGTTCATCTCGAGCGGCATCATGGCCGACCTGGTGGTGTTGGTGGCTCGGACCGATCCAGACGCCGGATCACGAGGATTCAGCTTGTTCGTAGTCGAAAGCGGGACGCCCGGTTTCGAACGAGGCCGCAAGCTGGAGAAGATCGGTCTGCCCGGGCAAGACACTGCGGAGCTGTTCTTCTCCGATGCTCGGGTTCCGCATGCCAACCTGCTGGGCGAGGAGGGGAAGGGCTTGCAGTATCTGATGAGCCACCTGCCTCGTGAGCGTCTCGGAGTAACGGCCAAGTCGATGGCCACCTCGCGGGCGATTCTCGATCTCACTATCGATTACTGCAAGCAGCGTCGTGCGTTCGACCAGGCAGTTGCCGATTTCCAGCACGTGCGCTTCGAACTGGCCGAGATGCAGACCGAGGTTGAGATCGCAGAAGCTTATGTGGACAGGTCGGTCCTGGCTTACAACGCCGGCGAACTCGACCCGATCGATGCGGCAAAGGGAAAGTGGTATCTGAGCGAACTACAAAAGCGGGTGGTCGATCGTTGCCTGCAGCTCCACGGCGGCTACGGCTACATGACCGAATATCCGGTTGCGAAAGCTTTTGTGGATACTCGAGTTCAGACCATCTATGGGGGCACCACAGAGATCATGAAGGATCTGATCGGTCGGGCGATCGTCCGATGAATCGTGCCCTGTGAGCCGAGCCGGTCGCTCGGTTCACAGGGGCAGCGACGGAAGATCACCGGTCGGCACTACCGGAAGGAGTCGGCTGCCGTGAGTGACAACGAAACTCTCATCGCCGACAGACACGCCCAGCGGCTGCAGCGCGAGATGCGTCGGTCGGAGATCATCCAAGGCGCGGGCCATGTGTTCGCCCGTGGGGGCTACCATGCCACGAGCATGGACCAGATATCCCGTTACCTCGGGATCAGCAAGCCGGTCCTCTATACCCATGTCAGCAGCAAGCTGGAGCTGTATCTGGCTGCGCTACAAGTACATCTGGACTGGCTGGTCGACAACATCCGACACGCGCTACGCGCGGAGACCGGCAATAGGAACCGAGTGCACGCGGCGGTGGATGCGTACTTCGATTTCGTCGACGCCGACGAGCGAGGTGCGCGCCTGGCTTTTGAATCGAGCGTGTCCGGGGAGCCGTCGGTCCAGCACCGGGTAGATATGGCTTTCGACTGCTGCGTCGATCTGATCTGTGCGCAGATAGTCTTCGGTGCCAACGTCGATCGGGATGCAGCCCGGATGCTGGCGGTAAGCATGGTCGGAGCGAGCCAGCACGCCGCACGCTACTGGCTGGAGTCAGAGCGATCGATTCCCCGAGCAATCGCTGTCGACGCTGTCGTGGCGCTGTGTTGGCGGGGGCTCGCATCTATTGCTACATAGGTTCGATCCAGTGTGTTGCATCGTCCGGGCAGTTGCCGACGTCGAACGCCACCATGCACCGCGCCGAACCGTCAGGGTGCCGGGTGGTCGAGTTGATCGAGAAACTCGAGAGGAACACCAGGCCACGTTCCGACGTGGTCTCGAACTACGTCCCTCAGCGATGGTCCTTCATCGACGACAGGTCGGATAATCCTGGTCGCTGCGCACTGGATCAACACAGGTGCGAGGAGCTTCTGCGCTTCCGCGGGGCGTCCATCGACCGCAAGACAGGTCGCATGAAGTATGACCGCGTACAGTGCGGCGCGAGGCCGCTTCTCGGCGTCTATCGAGCGACTGAGGGCGTCGGCCGTGTCCGCAGCGAGATCAGGGTGTTCACGGAGAAGCCAGCGAATGTCGGATTCCGCTTCGAGTTCGTCTGTTGCGATGTCGATCTGGCCCTCGATCACCGAGCGGCTCCGCCTGCCGGGCTCGGCGACGACTGGGGCAAGGTCCAGCCGTATTCGTTCGCACGCGATACGGGCCGCCAGTCGCGGCAATTCGAGCGAGCGGGCAACCCGGTCGCCCTCGTTCAGGAGTCTCGCTGCCGCGGCACGGTCATCAAGTGCGGATTTGACTCGCGCGCCGGTGCCGTATGAAGCAATAAGGAAGTCGACTGGTCCACCTTCGGCGCCGAGTTCGGCACTAGTTGCGAGCAACCGGTCCGCCTCCTCGAGATCGCCTTGCTCGTAGAGGAAATCCCCGAGCATCGAACTGGCCAAACGCGCGGAAAATGAGTGCTCGCCGGTTTCTGTAAGAGCCAGGTGCAGCGCCGTTCGAAAGTGGTTCTCAGCGTTGGCCATGTCAAGTTGTTCGTGGGCGGCCATGCCGGCGAAGCAGTGGCTGTACATGATACTCAACGCCCCAGGAAACTGCTGGAAGTACGGTGTACCCCACTCATACCACTCGCGTGCACAATCGAACTCGAATCGGCGGAGCGAGACCAACACTGCAACGTTGGATGCGGCACAGAGAGCCCAGGGGTCCAATGTTGTTGTCCGTGATCTCACTTGGTCGACGATGGCATCGACACCGACGAAATTGTCAGCCATGGCGGCGGCAGCACCACGGATGAGAGAGGCCTCGACGGCCAAGTCAGATGGTGGTTGCCCTGGTATCGAAGCTGCCTTGTCAGCAGAAAGGGCCAACCGGAGCGCCCGGTGCAACTCCGCCTCGTGCCGGGAATGGACGGCCGCCCAGGCCAGTACGATCTGAAGGGTTGCGTGCTGCGCGGCGCACGCAGGATCGAGCTTGGCGGACAACTCGGTGAGTGTGGCGAAGTGGGAGTGTTGGAGCAGGTTACGTGCGTTCACCTCTACCAGTTCGACTGCCCGCTCCGGGTCGCCGGCGGCTGCGGCATGGTCGATGGCCTCGCTGAGCATGCCGTGGGCACCGAACCACTCCGAGGCGAGTCGATGTAAACGCGGGAGAAGCTCGGGATGGGTGCGCTCTAGGCGTTCCCGTAGAAACTCAGCGAAGAGATGATGATATCGGAACCACGTGCCGGTGTCATCGATGCGCCGGAGGAACAAGTCGCGTCGCTCAAGGTCCTCGAGGAGGGACTGTCCGTGGCGATCACCGGTGAGGGAGGCCGCGAGTGAGTCGCAGGTCCTGTCCGTGATCGATGTTTTCAGGAGCTTGTCCAGGAGATCGGGTTCTAAGGAGTCCAGTACGGAATCGGTGAGGTACTCACTGATCGCCTGGTGCCGCCCGGACAAGTGGTTGATGAACGACGTGGGGTCTGGATGGTCGCGCAGCGAGATCGAGGCTAGCTGAAGCCCTGCTACCCACCCATCGGTGACATCTGTGAGCCGGGCCACGTCGTGATCGTCCAATGAGCGACGATTGGACAATGCCAATAGCTGGCTGGCTTCGGGTTCGTCGAAGCGCAGGGCTGTCTCGTTGATTTCGACGAGCTCGTTTCGGACTTGCATACTCGACAGGGGTAGGCCTGCTCGCTCGCGACTGGTCACGACGATCTGCAGATGGTGGCAAGCGTGTTCCAGCAAGTACCGTAGTGCGGACCGTGTTTCCTGATCGGTTACCCGATGCCAATCTTCGATGATCACGACGATCCGTTCGCCACGGGTGTGGACCCGGTTGATCATGGTGGTCAGGACGTGGCGAACTACGTCGTCACCCTGGTCTTGGACGATTCGACTCAGGGCGGCAGCAAGCTCGGGTAAACCACGTCGCAACGCCTCGATAAGGTGAAGGAGGAACCACATTGGACGGTTGTCATCGGCGTCGATGTTGAGCCAGCACGCAGCCACTCCCTGAGCGATCAGCTGCTGGGCCCACTGAGCGGCAAGGGTGCTCTTTCCGAAGCCTGCGGGTGCGTGGATCAAGATCAGTCGAGGCCACGGATCGACGGTGAGCGCATCGAGGAGGCGCTGGCGGCGGACGAAGGGGCGCGGTGACCCCTCGGGACGAAAGCGTGTCTCTGCGGTGGGCGGGGTCGGCTCGATGCCGCGTGCGGCCGAGGGCAGGGTGCCGGAGGGTGTCCTCCCGCTCGGCGGACTTCGCCGGAGATCAAGTGCCTGTGTCCCGATAGCCTCGAGACCGATGGTTTGACGAACTCGGTTGATTGCCTCGCCGAGGGCCGCTGCCGAGATTGGTCGGCTTTTTGTGTCAGGTGACATGCAGCTCTCGATCAGATTGCATGCCTCGTCGGGGATGCCACTGGTGCGTAGATCGGGCAGAGGTTCTTCTGTGATGCGTAGGAACTGTGTCACGAGTCGTTCGCCGACGCGCCGCTCGTATGCGGCATGCCCGGTCAACATGCAGAACATCGTGGCGCCGAAACTGTAGACGTCTGAAGCGACTGACGACGTTCCGTCGCGCAAGACCTCGGGGGCGGTGAACGCTGGAGATCCGGTCACGATCCCAGCCGCTGTCTGGAATCCGCCGACTACCCGTGCGATGCCGAAGTCGGTCAGCTGTGGCTCATCGAAGTCGGTGATCAAGATGTTGGCGGGCTTGATGTCGCGGTGCAAGATGTCGGCGCGATGGACGGTGTCCAGTGCGTCTGCGAGCTTGGTTGAGATGCGCAAGGTGTTGGGTAGTGACAGCGGACCGCTGCGCCGGATGAGGCCGTCCAGCGATCCCCGCTCGTAGAAGGGCATGACGATGTAAGGGAACCCATGGGAGGTCGTCCCGACCTGGTAGATCGGGACGATGTTGGGGTGGCCTGCCAACCTGCCCATCACCCGTTGCTCGCGTAGGAACCGTTCGAAGCTGTCTTGGTCGGCGTTGGCTGCTGTAGTGAGCACCTTGACCGCCACGGCACGGTCGAGTGCGGTCTCACGACAGCGATAGACCAGGCCGAATCCCCCGCGGCCGACCACCTCGGCATCTGCGAGGCCAACGGCAAAGAGATCCCGGACGACCATCGAATGCTGGTCGTCGTCGGATTTCAGGGTATCTCCCTCGCTCATCTACTCGCCCGTCTCGGTGCTTCGGTGAACGCCGTCGCGCGTATCGATTATATGGCTCGCACCAGGCTCAGCGGTTGACCGCGGGGACCGATCGAAGGGCGTCTCGTGATCCGAATCGATACGTTTTGTCCAGGTCGGAGCGAGATCCGCTTGCCATGATCCGTGTTCACCCAGATCCGCGCGATCGCCAGGAGGCCTGCGGTGTTCCCGCCGAGCGCGACGGACAGTTCGTGGGCTTGCCAGCGGATCAGGCGCGTTGGCTGGCGTGCCGGTGTCGCGGGTTCCCGCCCGTAGGCAACGCGGGCCCTGTCGTTCCGCGCCATCCTGGCGCGGCACGCTGGCCCAGCCCCTCGGGGCAACATCGATGCCTTGGCACCGATGCAAGGCCGCTTGGAGCCGTCTGTTCATGGTGGTAGCTGACCGGGTTCACCTGCCGGCGGGGGGGGGGGCTGGTCTATGGTCGACTCGCAGTGTAGATTAATTTAGATTCGATTTTAGAAGGTAGGGCGGATGCGCGAGAGCGTGATGTGGAGCCGAGTTCATGCGAGATCGCGATCCCGCCGTTGGCGTGCTTGCCGGGCCCAGATGTGCGGTACCCGTGGAGAACTCATGGTCGACCGCGAACTGCCCGCACTGTTCGGCACCGGAATTCCGGCGAGCCTGCGGACTTTCGCCAGGCGTCTCAAGCTGGGTCTCCCCGCCTGAGTGTGTTGACCAGCCGACTCGATCGGCCCTGCATCATGAACGGGTTGCGTGACTTGAACGAATCGTCGAATGAGCGCCGAGAGCTGCTGGTCAGCGAGCCGGCAAAGGGTGTTCTGCGGGTGACTTTGAACCGCCCGGAGCGTCTAAATGCGCTCACCTCCGAGGTTCTTGCCGAGTTGTCGACCGTGCTCGATGCGGTGGCGAAGGACTCGGTCACGCGGGTGGTCATTCTCAATGGTGCCGGGACGTCCTTCTGTGCGGGCTTCGATCTCGACGAGATCGCTCAAACGCAGGAGATGGGCTTGCCGGAGCTCTTGCGAAATCAGGAGCGATGGGCTGCTGCTGTGCAACGAATCGTTGATCTGCCGGTCCCAGTGATCGCCGCGATCGACGGTGCCGCAGTCGGGGCTGGGATGTCTCTTGCGCTTGCTGCTGACTTGCGGGTTGTCACACACAAGGCGAAGTTCGGTGCGGCGTTCGTTCGCATCGGTCTCTCGGGTGCGGATCTTGGTCTGTCCTGGAGCCTTCCCCGTGTCGTTGGCATGGGGGTCGCCGCGGAGCTGATGCTCACCGGCCGCAACGTTGACGCTGCCGAGGCCTATCGCATCGGCCTGGCAAATCGGCTGTGTCCGGATCACGACTTGCAGTCGGCGGCAATGGATTTGGCTGCAGAAATTTCTGCCAACAGCCCGTTTGGCGTGCGTTTGACCAAGCAGGCCTTACATGCCGGCGTCGATGCATCTTCGTTCCGTGTTGCTGTCGACATGGAAAACCGCAACCAGCTGTTGGCTTCTCGCACTGAGGACATGGCCGAGGTGATGCGTGCTCGATGGGAGCGTCGACCGCCGCGTTACCGAAATGCCTAACCTTCCCTGTCGTGCCCGGATCGAGTGCGCGGGGATCCGACGAGCGCCCGCGCTCGGGTAGTCACGTTCACCCGAGTGAAGCTGTTGGTCGTCAGGACGAATCCGGAGTTGATCCTCGCTGCTAGGGACCACCCTGCTGTCGGCGTAGCTGTCTCTTCGGTGGGAGTCGAGCGCTCATGTGGCGTAGAACAGCTGTCTGCGCCGGTCCGACGCGGTTGTAGATGCTCGGGCATGCGACGTTTGGCCATGCGGAACGGGAAAGACTACTTGAGATAAGTCTACTTATGTTAGACTCCTCTCATGTGATCGGTCGCACTCTGGAGAATCTTCCGAATGGATCGCGAGTGTTGCGCCCACCGGCGTCCGCGGCTACGGCCGGGCCGTGTCGGAAGGAATCGCCGCTTTGCGGCGGGCCCTGGGCTCGCAAGTCGTGGCCGCACATTCGACAGCGGCCTTCCTGTGGCCGCCGTCGGCACAATCGAAGACGATAGGGGAGTCCTATGGGCGTCGAGGTCAAGACCGTCGGCATCACGAAGTCTTTTGGTCAGCAGCAGATTTGGCAGAATGTCTCCTTGACCCTGCCAACGGGCGAGGTGAGTGCTCTGCTCGGGCCATCTGGTACTGGCAAATCGGTGTTTCTGAAGTCGCTGATCGGGTTGCTGCGTCCAGAACAGGGATCGATCTACATCGATGGCACCGATATCACCACCTGCTCCAACAAGGAGCTCTACGAGATCCGCAAACTGTTCGGTGTTCTTTTCCAGGACGGCGCGCTGTTCGGGTCGATGGATTTGTTCGACAACATCGCTTTCCCGCTTCGTGAGCACACGAAGAAGTCGGAAACCGAGATCAAGCGCATCGTCATGGAGAAGCTCGAGCTGACCGGTCTGCTCGGTGCCGAGGGCAAGCTGCCCGGCGAGATCTCCGGCGGTATGCGCAAGCGCGCCGGTCTGGCCCGTTCGCTCGTGCTCGACCCGCAGATCATCCTCGTCGACGAGCCCGACTCTGGTCTGGACCCGGTGCGTACGTCCTATCTGAGCCAACTCCTGATTGATATCAACGCGCAGATCGACGCCACGATCCTGATCGTGACGCACAACATCAACCTGGCCCGTACTGTGCCGGACAACATCGGCATGCTCTTCCGCCGCCAGTTGGTAATGTTCGGCCCCCGCGAGGTGCTGCTGACCAGCGACGAGCCGGTGGTCAAGCAGTTCCTCAACGGCCGCATGATCGGCCCGATCGGCATGTCGGAGGAGAAGGATGGTGCGCAGATGGCGCGCGAGCAGGCGCTCGTCGACGCTGGGCACCACCACGGTGGCGCGGAGGAGGTCGAGGGCATCATCCCGCAGATGCAAGTCACTCCGGGCCTGCCAGCTCGCCAGGCTGTTTTCCGTCGCCAGCAGCGTGTACGTGAGATCTTGCATTCGCTGCCAGCCGCCGCTCAGGCTGCGATTCGAGAGGAACTCGATCAGATCGAGACTGCGCACATTCCGGTTGTTTCCGTTTAACGATCTCGGCCGGACCCGAGAGAGTTTGGCTTGATCGATTAGTCGGCGGTACCAACCCGTACGCCGTCGGTGTTTCCGCCTGTACGGCGGAGGCACCGACGGCGCCAGGACAATTGTCGCAGCTAGCTGACGATTCGCAGCGCCTCGGTCGGGCAACTCTGCACCGCTTCTTCGACCTCGGCCAGCTCGTGGTCGGCGATATCTTCCTTGAGCAGCAACAGATCGCCGTCGTCGTCGACCTCGAAGAAGGCTGACGCGAGCGACTCACAGATTCCCAGTCCGGTGCACTTGCTCCGATCTACGACCACCTTCATGGCGGGCTCCTTCCGGGGTGGTTCATCGGCTGTTTCGTTGGGTACTGCCCCAACCTCCAGCGCACGACGTGTGGTTTTGAATCGAAGATAGATTAAAAACTGGTGGCGGTCAACCGCGGGTGCTAGGGAGCGGGTACGCGCCGGTCCGCGGTGACCATGCGAGTTGAGCACCCATGGACCACCCCTTGGGTGAGATTCTCAACCGCTATCAGGTTGCCTGGGTCTCGATCGAGGCCCAGGCGGACGGGGTGGCTCGCGTGTCAAATTCACCCTCAAGTCGGTACGCGGGGATCACTGGTCGATCTGGACGTTCGGCACTCGTGGCTGCGGCCAGGCGATCTGCTGGAGTGCTCCTGTCTGTGCATCGCGTGCGGTGTCGGCGCAGGCAACTCCGCGGTCCGGCCAATCGTCGAATATTTTAATCTGGATTCGGTAACGTGGCGAAGTGGGATCGAAACCCTCGGACCACCGGCTGATGGAGTGTGAGACAGGTGACCAGTTCTTCGCGAGCATCTTTGGCAGGGGATGGCAGTAGCCGCAAGATCGACCAATCGTATTGGCGGCGAGACGAGACCGTGCCGCTCGTCGACCATACGGTCGGTTCGCTCCTTGCTGAGCGCGCATCAAGTCAACCTCACCAACTCGCGCTCGTGGGTAACTCGCACGGCGCCGGCTCCCAGCGGCGGCTGTCGTACGGGGACCTCTACGGGGAGGCGGGGCGTGCTGCGCGCGCGCTACTTAAAATGGCAAATCCGGGCGAATACGTTGCCATCTGGGCGCCGAATGTCGTGGAATGGCCGATCGTTCAGTATGGCGCAGCGCTAGCCGGAGTGACGCTTGTGGCGCTCAACCCATCTCTGCGCACCCGCGACCTGGTGTATGCCTTGAACCACTCCCGTGCGGTTGCGCTCATACACGCGGACCGCAATCGCGACGACGATCTCGCCGCCATCGCGCAGTCCGTCCGCGGCCAATGCCCGCACGTGCGACATGTAGTTAGCCTCTCTTCCTGGCCGGACTGGCTGGCTACCGGGTCGGGGAGCGATTCGTTGCCGCCGACCGCTCCCGACATGCCTGCCATGTTGCAGTACACATCGGGCACCACGGGTACACCGAAAGGTGTCCTGCTTCGGCACGGATCGTTGGTCAACGTCGCCAAGTTGACTGTGGAGACCGCTGCGGCCGATGTCGGGGCGGTCTCAGTCAACCCGCTGCCGATGTTCCATACCGCGTCATGCGTTATCGGGACTCTTGGCCCGCTGTGGCTGGGCGGCTGTGTCGTCCTGATCGAGCAGTTCTCCCCTGGCGCAGTTCTGTCAGCTATGCGAGATGAAGGAGCCAGCATCCTCTTCGGCGTGCCGACAGTTCTCGGTGCACTGGTCGAAGCGGCCCGTACTGCAGAAGTGCCGCCGCCCGCGCTGCGCACTGTGATGATCGGAGCCGCTAACCTGCCACATACCGTGATCGAGGCTGCCGAGACACTCTTCGGTGCCAGGGTGCACAACCTCTTCGGGCAGACCGAATTGGCTCCCGTGCTGTCGATGACCAGGCGCGACGACAGCCACGACGATCTGGTCCGTACGGTCGGAAGGCCGCTGCCCCAGGTCGATGCCAAGATTGCAGATCAGGTGACAGGTGAGCCGCTGCCGCTGGGGCAGGTAGGGGAGATCTGCGCTCGCGGATATCAACAGTTGATCGAGTATCTACATGATCCAGAATCCACTGCGCGCACCGTAGACGCCGAGGGATGGGTGCATACCGGTGATCTCGGAAAGATGGATGAACGCGGCATGCTGACGGTGACCGGGCGTCTGAAGGATCTGATCATTCGGGGCGGGGAGAACATCGCCCCGGCTGAGATCGAGTCATGTCTCGTCGAGCACGAGGCAGTGCTGGATGCGGCGGTCGTCGGAGTACCGGACGACAAGTGGGGCGAGGTTGTTGCCGCCGTGATCAGACTTCGGAGGGAGTGGGCCCCCGGACTACGTGACCGGCTGGAATCTCATTGCCGGGAACGTCTGGCACGGTACAAGGTCCCCCAGTACTGGCTGGTCGTCGATGAACTGCCGCTCACGCCCACCGGCAAAGTGCAGAAGTTCAGACTTGTCGACATGGTCGTCGGTGGTGGGCTCGACGCCCTTCTCTGACCGGGCGAACCGGTCGCGACACCGCTAGGGCGATCGAGGGGCCCGGGCGGGTTGCGCCGACCAGCGGCGATATATTAATCTAATTTCGATTCAAAAGGAGGTGACTCGTGTCGTCGGACATCGAACAACGCCGTTCCCTGCTCCGGGACCGGTTCGCCGATTGGATGCCGCGCACCCTCGGTGACTGGCTGGACCTGTGCGCCGAGCAGTACCCGGATCGGCCGCTGGTGATCACCGATGAACGCACGCTGACCTACGGCGAAGCTGCGCGCTGGTCGGATCGCCTCGCGGACGGCCTAGCAGCTCTGGGCATAGCCGCGGGCGACCGTGTCGGGTTGCTGATGGCGAACTATCTCGAGTTCGTGCCTCTAAAATTTGCCATCGCAAAAGCCGGTGCGGTCGCGATTCCGTTCAACTACCTCTACCGAACGGATGAGCTGGCCTATGTCCTCGCCCAGTCGGGATGTTCGGTCTTGATCACCATGACGAGGTTCGGCGAGCTCGACTATCTCGGCATGCTCGACAGCATCTCTCCCGGTTGGGATCGTGGAGATCAGGCTGCCCTGCCCGATCTGACGGCCGTGGTGCAGATGGCTCCAGAAGGTTCTATTCGGTCGGGTGTGTTAACAGTCGAGGACCTGGCAACGCTTGGCGACGAGTTTGTCGGGACTGCAGCGACGTCTGACCCAGGCGACGTCGCCGATATGCTGTACACGTCGGGAACCACCGGGTCGCCCAAGGGAGTCCTGGTGACTCACGACGCCGTGCTACGCACCGCCTACGCGTCGGCGCTGACCCGAGCATTCGAGGACGGTCGCCGGATCCTGTTCTCGCTGCCGTGCTATCACATGTTCGGCTACATCGAAGGCCTGCTTGCAGCAACGATGGTGGGCGGTGCCATCATCCCGCAGGCTGAATTCCACCCCGAACGCTACTTCGAGGGGATTTCACGGCACCGGGCAAACGATATCTTGTGTGTACCCACGATGACCGTTGCTCTCCTCGAATACCGGCGGCATCGAGCATTCGATCTCTCCTCGCTCACGGCAATTCTGTCTGGAGCCGCGCCGGCGCCAATCTGGCTGTGGGAGAGGGTTCGTGATGAACTGGGTGTAGACGAGATCGTCACCGGCTACGGAATGACCGAGTGCGGCGGCGCAATGACCCTCACGCTGCCGGAAGACGATCTTCTATTGACGGCCGAGACGGTTGGCCGACCCAAAATGGCCGGCGTGGCAGGCGTTCAAGGAACCGATGTGCTTGCGGAATACAAGACCGTCGACCCCAGTAGCGGTGAATTCCTGCCTGTAGGTACTGAGGGCGAGCTTGTGTCGCGTGGCCCCACTGCTATGAGGGGCTTTTGGCACAAACCTGTCGAGACTGCCGCAATGCTGCGGGACGGGTGGATCTACTCCGGCGACCTCGGCCGGGTGCGCAAAGACGGCTACCTCGAGCTGGTCGGTCGCAGCAAGGAGCTGTACAAGAGCGGCGGTGAGCTGGTTATGCCGAAGGAAATCGAAGACTTGCTCAGTGGTCATCCCGCCGTGAGTCAAGTGTTCGCAGTCGGTGTTCCAGATGAACGCTGGGGTGAAGCGGGGTGTGTTTGCATCGTGCGCGCACCGGGCCCGCCGATCGGCGCCGAGGAGGTGCTGTCGCTTTGCAAGCTCGGGTTGGCGCGGTTCAAAGTGCCCAAACACGTCATATTCCTTGCTGCCGACGAGTTGCCGACCACCCCGACCGGCAAGGTTCAGAAGTTTCGATTGGTGACCTGGGCGCAGCGCCAGCTCGAGTCAGCGGCCGACCAACGAGAAAAGAAGGTGTAATTGTGACTACCACAGAACCGGAAGCCGGAGTGGCTCCCACCCGGCCCGACTACGGCCACTTGATTCAGCCCGATCGGGTGCACGGTTCGCTCTACACCGACCCAAGGATCTTCGCCGAAGAACTTGAGCGGATCTGGTACCGCACATGGGTTTTCGTGGGCCACGAGAGCGAGGTACCGCAGCCTGGCGACTACGTGCGGAAAAACATCGGTCCGCAGGACATCGTGATGACCCGAGACCGCTCTGGTGAGGTCAACCTGCTTCTCAACCGGTGCGCGCATCGGGCCAACCTCGTGTGTGAAAGCGCTAAGGGTAATTCGAACTCGTTCCGCTGCCCCTACCACGGCTGGACATACAGCACCGACGGTAAGTTGCTCGGATACCCCTACAACAAGGGCTACGGCGGCAAGAA
Source organism: Nocardia neocaledoniensis (assembly GCF_029868625.1). Classification (GTDB taxonomy): domain Bacteria; phylum Actinomycetota; class Actinomycetes; order Mycobacteriales; family Mycobacteriaceae; genus Nocardia; species Nocardia neocaledoniensis_A. Next base: position 33,634 of record NZ_JARWOJ010000195.1, on the reverse strand, counting down.
CAAGCTCGATCTGGCCATGGGGCGAGTACCTCGAGTCGCGTCCTACCAGGGTTTCATATTCGGCAGCTTCGCCAGCGACGGCCCGAGCCTGATCGAACACCTCGGTGAGGCGGCTACTGAAATCGACAGGCTAGCGAGGCTTTCCCCGGAAGGAAAGGTCGATCTGACCGCCGGCTGGCTCCAGCATCGCACACGAGCGAACTGGAAATTGTTGGCAGAGAACGAAACCGACGGATATCATCCACAGTTCGTCCACGGTTCGATCTTCAGCGTTACCGGCAGCCCGATCGGCGCACTGTACAGTGACAACTCCACCGCCGTCACACGCAACCTCGGCAATGGGCACAGCGAGAACGATCTTCGTCCGGAATTTCGCGGCTTCGCCGAGCCGATGCGATGGTTCGGCACGACGGAGTCGCGGGTGCCCGACTACGTAGCGAAGATGCGGGAAGTGCACGGTGAGGCCGCCGAGCAGATCCTCATCGAGGGCGCACCGCATGTGATGATCTTTCCCAACCTCTTCATCGCTGAAATCCAGGTGTTCAACATTCAGCCGGTTGCGCACAACGAGTGCATCCAGTTCTCGACGGCAGTGCAACTGCGTGGCGCACCCGAACTCAACCGGCGAATGGTGTCGCAATCGATCGGCTCGGTCGGCCCGGCAGGAATGCTCTTGGCCGACGACACCGAGATGTATGAGCGCAACCAAGTTGGCGTACAGATGCTTCGGCCGGAATGGCTGGATCTGCGTCGTGGGCTCGACCGCGAACGAACAGACGAGCGTGGCTTGACCATCGGGTCCGCGACCGACGAAACCGGCATGCGTGGCTTCTGGGCGCACTACAAGAAGCTGATGGAGGACGACAAGTGACTACTGTGGCCGAACTTGACCTGCGCCAGATCGAGCAGTTCCTGTACCGGGAGGCTCGCCTCGCCGATGAGCACGACTACGACGCGTGGGAGGAACTGTGGACTGATGATGCACTCTACTGGGTGCCTGCCAGCACGGATCTGGATCCGGCGACACAGGTTTCGGTAATCTTCGACAATCGCAGCCGTATCTCCACTCGTCTGAAGCAGTTACGCACTGGCAAGCGGTACGCGCAGTCCCCTCCGTCCAACGTTCGTCGTGTGCTGGCAAACATCGAAGTACTGGGCGTTGAGAACGGCGACACCGTCGTCGGCGCGAACTTTATCGCCGCGGAGTCGAAGGCGCGGGGAACCGAGTTCTGGGCCGGCCGAGTCACCTACCGCTTGCGCAGAGTCGACGACACGATTCGGCTCAGCTACAAGAAGGTCGTTCTGGTGAATTCCGACCAACCCATCCCCACCCTGGGATTCCTGATCTGAGGAGCACGCCATGTCCGATCAGCGCAGCGAAGCCCACAATGTGACGGGTTCAGCCGCCGGTCTCGTCGGCAGCGAGTTCGCCGTCGTTGGCGTGACCATAGACCACACTGCCAATGGTCCACGACTCCGGCTGGAAGACAAACGCACCGGCCACGTTCGGTATCTCGACGCACTTGAGTTGGAGACGATCATCTGGCTACCCGACGGTCACCTTCGTCAGCTGATGGACCCCTCAGCAGACAGATGGCGTGAAGATCGGTGAAGTACACCCAGTACCTCGATGCCAGCCAGATCGACTTCGGCCGGTTCCTGCGGCCAGGCGACATGGTTACCTGGGGTCAGGCCAGCGCCGAACCCCAAACCCTGACCGAGCAGCTGATGGTCCAGCGCGCCGAGGCGGGCCCATTCAGGTGTTTCCTCGGCATCCCTGCAACCAGGACAGTCCGCCCAGAACATGCAGATCACATCTCGTTCGTGTCGTACTGCGGCAGCGGCGGCAACCGCGCATTGTTCAGGGCAGGAGTGCTCGACATCGTGCCGGTGCACTACTCCACACTGCCGGATCTGCTCACACGGGGTCCACTTGCTGTCGACGTGCTACTGCTGCAGTTGCCACCCTCGGACGAGAACGGCCGGTACAGCGTCGGCCTCGCCGACGACTACCTTCTCGCCGCTCTGACGACCGCGCGAGTGGTCATAGCCGAAGTCAACGATCAGGTGCCGCGAACATACGGTAGGCGATCGCTGACCGACCGCGACCTCGACATCGTGGTGCGGACGTCCCGGCCGCCCGCTCAATTAGCCCCGCGGCCTACCGACGATGTGACATTGCGGATTGCGCAGAACGCAGCACAGATGATCGATGACGGGGCGACGCTGCAATTCGGCATCGGCGCAATCCCCGAGGCAGTTCTGGCCGCGCTCGGTGACCGCTCCGACCTCGGCATCCATTCTGGCCTGTTGAACGATACTGCCGCAGACCTCATGGACCGTGGTGTCATCACCAACGAGCGCAAGTCCCTCGATCGAGGTAGGGCTGTCGCTGGCGTACTGATGGGAACACAACGACTGTTCCGATTTGCAGACCGAAACCGAGCCATCGAGCTGCGCGACACACGCTATACCCATGCGCCGGCGGTGCTGGCTGGCCAAGATCGGCTGGCCGCGATCAACTCTGCGATCGAAGTCGATCTCACCGGACAGATCAACGCCGAGGTCGCGGCGGGGGACTACGTCGGAGCTATCGGCGGTGGAGCTGACTTCCTGCGTGGGGCAGCTCGCTCACGAGGCGGGCTACCCATCATCGCTCTACCTGCTACGGCAGGTACGGCAAGCCGGATCGTGCCGAGCCTGACGGGACCTGTCAGCACGGCACGATCCGACGCCGGAATCGTGGTGACCGAATTCGGCGTCGCGGACTTGCGTTGTCGACCTCTGCAAGAACGCCGCGAATTGATGGTGGCCCTTGCTCACCCAGATCATCGCCCCGCGCTGGAAAAGGCGATCGAAAAACCAGGAGTTCTGCTATGAGACGTGCCGCCGTTGTCAGCCCTTTGCGGACCCCGGTCGGAGCCTTCGGTGGATCCCTTCGGTCCGTCGCAGCGCACGATCTGGCTGCCGCCGTGCTGAAGGAACTGATCCAGAGAACCGGCATCGACCCGACCAGGATCGATGATGTCGTCTTCGCTCAGTCCTATTCCAATTCCGAAGCCCCCTGCATCGGTCGATGGGCAGCCTTGCACGCGGGTCTACCCATCGAGGTTCCCGGCTTCCAAATCGACCGGCGCTGTGGCGGTGGTCTGCAGTCGGTGGTAACTGCGGCCATGATGGTTCAAACCGGCGCTGCGGACGTCGTCGTCGCCGGTGGCGTCGAGAGCATGAGCAACGTTGAGCATTACACCACCAATATGCGCTGGGGCAGACGCTCCGGAAACGTCACCATGTACGACCGGCTGGACCGCGGCCGCGAAAGGTCACAGCCAGAATGGCGATTCGGCAAGATCAACGGAATGATCGACACCGCCGAGAAAGTCGGTGCTCAGTTCGGTGTCACCCGCGAGGCGGCGGATGCTTTCGCGGCCCGCAGCCATCGCCGGGCCGCCGCAGCTTGGCAGGATGGAAAATTCGCCGATGAGATCGTCTCGGTGAAGGTGCCACAGCGCAAGGGCAACCCAATCGTCTTCGCCAGCGACGAAGGCATTCGGCCTGATACCACGCCTGAGGTCTTGGCCAGACTCCGGCCGATCATTGATGGCGGCACCGTGACAGCGGGAAATTCGAGCCAGCAGAACGACGCTGCGGCAGCGTGCATCATCGTCGCAGAAGACAAGCTGGATGAGCTCGAGCTCGAACCTCTGGGCTTCTTGCGTGGGTGGGCCGCGGCCGGCTGCGAACCGTCGACGATGGGCATCGGCCCAGTGCCCGCCACAGCGAAGCTATTTGCTCGCACTGGAGTCTCCTTCGACGATCTCGATCTGATCGAGGTGAACGAGGCATTCGCCGGGCAAGTGCTCGCCGTACTCGCTGGCTGGGGCGTGAAGGATGACGAAGTCGCCGATCGACTGAACGTGAACGGGTCCGGCATTTCCCTCGGTCACCCGATCGGCGCGACTGGCGTGCGGATCCTCACCACGATGTTGCATGAATTGCGTAGGCGTGGTGGACGTCTCGCCCTGGAAACGATGTGCATCGGTGGTGGCCAGGGTATGGCTGCACTCCTTGAAGCACCCTGATCGGAAGGCTACGGCGGTGAACACACAAGCGCTGATCGGTTACTCGACCTATATCCCCAGGCTGCGGCTACAATTGGCCGAGGTGAGCGCGGCCCTGGGAGGACCCAGTAGCCGAGGATCCCGAGTGATTGCGTCCTTTGACGAAGACAGCACGACTATGGGAGTCGAAGCAGCAGCGGCACTGCTGCGCGCCCACCCTGCAGAACCAGCCTCCCTGTACCTCGCTACTACCTCCCCGCCATACCTGGACAAGACGAATGCCGCAGCAATCCATGCCGCTCTCGGGCTGCCGCGAAAGACCTTCGTTGCCGATATGGCAGGTTCGGCACGATCTGGAATTGCAGCATGGAAGGCAGCAGCCACCGACGGCGGACTTGCGGTTCTGGCCGACGTGCGTGTGGGCAGACCCGGGTCCATCGATGAACGCTCCGGCGGGGACGGTGCCGCCGCATTGTTGTTCGGTGACCCGTCGTTGGCCATCGCAGAGGTCATGGCCCAGCATTCGGTGTCGATCGAGATCCTGGATCGGTGGCGCGCTCCCGGTGAGCCCGCCGGAGGGCAATGGGAGGAGCGCTTCGGTCTTGATGCCTATCTTCCTCTTCTGAAAGACACTGCAGTGCAAGTGTTATCATCAGCGGGCCTGGATCAACCCGACCACCTGGTGGTGGTCTCGCCGAACCCGGGTATCGCCAAGCAAGCGCGGCGAATCGTCCCGACGGCAGTGTCCACCACGGTGTCGCCGATCGGACACGTCGGCGCCGCAGATGTGGGTTTGGGTTTGGCCGACGCACTGGACCGGGCGGCGCCCGGTGAGTCCATTCTGCTGCTCTGCGCCGCAGACGGGTGCGACGCGATACTGCTGCGCACGACCGATCGACTTGTCGAAGCCCGGCAGGCCCACTCGGTTGCAGACCAATTGGCTTCCGGCATCGACATCGCGTACCCAACATACTTGACCTGGCGTGGATGGCTCAATCGTGAGCCGCCCCGACGACCAGAGCCTGACCGCCCCGCTGCCCCGCCGAGCGCGCGCTCCGCAACTTGGAAGTTCGGGTTCACCGGAAGCGTATGTCGCGGCTGCGGGTTTGTTCACTTGCCGCCGGTGCGAATCTGCAAGAACTGTGGCCTTGCCGACAGTATGGAATCACGCGCCCTCGCAGGCGCGACCGGGACTGTTGCGACATACACCGTCGACAGGCTCGCTTACACACCATCACCGCCATTGATCGACGCCGTCGTCGACTTCGAAGGCGGTGGCCGCTACACACTGGAGGTCGCCGATGCCGAGCCCGACCAACTGCAAGTCGGCACAGCTGTCGGTCTCACATTCCGTCGGCTGTTCACCGCGGGCGGCGTACACAACTACTTCTGGAAGGCTCGCATCCTCGACGAGACGAGCACGCCTGTGGAGGTAAACGCATGAGCAGCAACGGCATCCGCGACCGTGTGGCAATCGTCGGCATGGGATGCACAGCATTCGGCGAGCACTGGGACTCCTCGGCGGAGGATCTGCTGGTCGACGCGACGACTGAGGCCATCAAATCTGTTCCGGCGATCACCCGCGAGGATATCGATGCCTACTGGCTGGGCACACTCGGTTCGGGACAATCTGGGCTGACGTTGAGCAGAACGCTCGCGCTGGACTACAAGCCCGTCACACGGGTGGAGAACTACTGTGCAACAGGATCAGAAGCTTTCCGGAACGCTTGCTATGGGGTTGCCTCCGGGGCATACGACGTCGTCATGGCAGTCGGCGTCGAGAAACTCAAGGACTCTGGATTTTCAGGACTTCTGCGGGCCGACCCGCCGAGCGACGGCACTGCCGCCGAGCTGAGCCTGACCGCGCCGGCGGCCTTCTCTCTTCTGGACCCGGCCTACTGTGCACGCTACGGCGTGAGCTCGGCGGATATGCGCGCCGCTATGACCCACGTCGCATGGAAGAACCACGTCAACGGGGCGCGCAATCCGAAGGCGCAGTTTCAAACCGAGGTCACCAAAGAGAAGATCGAGGCAGCCCCCAAGGTTGCGGGACGACTGGGCGTGTTCGATTGCTCAGGGGTGTCCGACGGTGCGTCCGCCGCTCTCATTGTCCGTGCAGAAGAGGCACTGAATTACACCGATACGCCCCTGTATGTCAAAGGGCTGTCTCTCGTCGCAGGGCCTGCTCGGGGCGTGTCGGATCCGGGCTACGACTTCACCACATTTCCTGAAGTGGTCGCGAGCGCCAGAGACGCGTTCGCGCAGGCGGGTATCACAGAGGCCCGCACCGAGATCTCCCTTGCGGAGGTACACGACTGTTTCACTCCGACCGAGCTCGTGCTGATGGAAGACTTCGGCTTCTCCGAGCGTGGTCATGCATGGCGAGACATCCTCGATGGAGCATTCGAGCTTGGTGGCAGGTTGCCGGTCAACCCCGACGGTGGGCTCAAATCTTTCGGACACCCCGTTGGTGCCAGTGGTCTTCGTATGCTCTATGAGTGCTGGCTGCAGTTCGGAGGCGCGGCCGGCGATCGTCAGCTCAGCAACCCACGGCTGGGTTTGACACACAATCTCGGCGGGCGCCCGGGCAGCTGCGTCTCTTTCGTGGCTGTAGTCGGCTCCGAACTCGGCTGATCAGTTCTCGGCAATTGCGTTCTTCGCATTTGCTGATCCGAGGTCAAGAACACTCAAGCGATGGCTGAACATCAGGAAGAAGGAGGCAACATGCCTGGAGTTGAAGGACGAGTCATCGTCGTAACCGGCGCCGGCGGCGGACTTGGCAGGGAATACGCCCTGTCGTTGGCCCACAATAGAGCGAAGGTCGTCGTCAACGACTTGGGCGGAGCCCGTGACGGCTCCGGGTCCGGGACGTCCATGGCCGACAATGTCGTTGCCGAAATACGCGCGGCTGGAGGCGAAGCGGTGCCGAACTATGACAGTGTCGCGACTGCAGACGGCGGCAAAGCCATCATCCAGACGGCGCTGGACCACTTCGGTTCGATCCACGGCGTGGTGAACAATGCGGGTATTTTGCGGGACAAGGGTTTCCACAAGATGACCGACGAGGAATGGAACATCGTCCTGGGTGTCCACCTCCATGGCGGATTCCATGTGACCAAGGCGGCCTGGCCGCATTTCCGCGAGCAAGGCTACGGTCGAATCGTGATGGCCACCTCGACCAGCGGCATCTACGGAAACTTCGGGCAGTCGAATTATGGTGCTGCGAAAGCTGGTCTGATCGGTCTTATCAACACGCTTGCCATCGAAGGCCGCAAGTACAACATCCTGGCGAACGCAGTAGCGCCGATGGCGGCGACCCGAATGACCTCTGACATCGCCCCGGCTGAGCTCTTGGCGAAACTGCCGCCGGAGCAGGTCGCGCCGGTCGTCGGCTATCTGCTGACCGAGGAGTGCGAGGACAGCGGCACGGTGGTCGTCGCTGGCGGTGGCCAGGTGCACCGTGTGCAGTACTTCCAATCCCAGGGTGCGACGTTCGATGAAACTCCGACCATTGATGAGGTCGCTGCGCGCTGGAAGGAGATCACTGACATGACAGGGTCCGAGCCCGGCGTCAACCCCGTCGGCTAACAGCAGCCGAAGTTTGCTCACGCGACGACTTCATCTGTCCGGATGGCGGAGAGCGGGCCAGCGGCCGGAAGGTCCGCCCTTCGCGTCGTCACTCGATCCAGGCATAATGACGGCCGCACCGCTGGCATTCGCTGAACATACCGACGCCAGATCGTCTGCAGCACTGTGCATCCACCGGTCTGGTCAGCTACCAACTCGGGCCCGAAGGTCGTGCGGGACGAAACTTCGCCAATAATCGCCTGGCGGTGGAGGGAATGTTGTTCCGCTTGCGGACCGGATCCCGTGGCGGGACCTGCCCGAGGCGTTCGGTTCGTGGCAGACCGCGTTGGCGGATGCGACTGAAAACCTCGATTGGGTGGTCTCGGTCGATTCGACGATCGTGCGGGTTCGTCAGCACGGCGCCAACTCTCGTTGTGGTGGCGGGACCGCCGCTGACCGGTGGATGATGAGTTAGGAGCCGGCCGATCACGGGATCGGCCCGTCTCGGGGCGGGTTGACCACGAAAGCCCATCTGGCCACCGACGGCAACGGTCGTGGTCTAGCCGTGTTGGAAACCGCGGGTCAGACGGGAGATTCACCGATGATGCCCACGGTGCTCGACGCGGTCGCCGTGCCGAGGCTGCTCGGCGGCCGCCGCGACGTAACCCGGATCGGGTCCTGGCCGACAAGGTGTATTCCTCGGCGGCGATTCGAGAGCTGTTGCGAGGCGGGAATCGAAGCTGTGATCCCGCAACGATCCGATCAGGTCGCCAACAGGAAAGGTCGTGGACGTACTGGTGGACGCCCGCCGGGGTTCGATTCCGATGCCTACAGGGTCGCAATGCGGTCGAGCGGGCGTTCAACAAGGTCAAGCACTGGCGTGGCGTCGCCACGCGCTACGACAAGCTGGCCTGCGCCTTCCGGGCTGGGATCGTCATGGCACTCGTGGTCGAATGGCTGGGGTTAGTGGGAGACATGACCTAGAAATGGCAGCACAACAGGACCTGGACGCAGAATAGGCCCGATGCAACTCCGCAGGAGTGCGCCGGGCCCACCTTCAGACAACGAGGATCAGGTGAGTGCGCGATCAATCCATTCGAACATATGGGCGAAGACTTCATCGCGGTTCGTCTCGTTGAAGACCTCGTGCCGGGCGTCCTTCCAAACCTCGAGTGTCACGTCGGAGAGCCCGGCCTCCCTATACCGGTCAACCAGAGCGTTGACCAGGGCGAGCTGTCCGTTGACGGGATCCTGATCGCCGACGGTGATGTAGATCGGAAGATCGGAACGAATCGAGGAGACGCGGGCGGCATCGGCAGCCTGCCTGGCGCCCGCGAACAGCGCTTTCCCGCTGGCGATGTCCAGTCCGAAGCCGCACAACGGGTCAGTGATGTAGGCGTCGACCTGAGCCTCGTCACGGCTGATCCAGTCGAATTCCGTACGCGCGGGTTCGAACGGCGCGTTGAAGGCGGCCAGGTCGAGCGGGACATTGAGGTCGATTGCGGGCTCGAGCAGGTCCACGGCCGTCGTGCCCGACAGTGCCACTGCATCGAAGTCGAAGCTTCGATCAGGCAACACCTGTTGAGTGGCGAATGACCCAAGGCTGTGGGCGATCAGCACGAGCGGCAGGGTGGGGTAGGCCCTATGTGCCAGCTCTGCCATGCGGCCGATGTCAGCAACCAGTTCGGGCCAGCCGTCGACTCCGAGAGTGCCAGGGACTTGGCCATCGATCAAAGTCCTCCCGTGGCCACGGTGGTCATGGGCGTACACCACGAAGCCGCGCGCCGTGAGCGCCTCGGCGAGAGGGGTGTACCGAAGCGCGTACTCGCCGACGCCATGCACGATCTGGGCGATTGCGCGCGGTTCGCCCTGCGGATCCCAGCGGTACCCGGCGATCGTTACATCGCCGGCGCTGGGAAAGTCGACATGTTCTGCAGTATGGGGCACGCTGCGCTTCTCTCTAGACGGGGCCACTCAGGTCCATCATGTAATCTATGTTCAATTACTGACTCTACTCAACCTGCGGGTCTGGCGTGGAACTTTTGCCCCTTGTGCCAGATGGATAGCCCTCCGGCGGTGCCGCACGCCGAGTGTTGTCGTTGACACAATTTAATCTGCATTCTATCTTGGGAAAGCGGGCGGGTCGACGGGGACTTGCCCAGTTGGGCAGGGAACCATGGTGCACGTCAGATCGACCTCGGTACACATCGATCCGAGCTCCTCGATGCGAACGGGGTCAGGAGAGCCTCTGCTGTTGTTGCATGGCTTCTCGAACAACTGGCTGGTGTGGAACGGTGTGATGGATGAGCTGGCCGACGGCTACGACATGTTTGCGCCGACTCTGCCCGGGCACTGGGGCGGACCAGAGCTGGTTGGCCCCCCGACCGTTTCAGGCTTCGCGGACTTCGTCGAACAGGTCATGGACGACGCTGGTCTCGACACGGCTCACATCGCAGGAAACTCGCTCGGGGGGTGGCTTGCTCTGGAGTTGGCAACTCGCGGCCGCGCCCGGTCTGTGATTGCCATCGCGCCAGCAGGATTGTGGTCGCCGTTCGCCTCCGAAGCAAGCCGTGTCCGACGGCTGTTCGGGTTGCTGCCGTGGACGGCCCCTGTTGGCAGGTCGCTCACACGTCGCCGAGTGCCGATCGCCGCGCGTAACGCCTATCTTCGATCGATGGCCCACCGCCCGCAGGATGTCGAGCCATCGATGGCATTGACAACCTTGGAAGCTCCTGCACACTGCACGTGTCTGCGGACCGCGCTAAAAGATCCAGCGATCATTCATGGAATGGACAAAATGAGCGACATCCGCGTGCCGGTCACCATCTTGTTCGGTGAGCGCGACCAGGTCCTCCCGCCGGAAAGGTATGGGCGTCAGTGGATCAAGAAGTATCCGAACGTCGCCGCCAAAACTATCCTCGGTGTCGGTCACGTGCCGATGTTGGAGGCGCCGAGCCTCATCGCATCCGAGATAGACGCCGCGATTGCGCATTGCCTTAACACGCTCGGAAAGTCTGCCTAGCGCCGCCGCAGGACTGATGCGACCGCATATCCCTCGGCGGGAAAGGTGCTGGATTTCGAGTCTGCTCACCTAGGCGCGTTCGGCGCGTAGCAAGTTGCGGCTGAAATTATACAAGCGAGAAGGTGAATTGATGGTGCCCGTCCTGCGTCGCATATCGGTCGCTACATTATTGACCGTAGCGTGGACGTCTCTCCTCGCGGCGGCCCCGGTTGCGGCGATTCCTGATCGGAGCGGCCCGCGGACCTGGGGCGAAGCGATGGCGTATTCGCTGCAGAATCCTGCCGCGATGCCACCCGGTATGAACGATTTTTCTTGCGTGCCGGGTCCTGCTCATCCGAATCCTGTCGTACTCGTAAATGGCGCATTCGAGAATATGTTCGCGAATTGGTCGATGATCGCACCGCGCCTCCATGCTGAGGGCTACTGTGTGTTCGGATTAAACTACGGCGAATTTAGGGGAATGCATCAAGCGGGGCCTCTTCGTGAGTCGGCGAGGGAGATCGCAGACTTCGTGGACGAGGTCCTCGCAAAAACGGGATCCAGCCAAGTCGACATGGTCGGGCATTCTGAAGGAGGGCTGGTGCCGAGATATTTCATCAACCGGTTGGGCGGCGCCGAGAAGGTATCAATGTTTATTTCGCTGGCCGGGATTGTAACCGGTCTTCGATTCTATGGTGTAATGGAGGCGGTCGGCTCGAACCGCGATGCGCAGAGCGCTTTCGCCGGTACCCTACCCGCGGCAGTTGACGCTGCGTTTGAGTCTGACTTCATCAGGGAGACGGATACCGGCGGAGTAACCCGCCCGGGAGTTTCCTACCTCAGCATCAGTTCTCGGACGGACATGGTTGTGGACGTGGCAGAATCACATCTGCCGGAAACGTCGGCAGTCACCAACGTTGTTTTGCAGGACGTTTGTCCGTCAGCTCTTCCTGACCATAACAATATCTCCTATGACGAGAATGTATACCAACTCATTCGAAACGCGCTGGACCCTGCGCATCCATTACCGATTCAATGCCGTTCGTCGATACCGTTTGTCGGCCAAACATCGTAACATATCCCGTGTTTGCGTGGGTGTTCACACTGAGGCGGCTACGGCGATCGGCCTGAAGTTCGGCTGCTGCCAGGCCGGCGGTGCACCTTCTGATCTGCGGCATCGGTGCACGACTTGCGCAGGTAGCGACATAATCTAGGATAAATTAGAGATTGGTCGACTTCTTGTCTGGAGTGCCCTAATGATTCCTGTCGGCAACCACAGGAGGCGCGGTGTGAGAGCTATCGCGCCGCGCGCAGCCGAGGTTGGCCGGCCGTATGGCTGGGGCCAGGTCCATGGCCTTGTTCAGGTTCACGCGATCCCTGACCTGAGCTGCTGGACACGATGACCATACGGAGACCTCTGATCGGCTTCGCCGTCTTCGCGGTCGCATCGGCGCTGGTGACGGTGACGGTATGGAATACTCTGTCCCGCACCGTAGATGGCTCTACTAACACTTATTCGGCGACCTTCAGCGACGTTCTCGGGCTGAACGAGGGCGATGATGTTCGCATGGCTGGTGTTCGTGTCGGCAAGGTCAAGCGCATCGAGCTCGACGAGCGAAACAAGGCGAGAGTGACCTTCGTGGTTCAACGCTCTCAGACGCTGTTCGCTAACAGTAAAGCGCTCGTTCGGTATCAGAATCTCGTCGGCCAGCGATATGTGGCGCTGACACCCGGGGTTGGTGGTGACACATCACCGCTGGCTGACCACGGTAAGATACCTATCAGCCAGACTGAGCCGTCGTTCGACATCTCCGGGCTGCTGAACGGGTTTCAGCCGCTTTTTCAAGCGTTGCAGCCCGAGCAGGTCAACGATCTCGCCAGCTCCTTGATCCAGGCGCTGCAAGGGGACGGGGTGTCGCTTAGCGCGTTCATCGTCCAAGCTGCGACGCTGGCGCGCGATTTTCATCTTCGTGACGAAGTCGTGTCCGAGGTGATCGCCAATCTTTCCGCTGTCATGCACTCGCTTGCGCAGCGGGGTAGTGAGCTGGAAACGCTCGTGACGCAAACCCGCGCGTTGATCGGTGGGCTGCAGGATCAGGGCCGAACCCTGGAGCACGCGACTGCTGGTATCGCGACGGCAACGGAGACGTTGGTCGCCCTGTTAACACAGGTGCAGCCGATGCTGGCGGCCGCTCAGAACTCCACCCGTGAGGCATTGACTCTGATGCTGGCCAATGGCGCCAAGCTGGATGAGGCGGCGCCGCATCTGTCGGCCCTTCTTGCTGGCATCGGGCGAGTTACCGCCGAAGGCACGCACGGCAATGCCTACCTGTGTGGGCTGGACATCTCGCTGTATGACATCGTGCTGCCACGTGGCCTGATATCGCAGATTGGTGGGAACGCTCACACGGAAGTGTGTAGATAAGAGTGTGTAGATTGAGGAGAACCGCCGCCGTCCGATTCCGCGCTGATTGGTTCCCGGCTGTAACGGATCATGCCAGGGTTGAGCTCCTTTCCCAGCCGAGTTCAGGTTGGTGGAGAGGGGCTCACAGCATCGGCCGCGTCCTACGTCGTTCAAATCGTGGCAGTGCGGGGCGGATTTCGTCTAGTTTGTGAGACGCATTCGGATGTTCAGAATCGTCTCTTCGCTCAATCGCAGTCCGGTGCGCAGGTACTGGTGCAGTTAGCCGTAGTCCCTGGGCATCTGCGCAATCGCTGCTTCGAAGCACTCGGAGCTACTGCGAGCAGCCGGGCGTAAATCGTCGCTGCCTCAACGCCTTTCGTTCCAGTGGTCTGTGCGAGAGTGGCAGTGATCGACTCAGCTGAATATGCATTGCTGAGCAGGTAGTCCCCCATGATGATAGCGGGGTATACCCCCGCGATGCTGAGCAGGAGGACGGTTGCCCAGCCCGGTTCGGTCTTTGCCCGCGGTGCAGTGTATGACGAAGGGCCCTTCCCGCTCGGCGATCTGACTGAGTAGTCCTGCGAATCCGGCCTTCTCTGTTTCGCCGGTAACGAACGATCTGGTTACCTCCCGCATGAGCTCTCTGGAATCCTCGACAGAACTGAGCTTGGCGGCGGCACCGGACAGGTCACCGCCGAGTGCGGGGATACTGACGTAGTTCGCGCCAACTGGCATACGGTCCGGTTTTTGTGCGATCTCGTCGGCGCTGCGCAGGTCGAACACTGTAGACAGATGGAGCCCGTCGAGAACCGTCAGGTCCGCATCGCTGGCTGTGAGCGCGTTGGAGCGGTAGACCGCACCCTGACGTGCGTGCTCACCGTGCTGTGTGGGATGCCCGTTCCCTGTGTCGGCAATGTCGCGAAAGTTGTCGATACTGGCCAGTCGTGGTGCCTGGACGACTGGAGTGGCTCCCGGCTCCGCCGCGGAGGACGCGATCCGGAGCGCTGGAAGATCGTGGGCACCCGGTGATTCGATGGAGGGAGAGAACAGCAACCCCGCTGGCCAGACCCAGGATTGTATTAGCTCGGCGCAGTGGAAACCGGCATCCGATTCCTCCTGTTTGCGTGGGTTTCGTCTCGTGAGCCAGGGCGGGTCACGTATTTGAATGCGGATACGAAACTCCTACGCGCGCGGAGTGAACTGTGATGAACTGCAAGGCGAATTCGTGGCGCGCTGCGGTGCTTTCGCTTGCGCGGCTTGGCGCCGCCCCGCCTGTTACGAGGGCGATGCTGGTGTCGATGTCGTGTGGTGGCGTCCCCTTCGCGGCATCTTCGAGTTTGGGGGGTGCGCCTGGCCGCGTCTGGTGCGTGCGGTGGGCGGGCGCGGTTGCGTCTGTCGGCCAACGGGTTCGGCTTCGACGTGCCGTCGGATGTTGCATCGGCCGGCCGGCCACCGGGGGCAATGTGGGGGATCTCACCGCTGGTGGGAGGAGTTTTCGGCAGGATGCGCCGTACAAGTATTTTAATATGTATTCGGAATTGTTGAGGCAACTCCCTTGCTCGGCCAGTGGCGTTCGAACGCCGGGATGTGCCACCTCGAATCGGTGGGAGCAGCTGTTGACAAGAGTTAGTGATCTCGATGCCCAGTTCATTGCATTGGAGAGGGGAACGCAACGGGGCCACTATCTAGCCTTGGTGCACCTGGGTGTGCCGGCGGGCAAGCCCGCAGTAACGATTGACGATATCCGAGACCGGATATCCCAGCGGATCCATCTGCTGCCGCCGCTTAGGTGGAAGCTGCGGGCCGCCCCGCTCGGACTTGAGCATCCCTCAATCGTCGAAGTCGATGTCGATATCGACAGCCATGTGACCGAGGTGACGATCGATCAGCCTGGAGACGACCGCAGCCTGGCCCGTGCCGCGTCGGCGGTGTTGGCTCAGCCATTAGATCGGTCCCGTCCGTTGTGGCGAGTCGTGGTGTTCTCGGGTTTGCAAGATCGCCGAGTCGCGCTAGGGATCGTGCTGCACCACGCCACGATCGATGGAGTCTCGGCAGGGCGGCTGTTCTCGTCTCTGTATGACGACGCCCAGGATTTACTGGCAGAAGTCGGCACGGAAATCGTAGGCAGAGAGGAGCCCGCTGCGGTGGCGTCGCTACTGCGGGGGCTCGGGCTTCTCCTTGTCCACCCGTTCGCCTCGTTGGGTGCTGCCACTCGTGCATTGCCGCACTTAGACGAACACCCCACGTTGCGATCTTTGCCGGGGGTGTTGTCGCTGGCCCGGTTTGCCAGGGCAATTACCCGGAAGGAAGGTAGCTACAACGGATCGAACACCCTCGTTGCGCCGGTGACACCATTCACCACTGCCTTGTCGGACTCGCCCAGTACAGCATTCGGAAGCCTGGATTTCGCCGATATTCTCGCGATCAAGAAGGCAACCTCGATGACCGTCAACGATGTTGTGATGGCCCTGTGTGGCGGTGCGCTGCGCCGCTGGCTTGATGTCCATGATCAGCTGCCATCAGCGCCGCTGCTGGCGTTCGTCCCGGTGACCGTGCGCGGCGCTGGGGAGCTGTATGGAAACAGGTTCTCTTCTATGATTGCACGCCTTCCTACCGACGTTGAAGACCCTGTCGCACGTCTGGACGCCGCTCGGCAAGAGATGGGGGCATGCAAGGCCCGTGGTCGGTCGGTACCAGACTCGCTGCTTGTCGACACCAATTCGCTTCTTCCGCCGCCCCTGCTGCCATTGGCGTGCCGTGCTGTCGCAGCGCTCGTGTCATCGCGGCGCATTCCGCCTCCGGTTAATCTGGTCATCTCCAACATCCCAGGGTCTCCCGTCCGACTTGGGCTGGCTGGGGCGCCGGTTCTCGCGCAGTACCCGCTGAGCCTCATCTTCTCCGGAGTCGGCCTCAACATCACTGTCGTCAGCTACATGGACAAAATCGATGTGGGGATCGTCGCAGCGGGCAGCGTAGCGCCGGATGCGTGGGAGCTGCTGCAGGACATCCGCGCCGAATTGAAGGAGCTCGTGTCGGCGGTATCGGGCTGAACACACAGGCTGCTCAATCCTGACCAGTCCGTGCGGTGACGTGCTCGTCGTGGGTGTCGGGCGTGGGTGTTGTCCGAATTCTGGACAAGGCATCCACGCCCGCGGATGGTGGCCATCGGCAAAGTGAGACCAACCTCGAGTCATGGTGTCGAGATGCGACCGGGAGAACGGTCTCTACAACGCGACTGCTGTCACTGCCTCTCGACCTGCGGGGGCGCAGATGCGGAGTGACCGGCCTGTGTCCGCCGGCCAGGCTTGCAACGTCCCCGCAGTTGCCGGCACGGTACGAACGCTCCGCTGTGTCATCGACTCATGCAGTCATTGTCCATCGGGCGCTCTCCGCAGAGCCGCGAGCTGAATCGTGATGTAGCGTCAGATGTCGGGGCGTAGACCGTCCAGTAGAAGATGGAGGAGCCGGTCGGGGAGTTCGGTGTGTTCAAGGCCTGAACCGGACACGGCGGGCTGAGCGGTGGCCCAAGCGATTGCGATCACCATCCGAAGGGCATCGACCGTCTGTATATCGGAACGAACGACGCCGGCGTGTTGAGCCTGTCTGAGCAGTGCCGCGCCGACTGCGAAGGTTGGCTCGTGCCACGAGTCGACCGATTGAGGCGCTGCGTCCAACTCCGATTTCATCGACGCGGCGGCCAGGCCGCGGTAGGCCGCGGCATAGGCAATGGCTGCGCGCATCCACTGAGTGAGACTGGCGAGAGGGGCCGAGTGATCGAGGAGGCGTTCGCCGAGATCGACCAACGCCTTGCACTCCGCGTTCACAACTGCCCTGATCAGGGAATCTCGATCCGGAAAGTGGCGGTACAGGGTCGCGCTACCGACCCCTGCCCGATGGGCGATTTCGTCTAGAGAGCTGTCGGGACCCCGCTCGGAGAAGACATGTCGGGCCTGTTCGAGAAGGCGTTCGTAGTTGCGACGCGCATCGGCGCGCATCGGTCGTTGGGGTGTGATGGGTGCAGGTGAAGTTGACATGGGGGCCTGTCGCTAGGCGGGCGTAGTCGGGAGGGGCTGTACGCATAAGTCGACTTATGCTAGCCTTCTTGCCGAAGTGCTTCAGGTCACAAACCCCCGGTCTATGTCGTCGGGGCAGAGGCTCCAGAGGCGTTTCTAATCAAACATAGATTATATCTGGCGGTGGCTGCCCGAGAGGTCGACGAGTACCTGGCATGCCTGTGGCCGGAGTCGACTGGTGGAGATGAAGATGGATACATGCCGAGCTTCCATACCGCAATTCGCTGATGCCGTCTCGCGCCCACCAGGTCGTTCGGCAGCTGCACGAGCCTCGGCTGGGTGGTGATCGAGGTGTCCGATCCAGCTTCGGCCGTCGCCGCCATCATCGCTGCCGCCGCCGGAGCCGTGAATAATACGAATCCACCAGACCCCATCCAGCTGTATGTCTCCGATGTCGTTGCGGCCGCGCCAGCGATTGGAAACCAGCTTGAACAGCTCACAGCGCAACTGCCGCCGCAGGTTCAACAGGTTGTCGAGGACGGGCTTGCCGCTGCGGCATCCGAGTTCGGTGTGCCGGTATCAGAGGTAGCGCCTCCGGCTGAAAGTATCACTCCGCCAGGAACTTTGGGCACTGGGTCTGAATCAGTCCCACGGGGCGCTTCCTCATCCGCTGTAGAGTCGGCAGGAGTCGCCAACTACGCCTACTCGGCGATCACCCCATCGCCTGCGGCGGCCGTGCCGACCGGCCACGGTGGGTTCCCAGTGTTCGGGCCGTGGCTGGTGAAGGCCGGTCGGATCTGCGACGGAATCAAGCCGGCTACGATCGCAGCGATCTACTCCGCAGAGAACAACTTCCGGTATGGCCCGGATGCACCCATCTCGCCGGCGGGAGCTCGGGGACCCGGGCAGTTCATGGAGTCCACCTGGAAGATCTACGGCAAGTCGGAACAGAGGGATGGACCGGGCGACATCAACAGTGTCCCGGACTCGGTAATGGCATCAGGTCGGTACCTGTGCGATATGTACGGCCAGATTGAAGTGTGGCGAGCGCTGGGGCGGGTCCACGGCGACCCTGTCGATCTCGCGGTTGCCGGGTACAACGCAGGCCTCGGCGCGGTGCTGTCTTCGATGGGCATGCCCTCCGGTGCTCCCGACTACGAGAACCAGACCAAACCGTATGTCGCCAAGGTGCGGGGCCTCGAGCCCTACTTCGAACAGCTGCTGGTTCCGTTCAACGGCATCGTATCGAGCGGCCAGGGCCTCGACTTCGTAGGCCGGGCAATGGAATTCCTTGGAATTCCCTACGTGTGGGGCGGCGGCGGGATCCATGGCCCGAGTGGCGGTGGATTCGATTGTTCAGGGTTGACATCTCACGTGGTCTACGCGGCGACTGGCGGTGCGATCACACTCCCGCGGACATCAGAGACTCAATGGCAGGTGGGTCGGGAAGTTCCGTTGTCTGAGGCCCGCGCAGGCGACCTGGTGTTCGGAAACTGGCACGACGGAAGCCCGGGCCACGTCGGCATCTACCTGGGCGACGGTCAGATGATTCACGCACCGCAGCCGGGCGATGTGGTGAAAGCTGGCCCGATTCTCGAGGGCATGAAAGCCCGTCGCATCCTTGGTTGAACGCCGTCACGACGTTGGTGCCTCGTCTGCCTACCCGGACGTTACCCGGGTAGGCAGACGTGTACGCGTTGCCAACAACTTCGCGCCGCCGAGCATCGCTCGGCCCGCACATCACCAGCACGCCGACGCGAGCACCGTCCGTGCGAAGACACCGTCGACCGGGACGGCCCGGTCGTGAGCGAGGGTCGGCACGCGCTCAACATCACGGCCTGGGTTGGGGGGCGGGGCGCAGGTCCGCAGACTGGCCGTGAGCGGCGCCACCGCCGATGACGGGCGGTCGACCATTGAGGGCGAACCCGAGAAGGGCGCCCGATTCATGCACGTGTTCACAAGGCGTATGCGTCGGCGACCAGTCGGAGCAGGATGAGCGGGCTCGGCCATGCCACGACGACACTGACTAAGATCGAGTGCGCGGACCCGTCGGGGACTTGAGCGGATCGGGTAACTGCTGGAGAAGGAGGGTTCTGGCCGGGGGTGGCGTGGCGATTACTGTGGTGGTCGAGCACGGGATGTGGCGGCTGACGACTGCGCGTCATTGCTGCTGATTGCGGCAGTCACCTCTCACTGGGCGAAGACATGGCCTTGGCTGGTCGGCGCGCGGTCCGGTTGATCGACGACATACTGTTGAAGTGGTCGTAGTGGGTCTTACGCCCGTTTTCCCGGTCGCGTATGGCGTACGTGACGTTTCGGGTCGGGCCTCGACTTCCGGCTTCACCTGGATCTCGGTGACTGCCGCCGCTGGCCGAGCCGCCTCGCGCTGTCGACTTCGGGCGCCGCGCCCCCTGTAACGAAGGCTAACTACTCGCCCCCAGGCAACCTCAACAGCACGGTCGCGAATGAGGCGCGTAGTCGGGGCTGGCCCGGCACCACTACTTCCAGGGGATGAACATCAAGGTGGCGCTGTCACACGGCGCGGGAGGACCGCACCAGACTGCGATGCGGTGGTCAAATTTTAATCTGTATTCTAATATGGATGTGATTCGGGTCGCGTTTTCTGGAGCGTGGCCACAGCCGGTCGAGCCTGGCGCCGACCTCCAGTGAAGTGGGTAGGAAGATGAACGAAGCGAAACTCTCGGGGCGTGTTGCGGGCAAGGTTGTTGCCGTTACCGGAGGTGCCAGGGGGATCGGATTTGCAACCGCGAGGGCGCTGCACCGTCGTGGGGTCCATGTGATCATCGGTGACATCGACGAGGTGGCAGTGAAGGAGGCTGCGGATGAGCTGGGCGGCAGCGTAGATGCTGTCCGAGTCGATGTCACCGATGAAAGCTCGTTCGCTGACTTCGTCGCCTTCGCTGAGCAGAAGTTTGGCAAGCTCGACGTCCTTATCAACAACGCGGGCATCATGCCAATCGGTCCGTTCATCGATGAGAAGACCGCTCTGTCGAAGCGCGTCCTGGAAATCAACGCCGGTGGTGCCATCATCGGCATGCGGAGCGCGCTGCCTGGCATGATCGCACGTCGCCAGGGGCACATCATCAACGTTGCATCGGTGGCCGGAAAGTCCCCGGTTCCCGGTGGGCTGACCTACGCTGCCAGCAAAGCAGCTGTGATCTCTGCCACGGAATCTGCTCGTGTCGAGTTCGCGCGCTCCGGGGTCTCCTTCACCTGCGTGATGCCGTCGTTCACGAACACCGAGCTCATCGCAGGTACGGCTGGGACGAAGTTCATCGGCAACCTGGAACCGGAAGAAGTTGCCGAGGCGATCGTTGCTGCTGTTGCAACGCGTAAGCCCGATGTGTACCTGCCCGGGGTGCTCGGGGCGGTTCTGTGGAGTCAGCCGCTGATCGGCCGCCGCTTGCGCGACTGGATGAACAGGCTGATCGGAGCCGACAGCGCGTTCCTCTCGTTCGACGCTACTGCCCGCCGCGGATACGACTCGCGGATCAACCCCTGACGCCAGCCCGGGCGCGTCGCCGGATGACTGAACGTGGGAGTTGGATCGGCGACGCCCCCGAGGGTCAGGCCGGATTCTCGACGGGATCGGGGGTGATACCGGCTTGAGCAACGATCTGATCGAGCAGCTTGCGCAGAGCCCATTCCAGAGACGAAGTGTCGTTATCGGAGTCGAGCAGTTGATAGCCGACCAGGACATAGATGCCCCATTCGGCGTAGTGCAGCGCATCGTCTTCGTCGAAGACCATGCGGGCAGCCTCGAGAACGACCGCACGGCGCTGTTGGTCCACAGCCTCCTGGACTTGGCGGACCATGGGATCGACCTTGCTCCATGCCCGTATCTCGGCCTCAGCTCGATGCGGCAGGGCGAGGGTGAACTGCAGCAGCGCTTCGAGTTGATCGATTGGGTTCTCACGCTGTCGCGCCGATACGACCAGCTGAGTAGTATTAGCGGAAAGCCAGTTCGTGAGGAAGTGGTCGATGAAGTCTCGCCAGCTCTCGAAGTAGTTGTAGAACGACCCCGTGGTCACGCCGAGATGTCGGCATACCGGCGCCAGCTTCACCGCGCCGTAACCCTCGGAGGACAGCAGCTCGAGTGCTGCGTCGAAGTAGTCTTGCCTGGTCACGATCGTGGCCATGGTTCTCCCTCTGGTGGACTACTCAAGACCACCCTTGTGCATAAGTCGACTTATGTCTACGATACTCCCATCGCGAGTGTGATGGGCGACACGGCGACAGCGGCCGATCCGAACAGGAAGGTACGGGATCGACTCGCTTGGTCCGGTGCAGGCCCAGGTCGTTGAGCATAGAATTTAATCAAAATTATATTCACCACCTGGACGAGTTCAGGGTGAGAGGAGAGTCTGATGGCCTTCAAAGATGCAGGCGAGGTACGCAAGTACATCGGCGGAATCTTCGACGCGGCGTTCGCCGACCCGGAGATCGGCCCCAAGCTTGAAGCCACCGGGATCGTGCTGGCGTTCGAATTTTCCAACCCCGATGCGGTTGTCGTCGTGGACGCCCCCGGACGGACCGTTGAAGAAGGGGCTGAGCATCTTGCACGTGCCACGGCGGGCATGCGCATGGACGCTGATACCGGCAACGCCTACTGGCAAGGAAAGGTCAATCTGCCCCTCGCGATGGCACGGGGCCGAATCAAGGTTTCTGGCAACATCGCGAACATGCTCAAGCTTGCCCCTCTCGGCAGCAAGCTCTACCCCGTCTACATCGACCATCTCGAGCGCGACGGCCGCACCGACTTGCTGCTCTGACGACCGAACGATCCCTGCTCAGCCACAGAAGGTGTTTCTGCCATGTACCCAGGCGCCCACGCTGAATCGACTCCTGACAAGCCGGCCGCAATCCTGGCCGAGTCGGGTCGCGTGCTCACCTATCGCGAACTGGATGACCGCTCCGCAAAGCTCGCGCGCGCACTGCACGATGCCGGGCTGCGCCCAGGTGATGTCATCGCGATGTTGTCCGATAACGCTCTCGAATGCTTCGAGATCTACTGGGCAGCCCTGAGAAGTGGCCTGTATATCACCGCTGTGAACCGTCACCTGGTTGCCGCCGAAGTCGCCTACATTGTCGAGGACAGTGACGCGAAGATCGTGCTGGCGTCCGCCGGGGTCAGCGAACTTGCGCGTGCTCTCGTAGAGCGGGTTCCGGGAGTGCAGCGCTGGGTTGCCTTCGGAGGCGCGATCGACGGCTACGAAAGCTATGAGACTCTGCTGGATGCAGCAGGCTCCCGCTTGGCCGAGCAGCCCCGCGGATCGGACATGCTGTACTCCTCGGGTACTACCGGACTCCCCAAGGGAATCAAACCGCCGCTGCCGGGTATCTCGGTGGACCAGCCGGGTGATCCTCTGACCGCTGTCGCCGGCAAGGTCTTCCAGATCAATCCCGCCGACGTCTATCTGTCGCCCGCGCCGATCTACCACGCGGCGCCGCTGCGATGGTGTGGCGTTGTCCACGCCTACGGCGGCACCGTGGTGTTGATGGAGAAGTTCGATGCCGAGGCAGCCTTGGCGGCGATCGAGAAGTTCGGCGTCACAGTGACGCAGATGGTTCCGACGATGTTCGTGCGGATGTTGCAACTGCCTGCCGAGGCACGGCATCTTTTCGACGTATCGAGTCTGCGTCTCGCTGTGCACGCCGCTGCGCCGTGCCCTCCGGATGTAAAGCGGGCCATGATCGACTGGTGGGGGCCGGTGCTTGCAGAGTACTACGGTGCCACGGAAGGAAACGGTCTTAGCGTCATCTTCACACCGGAGTGGTTGGATCGGCCCGGCTCTGTGGGACGTAGCATGCTCGGATCAGTGCACATCTGTGATGACGAGGGCAAAGAGCTTCGGGCCGGCGAGATCGGCAATGTGTATTTCGAGCGTGAGGTGCTTCCATTCGAATATCACAAGGACCCGGCGAAGACCGCAGAAGCCCAACATCCTGTGTATCCGACTTGGACCGCCATCGGTGATCTGGGGTATGTCGATGCACAAGGCTATCTGTTCCTGTCGGATCGGAAGTCTTTCGTGATCATCTCCGGCGGTGTGAATATCTATCCCCAAGAGATCGAGAACGTCCTCGCGCTGCACCCGGCGATCTTCGACGTGGCGGTGATCGGAGTCCGGGACGAGGTAATGGGCCAGCAGGTCAAGGCTGTGGTCCAGTTGAATCCGGGAGTCGCGCGAGACGATGCGCTGGCGGAGGAGATCATCGAGTACGTCCGCGATCGCATCGCCAAATACAAGGCCCCCAAGAGCGTGGAATTCGTGGATGTCCTACCGCGCACGGCCACTGGAAAGCTCGTGAAGCGGCATGTATCAGTTCGATGAGCCGCCGGTCCGCCCGAAAGCTGAGTCTGCGCCACCCGCCGATTGCCAGCCCGACAGCACTAACGAAACGGAGACGATGATGTCCACACCCTCCCTTGGCCGGTCGGTAGATGATCCGGTGGTCGCAGACGTTCTTGCTCGTGCAAGGGCGGGCTTTTCGTCAGGTCGGACGCGGTCTCGACGCTGGCGTGTAGAGCAGCTGCAAAACCTGATCCGGCTGCTCGATGAACGTGAGGAGCAGATCGCCGCGGCCTTGGCTGCTGACCTCGGTCGCAGCGCGGCCGAGGCCTGGTTCGGCGATATCTCGTCCACTCGTGGTGAAGCGGTGTTTGCGCTGAAACACCTGCGAGGCTGGATGCGTAGGCGACGGCAGCCATTACCGATAGTCCAGCAGCCCGGTTCAGGGTGGATCCAGTACGAACCTCTCGGTGTCGTGCTCATCATCGGTCCATGGAACTACCCGGTAGTCCTCACACTTGCTCCGCTGATCGCTGCGCTCTCCGCTGGAAACTGCGCTGTGGTAAAGCCGTCGGAGCTGGTGCCGACGACTTCAAACCTCCTCGCCCGCCTCCTGCCTGAGTACCTCGACTCGGAGGCGGTGTTCGTGGTCGAGGGCGGTGCTGAGGTCACCCAGGATTTGCTGGCGCAGGGCTTTGATCATGCGGTATTCACGGGTGGAACCGAAGTCGGCAAGAAGATCATGGCGGGCGCAGCCGCGACGTTGACACCGGTGACTCTGGAACTTGGCGGCAAGAGTCCGGTGATCGTGACTGCAGATGCGGATCTGGACGTCGTCGCGCGCCGCGTCGCTTGGGTCAAGTTCATGAACTCGGGCCAGACTTGTATCGCGCCGGACTACATCCTGGTCGACGAGCGTGTTCGTCAGGCCTTGGTGGAAAAGCTCGTCGCGACCACGAAGAAGTTCGAGCGCGGTGACGACCCACGTGGGCGACGCATCATCAACGAGCGACAGTTCGACCGCCTCGTAGGCTACCTCACCGGGACCAAGGGTGAGCTCGCCCTGGGGGGCAATTCCTACAGGCCCCAGTTGCGGGTCGAACCAACCATTCTCGTCGATCCGGATCCGAGCGACGCCGTGATGCAGGAGGAGATTTTCGGGCCCATCCTGCCCGTGTTGTCCTACTCGTCGCTGGACGAGGCGATCGCATTCGTAAACGGTCGACCCAAGCCGCTGGCAGCATACTACTTCAGCACGTCGAAGCGTGATCAGCGGCGCCTTGTTGACGAGATCCCCTCTGGTGGCGCCGTCGTCAACCATCTCGCGATGCATTTCCTGGTCCCGCAGTTGCCCTTTGGCGGTGTCGGCGCCAGCGGCATGGGTGCCTACCACGGCAGGTGGGGGTTCGAGACGCTGAGTCATCGGAAGTCTGTGTTGAAGAAGACCTTCTGGCCCGACCTGTCGCTGATGTACCCGCCATACACCGACAAAGCCCTGCGGATCATGCGCAAGGTCCTGTGAGTGCGGGGTAGGGGGCTTACACGGTTCTGAGTCGGCCGAACCACGGAGGCAGGCGGTACTTGACGCCACGCATGTATTTAATTTACTTTCAATTAAATTCTTTGCGGCGTCTGATGATGGCAATGCGTTGCATGGCAGCGTCGCTCCAGAACCCAATCCGGCGGGATCGACAGTTCGGGACCTCGGCGTGGCAAGACCACAGAACGAAGGAGTAGGAACGGATATGGCAATCGAGAATCTGACCGTCGTGGGAGCTAGCCTTGCCGGGCTACGTGCGGTGGAGGCTGCGCGGAAGGCCGGATTCTCCGGCACGGTGACCATGGTTGGCGCGGAACATCACCTGCCCTATGACCGGCCGCCGTTGTCGAAGGCATATCTCGATCCGCTCGGTGAGAACGAGGAACCGGATTCGACGGAGTTCCGGACCGCGGAGCACCTGCGCACTGAACTCGGCGTCGATCTGGTCCTGGGATCGCCCGCCACAAGTCTTGATACCGAGGCCCGTGTCGTCGAGGTCGGCGGAGACCGGATCTCTTACGGGGCACTGGTCATCGCGACGGGCGCATCGGCGAGGCGATTGCCGGGATCGGAGGGACTGGAAGGCGTGCACACCCTCCGCACTCTCGACGACGCCGTCGCGGTGCGGCGGGCGCTGGATTCCGGTGCCCGCACGGTGGTCATCGGAGCTGGCTTCATCGGGTCGGAGGTAGCGTCCGGCGCCCGCAAACGCGGGCTCGAGGTGACGGTCATCGAAGCGCTGCCGACGCCACTGGTCCGGTCTATCGGCGGGGTCATGGGGCCGTTGTGTTCGACGCTGCATGAGCGAAACGGCACCGATTTGCGTTGCGGCGTGGGCGTTGCTGGGCTGGAGGGCAACGGCCGCGTCGAACGTGTACGTATGGCTGACGGAACAACGATCGATGCCGACCTCGTCGTGGTCGGCATCGGTGCGGTGCCGGCAACAAATTGGCTCGAAGGTTCAGGACTTACTCTGGACAACGGCGTGGTGTGTGACGCCACCCTCTGGTCTGGCGTGGACGGAGTGTACGCCGCGGGCGACGTAGCGCAGTGGTACAACCCACTCTTCGAGCGCTCAATGCGACTGGAACACTGGACCAGCGCAGCGGAGCAGGGCGCTTTCGCGGCCAGGAATGCACTCGACCCCGATGCCGCGAAGCCGTATTCCACAGTCCCGTACTTCTGGTCCGATTGGTACGACAGCCGCATTCAGTTTGTGGGTGTTCCGGCGGTCGACGAAGTCCGTGTCGTCGACGGCGATCTCGATCGGGATGGGCGTTGCGTCGCCCTCTACCGTGAGGGTGACAGGCTCGCAGGGGTCCTGACGATCAACGGGCAGTCGATCATCATGAAATACCGCGGACTTCTCATGAAGAAGACAAGCTGGATCGACGCCCTGGCCTTCGCTGAAGCGAAGCGGCGTGCGCCGATCACATAATGTTGGCGGGTGGCCCGGATGTTCTGGAATTCACAGCGGTTTCCGTATCGTGTCGGACACTCGCCGCTCGCCTCGGACCTGTTCGGCTCATGCGAACTAACGCCGACTGATCTCACGATCGAACTGGCACATCGGATTATGCAGCGACATGCCCACTGGCGCGGGTCGCTGTGTGCGCAACGTCAGGCCGCGCTGGCCTATCTCATAGAGCTGGGTCGGTGCGTTCCTGATACGAGACGTCGGCATGTGCGTGCGATCTTTACGCGCTTCGGAGTAATACTCGATTTCCAATGCGACCGGACAGAAGCAGCCCGTTTCGCTGAAGAGATGGCCAAACGTCGATCTGATGTCGAAGTCACCATAGATGGTGACGTACATCCGGATATGACGCCCTTGCCATGCCGGGCTTTATGGGTGGCTAGGTAATACTGGGCGCCTACACGCGTACATTTATCGCACTCGGATGCGGTGAGGATTTCTCCGACTCCGTCAAATCGAGCGGTGTACGGGTGCCGAGCGCCGGCCGAACGATCTCTCGAAGTAGTGGTTTCAGCGGGGGGTAGCCTACGCCTATCCGAAGGTGCTGATATCCGATCAGCGTATACAGGCATCTGACCGCCAGTTGCTGTGCCGATAGGGCATCAAGAGGATCTTGCAGAACCTCAGTGGCGACCTCGATACGGCGTTGATCCATCCTGGATTGCATCTCGAAGGCCTGGGCATCGAGTTCGCTCCACACCCGCAGCGCTGCTTCGGCACGATGGGGGAGAGTCGTACCAAAGCGGAGCAGGGATTCGAGCCGTTCTTTGCGTACCTTCGGGCTGGCGGCGAAATCGAGCCCTGTGTTGCTCCGGGCCAGCCAGTTGTCGAGAAACTGTGCAGTAAAGTCGTGCCAGTCGCCAAAGTAGTGGTAGAACGAACCCGTAGTCACCCCGAGACTGCGACATAGCGATGCTTGTTTGAGGCTCCCGTATCCACAGGTATTGAGCATTTCAAGCGCGGTATCGAAGTACTGCTTCTTGGTGGCCATGGGTCTCCGTCGGCAGGCTGTGGGTACAATTTCGCCAAATATGCGTCCACTGAGCGTTCTTTGATGACGGCCGGGAGCATCGGAAGTGTGGATGCCGATGCTCCGGAAGGCCTAGATCATCCGCGCTGACGTTCTACGTAAACTCAATACCACCATAGGAAGATTACACAATGATGTCTGCCATGCTCCATGACTGTTACTTCCGCCGGGCCGGCTCAAAAGATAGCCGCTGGCCAGCTCACTCAACCGATGCCCTCGTAGAAGGTATACCAAATGACGCTGGTCAGCCCTTCTGTAAAATCCGGGGTCGTAAATTCCGACTGGTCACGTGTATCGTGGCCCAACCACTGGTATAGGCAACGCTCTATCATCCACGTAATCCAGGGAGTCACCGACGGTACGTCGACATCTGGTCGGACGGCGCCCTGTCGCTGCTGTTCCAGGAAGTGTTCGGTGATGAATTCGATTCTGCGCGCCATCACCTCGCCGTACTGCGCCCTGACGCGCGGGTCGTACGCTGCGGCCTCGGCGACCGCGGCAAGAATATGACGATGAGTGAAGTATGCCTCGACTACCCGGTTGAGCGCGTCCCTCAACTGGGATCGGCTTGATTTCGGTGGCAGTTCCAGCCAGGCAAGAGCTGCTTGGCCCATGGTGACGGTGACCCTGTCGGTGAGCTCGAGAAGTAGTGCTCCCTTGTCTTCGAAGTACATGTAAAACGTTGACCGCGCGATCTCAGCCTCTGTGATCAGTTGTTCGACGCTGATCTCAGTGAAGCTCGCCCCATCGACGACGAAGCGCTCCGCGGCGGACAACAGTTTTTGTGCGATCTGGTCTCGTCTTTCCGCTCGTGTGGCACGTACTTTCCGGACAGCTGGTCGCACCACTGCGCGGGTCCACCTCTCTCCACTGGCGATGGCAATTGGTATCGACACATTGTACGACTGGGTTGTCCGCTTGCAGCGGACAACCCAGTCACATCATGCGTGCAGGGTCATCGTCGTCCTGCGTCGAAGTTCGACTGTACAGAGCCTGCTGACGCGGGCAGACGATGGCAAATGCACGTCGAACGGTCCCGAGCGCTACGCCTCACGGCTGGCCGTACGGTGGGTAGTCGGGCGAGGGCGGGAAGCAGTGCATCAAGCCGGGATCCGTCTCCAGCAGGCGCTTCCAGTACTTGCGGTAGTGCCGGAAGTTCATGAAGTCCTGGTCCTCGCCGTACACGACCTGGCCGTCGTACTCCCATTTCACCAGCGACCACCAGTTCATGATGTCGCTGTTGACCGGCCACTTGAGCCAGTTCATCGACTGGCCGACTGCGTGAAGTTCCCTGCCGAGCTCGTCGACGCAGTCGATGACCTGGGTGAGCACCCTGCCGTCTCGGCCGCGTGTAGCTCGCCGAGTTCCATCGACAACACGGGCCTTGATCCCGTCGCGGATGTAGAAGCCAGTCGTCACCGTCTCAGTCGTGCCTTCGATCGGGTCTTCGTCGAACGACAGCGTGGTCTGAGGATCGTAGAGGTGCCATCCGCTCTCTGCCGATGCGAAGACATAGGGCCAGCCAGCTCGCAATGGATCTTTGATGTCCGCGTGCCGCGGACCCCATCCCCGGTCGCGCAGGGCGCCGCAATCGATGTCGAACACCTCACCCTCGACCTCGACGGTACCGCGGAAGCGCCCTGCCTGCTCGTAGTGCCCGACGGAGTACTCCCCATCCTTGGATACCCAGTTCGCGATGCCGGGGTCTTCCTCGCCGGTCTTGGACAACTTCATGTAGTGCGGCTCGGCTACGGCCGTCCAAGTGAGATCGATCTTGACACCATGTCGGTCGTAGCCGAACCGGTATTCCCGCTGAGGCTCGATCATTTTACAAGACAGCGAGTTCGACAATTCGAAGTCGAACATCTGGGCGCCTTCAGGGATGGCCAGGTGCTGATCCCAGCCGTAGTACTTGCAGTTGTACACGTCCTCGCCGGTGTGATCCCAGATCGCTGGGCCGGCGACCACAAGGTTCATGTTCGGCCGGAAGTAGAAATAGATGAAGCCGCACAGATTCCGCTCCGGCACCGTGAATCCGAGCAGACTGTTCTCACTCCAGTAGGGGTCGTCGCTGTGCTTGTGGAAGTACTCATCAGCGGCGTTGACCTCGTCGCTCCAGCCCATTCCTGCTCCTAGGTATTGATGTGTGGATCCGGCGAGAGACGCTGATGCTGTGGGAATCCGGACCTCAGGGGTGATGGTGTGATACTCGATCCCCGATCGCGGCGGGCCTGCTCGCGCGCGCCGTCATCGACGGCGTGTCCACCGTAGGCATCAAAGCGGACATCGGTCAAGGAGATTTTTAATATTGGTTCACAATCGAGCCTCGACGTGTAGCGAGCGCCTGGAGTCGCAGGCGGACCCGACGTGACTGTCCGGGAACGGCGCATGGAGCGCAAGGCCTAGGCGTGGCGTGTGCGCCTCGGTCCGGTCGCGTCCCGTCCTCGGCGCCGCTCTTGTTGCAGTTAGAAGCCACTAAATCGCGAGGGTTCGGCCGGTCGGGCTGCGGCTCCTGAGGGTGGCTGGCAGGCCACTCATGGGTGCGCCAAGGAGATGTGATTGACAACACTCCAGCTAGCATACATACTGTTCGAACACAGTATTCGACTGGCATGCATGAGTTCGTCGAAATCTATTATCGATTAAAAATCGAGGCCGGCCCGCCCGGTCATCCGTGCACAGCAGGAGAAAGATACGTATGACGCAGTCCGCTACCCAGGGCACCGAGGCCCGGGAACCCGTTGCCGTGGCGATGAGCACCGCAGACATGACTACCGACTGGTTCCAGTCCGTGCTGAAGGCAGCGCCAGGTACTCCGGGCATCGCGGAGGTCGCGCTCGCACCTATCGGCGGCGGCCTCCTCGCCCGAATGGTCCGGGCGACGTTGACCTATGCCGATAAGACCACGGCTCCGACCTCAGTCGTCGTGAAGTTCCCCACCGACGACCCGGGAAGCTCTGGACTGGCGCAGGCGATGGGCCTGTACGAGCTGGAAACCTCGTTCTATCGCGACATCGCTCCGCAGCTCACCGAGATGAGCTTGCCGAAGTGCTACCACTCCTACTTCGATCCCGGCTCGAACCTTTTCAACTTGGTTCTCGAAGACCTCAGCGGTCGAACCCGGCCCGGTGACGTGCTGCAGGCCTCAAGCCTCGACGAATGCGCCAGCGTGCTGCGTCAGCTGGTCAATTTCCAAGCGCCCCTGTGGAACTCACCTGCGCTCCACGAGCTGGAATGGATCGCTAACCCGGCTCGCACGTTCGGAATCTTCGATGGCCTCTCGGCAGGACTCGTACCGTTCCTCGACCGTTTCGGTCACGGCCTCGAACCCGAGCACGTGCAGCTGTTTGAGTCGGTACTGCCCCGGGCGGGTGAGTGGGTTCGCAGCTGGAAGTCGCCGACGGTCGTTCAGCACGGTGACTTCCGCACCGACAACATCATGTTCGGCACCGACTCGGACGCCGGCACCGCAACCGTCATCGACTTCCAGACAGTGCGACTCGGCCCCCCCGGAGTCGACCCCGCCTACTTCCTCGGTTCTTCGCTGTCGACGGAGACGCGCCGTTCGGCCGAGCGCGACCTGATCACCGACTACCACCAGCAGTTGCTCGGCGCCGGGGTGACAGGGTTCGCCTTCGACGAGTGCTGGGCGTCCTATCGGGAAGGCGCGCTCTATGGCGTCTTCTTGTTCGTGGGTGCAGCGAGCCAAGTCGAATCGACCGAGCGCGGTGACCGCCTGATCGTCGATCAGATCCGTCGATATGCCGATATGGCGATCGACCTGGATTCAGTTGCGGTTGCCGGCCTGAAGTGACATCTGGTCCGTGGCACGTCCGACCAGCGTTCTTTAGCAGCGGACATGCCGGGCCAGTTGAAGGGGTTCACTCCCTATCGCTTTGTCACATTGAGCGCGCGACCGACCACCCTGCGATCCGGTCGTGTGACTTGGAACGATCATCTGGAGGATGAGCAATGACTGAACAGACGGCAGGACCATCGATGATGGAAGCCTTCCGGGGCATGTGGGACACCTGTCCGATGTTCAAGGAGCTCCGCCAGCACGCGCCCGTGCTGCACGTTCCTGAACTCGATGCCTGGATTTTGAGCCGGTATGACGATGTACTCACCGTGGTTCGCGACTCGGAACGATTCGGTGCCATGCCCTCCGATCTCGTCGGGGACATTCCCGACGAGGTAAAGGAGTCCCTGCCGCACGGATACGCTCCGTGGCAGCCGGCTTTGGTCAACACTGATCCGCCTGAGCACGACCGCATTCGCAAACTCGCCGCGAAGCCCTTGACCCCGGCCGCCGTCGCGAAGCGGGAAGGCCAGATCCGTGAGGCCGCAACCAGCCTCATCGAGCCGCTGATTCCCCTCGGGCACGCGGATCTGGTCGACAGGTTCGCGACTCCGATGCCGGTTCAGGTACTGATCAAGATCCTCGGCGTCTCGCCGGAGGATCACAAGCAGTTCCATCAGTGGACCCTTGGCATCACCGAGCTCTTTGTGCCCACGATCTCCGATGAGCGACGGTTGGAGCTGGCTCGAGAGCAAGTCGGCTTCAGCGAGTACCTGACTGACGCGATCGCCGCTCGCCGCCAAAACCCGGGTGACGACCTCATCAGCGGTTTGATTCTGGCGCAGGAGCGAGACGAGAAGAGGCTGACCGACCGTGAGGTCCTCGGTGTTGTAGGCCAGCTTGTCATCGCCGGATTTGAGACCAGCGCAGGTGCCATCAGTTACTCGCTGTACAAACTGTGCGAGCAGCCGGAACTTCTGGCCCGGGTACGCGACGATCTGACCCTGGTCCCGAAGGTTGTCGAGGAGTCGTTGCGACGTTTGACACCAGCCCGCGGTGTCGTGCGTCGGGTCAAGCAGGACGTCGAGTTCCACGGACAGCAGATCCCCGCCGGCTCGAACATCTTCGCGCTGGTACAGTCCGCCAACAACGATGAGTCCCGGTTCGAGTGCCCGGAAAAGTTCAACATCGACCGTGACGCCACAGAGATGCGCAACAGTATGCACTTCGGCGGCGGAATCCATGCTTGCATCGGACAGTCCGTTGCGCGTCTTGACGCGCGTATCGCAATCGAAACCGCTATCACCCGTCTACCAAATCTGCGCGTCGTGCCAGACCAGCAGATCCAGGTGCAGGATGGGATGATCTTCCACCGTCCCGAGAAGCTCGAGTTCGAGTGGGATGTCTGATCACTGCAAACCTGTGACACCGGCGAGGATCGAACCCCCCGTGTGGATTGGGCCGGAACACTTCAGCGAAGCAAAGGAGCTCGCGCCATGAAACGTAGAATTGAGATTATCTGTACCTGGGGCGGCGTAGCTTTCGCAGTGCTGTTCTTTGTCGGATTCGTACTGTTTGCCAAGTTTCTGCCGCCTTTGAGCCCGAATGACACCGCGGAGCGAACCGCAGAAATCTACCGAGAAAACCCGAACGGCATTCGGACCGGGTTGGCGTTGTGCTATTTCGGTACGATGTTTTACCTCGTGTTCGGTGCTGGAATCATCGGGCAAACACGGCGAATCAGAGGTGTCGCCCCGACGATCATTATCGTTCAGATCGCCGCGTTCGCTGCATCGTCCCTACTGATAATTCTGCCCATCACGATGTGGTTCACTGCCGCCTTCCGACCGGAAAGCCAGTCAGCGGAGAACATCCAGATCCTCAACGACTTCGGATGGATCTCATTCGTTGTCGGCTTCCCGCCGTTCGTCGTCTGGATCTGTGCCACCGGCCTCGCGATCTTGTCCGACCAGAGCCGCACCCCGATGTATCCGCGCTGGGTCGGGTAC
This sequence comes from Nocardia neocaledoniensis, assembly GCF_029868625.1. Lineage (GTDB taxonomy): Bacteria > Actinomycetota > Actinomycetes > Mycobacteriales > Mycobacteriaceae > Nocardia > Nocardia neocaledoniensis_A. Next base: position 419 of record NZ_JARWOJ010000195.1, on the reverse strand, counting down.
TTCAGCCTACTGATGGCGTTCATCCAGATGGCGCCGCCGATCGTGTTGATCTATGTCAAGACCGGCCCGTTCGCCTGGAACGGGATCCTGGCCTGGTGGATTCCGATGACCGACTTCTTCCTGTGGTTCATGGTGATCACGGTGTTTACTTTGAAGGCGATCGACCGGCGGTACGAAGAGGAAGCAGCCTCCGCTGACTCCGCCTCGATCGTTGAACCGCACCCGGTCCCAAGCCGGGGCTGAGCGGCGCATCGTCATCGCGTCTCTCGAATCGTTGATAACGGGTGGGGGGGGGGGGGGGGGGGGGGGGGGGCCCCCGGGGGGGGGGGGGGAAAAATTTAGTGAAGTGGGAGGTCAACAGTGCCATGGAAGCGCTCAAAGCTCGTGTCGCGGAGAAGGTCTCCGCGATCCGTCTCGGC
>NZ_JARWOJ010000194.1 GCF_029868625.1 Nocardia neocaledoniensis | reverse complement strand
CGTCCACCAAACCCCTCCCCCTGCCGGGGGCTCCGCTGGGGGTGCGCGTTAATCGGGCCCCCCCCGGTCCCCCCCACACGGCCATGCTGCGCGACATGTTCGGCGGCGACCCGCGCGACGCGGCCGCCGCTCCCGACTATGTGTTAAGTAAGGTTCCAAAACCCCCGGGCGGGGGGGGCTAGGTGCCGCGGGGGGGGGCGGGGGGCGCCGCCGCCGCGGTGTCCATCGACGGGGTGCAGCCGACGGCCGACACGATCCGTCTGGGGTACTACCGCTTCACCGGTATCGAATACGCCTACACTCACGGTCCGGTCGCCGGTGATTCGCTGGTCGCGCAGTTCCTCGACTACCTGATCCGGGGTAAGGCCAGGCTCACCATGATCGAGTTCGGCAACATACCGTGCGTCGACCCGGTAGAACCGAAATTCTGTACGGCGTAGACCGGCTCTGACGGTGGAATCTCCTGTCCCGGCTGCCATTCCCCGCCACGAATTCTCAGCAACCGGCTGGTTTACTCCGCGGTAGCGGGGTACTTTTCTCTACGGCCCCTCTGATCAGGCGGGCGCCCCAGCGGCGCGCTCCACGTCTGGCCAGGCCAACCATGCCCCATGGACGGCGGTGCAGCTCTCGTCTCCACCTCCGCCGAGGCGGCCATCTCTTGTTCGCGCAAGTGTTGCGAGGTTGTGTCCCTGGAAGGAAGGTCATGAGTGCAGACATGTCGGCAATGTCGCCGGCCGGGTTCTCCACGTCCGATCTCTACTCGATCGAGCACAACGGTGGCCCACTGCGGATCGCGATGGTGGTTCCACCGTATTTCGATGTTCCCCCCAAGGCCTACGGCGGCGTCGAGGCCGTAGTCGCCGATCTGGTCGATTCGCTCTGTGAGCGCGGCCATCACGTCACCCTGTTCGGTGCGGGCGAGCCGGGTACCAAGGCGAACTTCGTCCCGCTGTGGGACCGGATCGTCCCGGAGCGACTCGGTGATCCGTTCCCCGAAGTGGTCCACGCGCTGCGGGTGCGCCGCGCGATCGAGCGCCTGGCCGAGACCGAAGGCATCGACCTGGTCCACGACCACACGTTCGCGGGCCCGCTCAACGCGCCCGCCTACGCCGATCTCGGGCTGCCAACGGTGGTCACCGTGCACGGTCCCGTGCAGGACGACTGCTACCGGTACTACCGGGAACTCGGCAAAGAGTGCTCGCTCGTCGCGATCAGCGACCGGCAGCGCGAACTCGCGCCGGAGCTGCGCTGGGTGGGGCGTGTGCACAACGCGCTGCGGCCCGACCTGTGGCCGTACCGGGCCGAGAAGAAGGATTACGCGCTGTTCCTCGGCCGCTTCACGATGGACAAGGGTCCACATCTGGCGCTGGACGCCGCCCACGAGGCCGGAATCCCGCTCGTCCTGGCGGGCAAGTGCTCCGAGGCGCCCGAGAAGGCGTACTTCGAGGAGTACGTGCGTCCGCGGCTGACCGCCGATGATCACGTGTTCGGGCTCGCCGACGCGACCGACAAGCGTAAACTCTTGTCCGAAGCGCGGTGTCTGCTGTTCCCGATCCGGTGGGAGGAGCCCTTCGGCATGGTGATGATCGAGGCTATGGTCACCGGTACTCCGGTGGTCGCGTTGCGTGGGGGCGCGGTGAGCGAGGTTCTGGTCGACGGTGTCACCGGACGGATCTGTGACGATCCGGCCGAGCTGCCCGGCGCCATCGCCGAGGTCGCCTCCTACGACCCGGCGGCCTGCCGGGCGCACGTGGAAGCCAATTTCGGCGCCGACACCCTCGGCGGTGGCTACGAACGGGTCTACCGGCAACTGTTGGCCGAGACCACGATCGGGTACGGCGACGCGTTCGCGCTGCCGCTGCCCGTCGGGGCGGCGATCAGCGGGCGCGCATGACCCTGAACAGCGAGTCGCCGAGCCCGCTCAACGCGGGGGAACCCGCCGGGCTCGGCGGCAACGGAGGCAATGTCACGCTGGTCGAAGGCGGCACCTTCAGCCTGTCCGATCGGCTCGGCGACATCGAGCCGGGCAAGCCGCAGGGGCTGTTCTTCCGTGACGCCAGGGTGATTTCGCGCTGGGAGCTGATGATCGACGGCAAGCGGCCCGAGCCGCTGTCGGTCCTGAGCCCCGAGGCCTTCGCGGCCCCGGTACGTGGGGGGGGGGGGGGGCGGGGGGGCACGTTGCTCACTTTGGCGTGGGTGTTTTGATTTTCTGTGGCGTGTTGTTGGTGGTTGGGTTGGGGGCGGCGTTGGGTGGGGGGGGGGGGGACGACGAAACCCCAGGACGCGACGTGTTCGAG
>NZ_JARWOJ010000193.1 GCF_029868625.1 Nocardia neocaledoniensis | reverse complement strand
CGGCGAGCAGGGCCGGGCGGTCGGGGCCGTCGACCCAGCGAACCTCGACACCGTCACCGAGCGCGTCGACGGTCGACTGGGCGAGCTTGTCGGCGATCAGAACTACAGGACGGCCTGCTTGGCTCACTGTGGGGTACTCCTCTGTGCTGGGTTCGACGATGAGTTCGTGTCGAACGGACTACGAATATCTACGTAGTTAGACAGTAGATATCGGCTCGGTGTGGAGCAACCGATCCGAGGTGTGGCGCGCGCCATGGCCTGCTGGGTGCCGGCTCCCGCAACCCGCGAGACGATCGCCCCGTGGCCGGTCGAGTCCGCCGGTTCGCTGCGGTTTCGCCCCCCGGTGGCCGGGTAATGCACCGACGACCAGCTGGAACTTTTCGTCGAGGAGGAAACTCATGGGTACCGTCGCTGAACTGCTCGACTCGTATCCGGCCGATCTCGGCCAGGTCGACCGGAATGTACTTGCCACGTGCATCGAACGATGTTTCGAATGCGCACAGGCCTGCACCGCGTGCGCGGATGCCTGCTTGAGCGAGCCGAGCGTGGCCGAAATGGTCAAGTGCATCAGATCCGATCTCGACTGCGCCGACATCTGTGACACCACAGGAAGAGTGTTGTCGCGTCACACCGGCTACGACGCGAACTTGACCCGAGCGGTTCTCGAAGCCTGTGCGACCGCGTGCGCGAGCTGCGCGGATGAATGCGAACGCCATACCGCCCACGAACACTGCCGGGTCTGCGCGCAGACATGCCGACGCTGTGAAACGGCGTGCAGGGAATTGATCGCAGCCCTCGGCTGAACGCCGACTCGGCGCGCCCGGGCAGTCGAGCCGCATATCCGGCGCGGCCACGACGGCGCTGGATATGCGGAAATGAATCATGTTCACGTCGATTGCGGGCACCCGAGAGCGATGCTACGTAGGAAAGTCGTAGAAACGGTCGGCTTTGCCCGTTGAGCGCGCCGGGATCTCTCCTCCGCAGGCTTAGGTTCCCTCACGCCTTTCGGGTAGAGCAGAGATGATCGCCACCGACATCAAAGCGGACAGCACTACCGTCCCGGTGGCGAGTTCTGCCGACCACGCGACTCCCGGGCCGAGCTGCAAGGCCGCGAACTGCGCCGACCACAGCATCGTCGGCAGCGCGGCCGCGACAACCGCCACTGTCGGCACCCGGGGCATCCAGGCTGTGCCTACCGCGACGAGCCCTTCGATGACCAGCCCGGCAACGACGGCGGCCACCACGACCGAGGGGCGGGTGAAGTTCTGCACGGTCTGGGCGAGGATGGCCAATGCAGTGACGAAGGCTGTGATCGCACCGACGGGCAATCGCCGCCGCTTCAGCAGCAGCGCAACCGGGACCACGACCAGCGCGGTAGTGATCAGATAGGCGCCGAGTCCGGCCTGGGCCGGGATCTCGGTGGCGTAGTGCGCCGGGGTGCCCTCGGGGAAGTCGCCGACTGCGCGCAGTGGTGCGTCGGTGGTGAACGCGGAGACATAGCTGAGGGCAAAGCCGACGATCGCGGTGATGGCAGTCGCGGCGATGACCGCGGGCACGGCCCACAACGGTGCTGAGGGCTGTTTGATCTGGGTCGCGCGCAGCGGGCCGGAGAACAGCAGAACGGCCCCGGTGAACAGGAGTAGGTGAGTCGGGCTGACCAACGCGTCGAGCCCGGATTCGACCCCGAACCTCAGATGCCACGCCATGTCCGCGAGCCCGGCGGCGGCGAAGACGCCGACCCCGGCCAGCGACCCACCGTACCCCCGCGGCATCGACACCGCCGCCGACATCAGCGATCGACCTGTTCTACGGCGCCGCACGCCCATCGTCAACAGCAGGGCAGCCGCTGCGCCGACGCCGGAATACAACAGCAGATGCCACCAGGTGAAGAACGAGTCCGGTAAATCCAGGTAGTGCGCACGCCCGTCCAGGTGTACGGCCAAGACGATCCAGACGCTCGTGGCGGCCATGGCGAGGTCCTCGCCTCGGGTGCTGTCAGCGGTTCGCGCCTCGATGCCGGCGCGATCACTCCCTTGTGTTTTCACCACGGCCAGGCCCCTTTCCGATTCGATGCGAGTCCCGGTGACCCACGTCACCAATATACCCCCGCTAGGTATATGGGTAAATGGCTCGATACCTATACCCCCTAGGGGTTTACATTCACGAGATGATGTCGTAGCGTCTCTCCTCGGAAAGCAACGCCACACAAGGAGACCCGGCCATGAGCACCACAACCACCACGAGCACCTACGTCGTTTCGGGCATGTCCTGTGGCAGCTGCGTCGGCAAGGTCAGCGCCGGACTCGAAAAGCTCTCTGGCATCGACGACGTCGGCATCGATCTGACCAGCGGCGCGGTCACCGTCACCGGCGCCAGCGCCGCAGACGCCGCACTGATCCAGGCCACCGTCGAAAACCTCGGCTACGAACTCGTCCAGAGCTGACCCCGGCCGGGGGGGGGGGGGGGGGGGCGCGCGCCCCCGCGCCGCGCCGCCGACGCCGGGGCGTTACGGGCGAGAATGTCTCGGGGCTTTCGCCCGCACACTGATCCGCGTAAACCCCACGCGCCTTATATATCTCTGCCCAACAGGACTAGGGCCCCGCGGGCATTGCCTGCGGGGCCCTCGAACG
>NZ_JARWOJ010000192.1 GCF_029868625.1 Nocardia neocaledoniensis | reverse complement strand
CTGCAGGTAGTCGAAGCGGCGGCCGTCGGGATGCAGTTCCACCAGGTGGACCTCGGCGGTGTTCTCCGCGATGGGGGTGATGCCGACGCAGTGGGTGGTGTCGGCCGGTAACGCGGTGATCGCGGCGGCCAGCGGTTCGAGTGTGATTCCGGCCTGCGGGGTCACCAATCGCAGCGCGTCCTCAGCGCTGCGTGTGACGTAGTAGGCGTATTCGAACGCCGCGATCACACCCGCCAGAGTCGTGGTGTCCCCGGCCCCGGCTGTCACGGTGCGTGCGCTCAGTCCGGCGCAGGCTCGCTCGGTTGCAGCGACCGTCGAGGTGGGAGTGATCGAGGCCGTGGGTGTTGCAGAGGCGGCCGCGTCGGTGGGGTCGCTACCCGGCATGTCCACCGCGACCGCAGCGACCGCGCCGGTGAGGATGCCGGCGGCGGCGCTCAGCGCGACGACGCGCAACCGGCGCGCCGGTCTGGCTCGGCGGTGGACGTGCTCGCCGAGCCGCCGTGGCTCCTCTGGATCGGGTTGTGGATCTGCTGGTTTGTTGAGCCAGTCGAGGCCGTGGTCGCGGCTCAGGTCGTCGGTGGGCATGTTGTTCACCTCCTCGCTCGGTCGGGTGGATCGGTTGGTGGTTGGGCCCTTCGGAGCACGCCGCTGGGAAGAGCCACTGATCAGGGGGAAGGAACAGGGCTCGACGTGCTCCGAAGGGGTCTAGGGGGTGCGCACCGACGTACTGGTCGTGGCCGACGACGAACCAGACTGCGTGGCAGTGGGCTTCGCTGGTGTGGACGTGGGAGCCGGGTACGTCATCGATGGCGTCACGGTGGCGGTGAGGTCGTGGGCGATCGCGGTGAACCAGGCGGTGGTCGCGGCCAGCGGGGTGTCACCGTCGGTGGTGACCGAGACGGTGCTGTAGCTGCTGCGTCGCCCGGTGGCGTCGCTGTATTGGGCGGTCGCCGAGGTGGTGTAGAGGTCTTGGGGTTCGGTGATGGTGGAGATGATGGCCTCGAACGCGTCGTTGACCCAGGTACTGATCGACTGCGGCGGTACCAGATCCACCACGGCATCGGCGACTTTCGTCCCGAGCACCGCGACCGCGGCGGCAGGATTCGACAGCCCCACGGCGGCCAGTTCGGCGATGGTCGTGGCGGTGAACACCTTCTGGGCCACTGACACCACGGCGTTCAGCCCGATCGTGCCGATCTTGAACAACGCCGAGAGCGCGTCGGACTCGGTCGGTGTGGTCGCAGTCGGCGAGGAGGCCGCAGCAATGCGCTGACCAAGAGTCTGGGTGGGGGTGTAGGACAGCTGGTCCAAGCTGGTGCCGGAGATGTCGTCGTTGACGACGCCGACCGCGGTGGTGAACGCGGTCGAGGCCAGGGCTTGGGCGACAGTGGCGATCGCGGTGACCGGGTCCTTGCCCTCGGTTCGGGCGGTGATGTTGGTGACCGCGGTCAGCAACGGGCTCCCGGCCTGGACATCACACGTCGCGTCCCCGGCGACGCACAGATCAGCCACCCGCCCGATCAGCGAGCCGTAGTTCGCCGGGGTCGCGCTGGCGGCGATTCCGGCGCCGGAGAGCCCGACGTTGGTCAGCTCGATCTTGGCCACCTCGGTTCCGGACGTGCCCGGCGCTGCGGCCGGGACCGCAGCGTTGTCCGTGCCGGGTAGAGCGCCGGTCGCGGCTCGGCGCGCCGGGTTGGCCAGCAGCGCCACCGCGGCGACCTTGTCGGCCGGGACCCGCGACTGACCGTTCCCGGCCTCCTCCGCGAAGGTTGCTGCTGCGGCGGCGCCTTGGGCGTATCCGGCGACCGCGATCTGGGTCGTGGGGCATCGGTCGATGACCTCGGTGGCGCGCTGTTCGATCTGCTCGGCTGCGGCGGTCACCGCGGCGGGATAGTTCGTCGTGTTCACCTCGGCGCCGACAACGATGTAGGACCGCTCGCTCACCGCGCCCACGGCGGCACCCAGCCGGCCGAAAGCCTGACCCAGCACCCCGGTGTCACCGGTGTCGACAGAGGTCGCAGCACCTTCCTCTCCACTCTGGACACCCAGCATGTACAACGCCGGACAGGCTGCGGTCGCGGGTTCGCGCGAGGTAGACGTTGGTGCCGGTGCGCTGGTGTCGGCCAGGGCTGGGGTGGTCCCGATGACGGTCACGGTCAGCCATGTGGCCGCGAGCGCGAGGGCTGTGCGCCCAGTGGTGTGGTTCATCGGTTTCGACTCCCATTCGTTGTCGAGACGGTGGCCTTGCCTGCCCCCACCGGAGGGGGTGGTGCGGGCAGGCCGGTCAGCTGGTCGGGTTCGCGCCGTGATGGCGCGGTGGGCGGGCGAATCCGGTACGGAATGCGGTGAGGACGTCGGGGACTCCGAGGTCGGCCGCGCCGAGGTGGGTGACGTCGAATTCCGACCAGGACACGGCCACGTCGCGGGAGGTGTATTCGGCGAACAGTGCGCGTCCGGACTCGATCGGCACCAGCCCGTCGAGCAACCCGTGATACAGGTGGATCGGAACCAGTGGTGTTGTGGTGCCGAGGTTTTCGTGAGTGAGGATGTAGTGCCAGACCGGGTCGTTCCAGGGGTCCGGACGCTCACACCAGGCCGCCAGCGGGGAGAGAAACTCCACCAGCAACGCAGCCACGTCGGCTTCCGATGCCGCGCGCACCGCGCGGACACCGACGTCGGTCAGCAGGTGATCGACCGGCAGATGCGCATACGCGCGCGCCAACCCGACCATGCCCGCGAACGCCAGCCCCGACCACGGGCCACCGTCGAGGGTGGTGATCAGGGAGGCTGGATCGCGGATCACCGCGCCGGCGGCGACGGCGCGCAGGTCGAGCTCGGGGGCGTAGGCGGGCTGGTACTCGGCGGCCGCTGCAGCGACCCGGCCACCATCGGCGTAGCCCCACACCGCGACCGGCGCCTCGAGTTTCGGCTCGTCGGACTGCGAGTTGATCGCGCGTGCCAGGTCCAACGCTGCGTGGGCGCCGGCCTTCTTGGCCAGCCAATGATGCGGGCCGAGCCCGTCGATGCCCAAGCCCACCCCGTCAGGGACCGCGACCCGCCAACCCTGCACGAGCGCGGCGGCGATGCTGCTGGTGTCGGGTTCGTTCCCGTCGACCAGCAGCTCCGAGGGCGCGCAGCGGCCACCCAGACCGTGAAAGGTCGGGCAGTACACCACCACCGGGGTCGTCCCCGAGATCGCGTTGTCGGTCGCGGCGCTCGGTTCCAGCACGATGCCCGAGGCGGGCACCGAGATACCGAAGGTGGTCTTGGTCGTGTAGATCACCTGCCAGGCGCGCCGCAGGCCAGCGATGTGGGGCACCATGACCTCACGGGTGCGCAGGATCGTTCCCGGGCTGTCGAATCCGATCACGGTGTTGGCGCGGAACGGATCTGCTCCGGTGCCGGTCATGACCGCGATCCCGCGATGTCGTGGGCCAACGCCGTCATCCAGGCGATACCCGAGTTCAACTGCCCGGTCAGGGCGTAACCGTTGTGGCGTCCGACCGTGTCGGCGAACCGCAACCACGTCACCGGGTTGATCAGCTCCGTGTTCTCGGCAGCGAGCTGGCCCCAGGCTCCAGAGAGCTGGGAAAGCAATCTGGGCAACAGCACCAGTGGGTTCGCGGCGACCGTTGCGGCGATCGCGTTCCACCGTGCCGCCGCGGCACCGGGATCCGGGACTTGTGTGCGGGGGTCACCGGCATCGACGAGCCGCTGTCCCAAACCCACCTGGGGCGCGTAGTCGACCGTGCCGTCACCGAGGTGGAAGTCGTGCAGGATCACGGTGTTCCAGGCCTCGCCGAGCGCCGAGGAGAACGCGTCGCCCAGCGTGGACAAGGCTGCGGCGGGATTGGTCAGATCCGCCTGAGCGAAGAGCTGCGCACCCAACCGCAGAACCGAGGCCTGGCCGGGCGCCGAGCAGGCGAGGTCGCCGTCGCTGCAGATATCGGCAACCCGGCCGACGAGGGCTCCATAGCCGTCGCCGGTAGTCGCGATCCCCGCACCGCCCGCCGGGGCCGCGAGAACCTGCACGCCCGATACCGCCGCACCGGACGTACCGGGTGCGGGATCGGGCACGGTTTGCCCCGGCCGACCGGGGAAGACCGGTTCGAGTTCGCCACGATCCGGGTTGGCATACAACGCGATCCCCGCCACGCGGTCGGCCGGGACGGGCCCGCTGCCGGCGCCGACGTCGCGGGCGAAGCTCGCCATTGCCTGGGCGCCCTGGCTGTAACCGACACCGGCGAGCATCGTGTCCGGGCACGCCTCGATGACTTGTTGCGCCGCTGCGTCGAGGTTGGCCCGGGCACCCGATACCGAAGACACATACGGGTCGGAGCCCCCGCCGGGGACGATGCCACCGAATCCCGCGTCGTAGCCGATGTAGGCGCGCTGTACGAGGGCAGGTACCGCATTCACGACCGGCCCGATCAAGGATCCGACGACGCCGGTGTCGGCAAGCGGGTCGGCGGTTGGCGAGGACTGCCCGGTGCCCTGAACACCGAGAATGAACAGAGCTGGGCACCCGTTGATCGGCACCGCGACCGCGGGAGGCGCCGGTGCGACCGTGGTGAACAGCGCTGCCCCCACCGTCGCGGGGGGGGGGGCCCCCGCCCCCGCGGGGGGGGGCGGGGGGGGGGGGGGGGGGCGCACCGTGGGGGGCGGGTTGGG
>NZ_JARWOJ010000191.1 GCF_029868625.1 Nocardia neocaledoniensis | reverse complement strand
CGCCCGGGGGGGCCCCCCGCCCCCCGGGGGCGGGGCGGGGGCCGGGCGCGGGGGGGGGGGGCGGCCAACCCCCCCCCGCCAGCAGGGTGGGTCGCTGCCCGGACAGCGCCTCGGCCCAGCCGCGCAGGGCCGCGTCCCGATCCTGTCCGGCCAGCCAGCTCAGGTACTCGCGGTACGGGCGCACGGGCGGCAACGGCGACGGCGCGCCGTCGGCCGCATAGGCCACGAGCAGCTCGCGCATCAGCAACGGCATCGACCAGCCGTCCACCAACAGATGATGCACCGTCAACACCAGATGGGTTCCGGTGTGGCGATAGACGGTGAACCGCGCCAGCGGCGCCACCTCCGGATCGAACCCGGTCCTCGCCTCGGCGGCCAGGAACTCACTCGCCGCCGCGGGCTCGGTGTCGACGACCCGCCACGGCACCGCCACGGACTCGACGACGAACCCGACCGGCGTCCCGGTAGGCGACGTCCCGAACGAGGTCCGCAGGATGGCATGCCGATCCAGCACCACCTGCGCCGCCCGGCGCAGCCGTGCCAGATCCACCTCGCCCGCCAGCTCGACCGCCAACTGCACCAGATACGGGTCCTCGGGCGACACCTGCGCCAGGAACAACAGCCCGAGCTGCAACGGCGCCAGGGACACGACGTCGGTGAGGCCGGGCCGTTCCCGATGCCAGCGGTCGAGCTCGTCCTGGCCGACCCGCACCAGCGCGACGTCGGAGGGAGTGAGCCCGCCCGCGGCCGGACCGCGCACATGCTCGGCGAGCACCGCCAAAGCCGCCGTCCAGCATTCGGCCAGCTCCCGCACCGACGCCTCGTCGACGATCCCGGAGGCATAGGAGAACGACGCCCGCAACCGTACGCCCGCGTCGGTCTCGGTGGCCAGCGCGTTGACGTCGATCACCGCCGCCGCGGGCAGTTCCGGGTCTTGGCCCGCGGCCGGCTCGCCCCAGTCCGCGGTCGGCAACCAGCCGCTCCCGGCGAGATCGGGCGACACCTCACCCGCCGAGATCCGGCCGAGGTAGTTGAAGCCGATCTGGCCCAGTTCACCGTCGAGCAGCTCGGCCGATTTCGCGTCGAGATGGCGGAGCATGCCGAAGCCGATGCCCTTGCGCGGCACCGCGATCAGCTGCTCCTTGACCGTCTTCACCACGGTCGCGGTCGCCGCGCCTGCCCGCCAAGCGTCGTCGAGGTCGACACCACTCAAATCCAGCGCGACCGGATACATGCTGGTGAACCAGCCGACCGTCCGGGTCAGATCCGCGCCGGGCACCGCCGACGCCTCCCTGCCGTGACCCTCCAGCCTGATCCGCGTGGCCGGCGCGTCGACGCCACGTCGCGACCGCCACGTGCGCACCGCCACCGCCAGCGCGGCGAGCAGACCGTCCTCGGCGCCCGCGCGATACCGCGTCGGCACCTCGGTGAGGACGGCCTCGGTGACGTCGGCGGGCACCGTGACGCTGAACGTGCGCACGGTCGAGGCGGTATCGAGCACCGGATCCAGCGCCCGGTCGCCGACGAGTGGATCGGGAACCGCCAGCGTCGCGCGCCAATGGTCGAGTTCGTCGCGTCGCGCCGGCGCGGCCTCGGCCAATCCGTGCGCCCAGCGACGGAACGAAGTCCCCACCGCGGGCAGCGCCATCCGCTGTCCCGCCGCGTACCGCGCCCACGCGGCCACCAGGTCCGACACCAGGATTCGCCAGGACACACCGTCGATCACCGCGTGGTGCGCGGCCACGATCAACCCGTCCGGGCCGTCGGTCCTGCGCAGCCAGGTGACCGAGAGCATGCGCGTGGCCGGGTCGAGAGCGGCCAGCGCGGCCTCCATGGCGGCCTCGGCGATCGCGTCGAGCGGCCCGCCGGCAGGGACGTCGAGCGTGGTGAGCAGGCTGCGCGCGTCGACGCTGCCCGGCGGCAGGGTCTCGAGCCGCCACTGTCCGTCGCTGTGCCGCAGCCGGGCACGCAGCATGTCGTGGTGGTCGATGACCGCGCCGAGAACCGTGACGAGACCGTCCCGGTCGACGGACTCGGGCAGTGCCAGCACCATCTGCTGGCTGAACCGGCCGAACACGCGGTCACCCGCGACCATCGCGGCCAGCACCGGCGTCAACGGCACCTCGCCCACCCCCGCACCGGGCAGCTCCGGCAGACTCGCCCCCGCCTCACCACCGAGCACCGCGACCCGCGCCAACCCCGCCACGGTGCGCTGCTCGAACACCTCCTGCGGCGTGAACGCGATCCCGGCCGCGCGCGCCCTGGTCACCAGCTGAATCGATAGGATGCTGTCGCCACCGGCGGCGAAGAACGAGTCCTCCGCCCCGACCCGCTCCACCCCGAGCACCTGCGCGAACAGCTCCGCGATCCGCGTCTCCACCGGACCGTGCGGCGCCCGCGACCCCACCGAACCGAACACCGGCACGGGTAAGGCGCCGCGGTCGAGCTTCCCGTTCGGCGTCAGCGGCAGCTCGTCCAGCACGACGACCACCGTCGGCACCATGTGCCCTGGCAACGTGGCCGCGACGAACTCGGTGAGCCGCGCGGTGTCCACCGAAACGCCCTGGTGGGCAAGCACATACGACACCAGCACGGTCGCACCGGAATCGGCCTGCACGCCGACGGTGACCGCGAAGTCCACCTCGGGATGCTCGGTGAGCGCCGCATCGATCTCACCGAGCTCCACACGGAAACCGCGCACCTTCACCTGAAAGTCCGAACGTCCCAGATACTCCAGCTCGCCCCCAGCCGTACGACGCACCAGATCACCCGTGCGGTACATCCGCGCGCCCTCGGCCCCGGCGAACGGCGACGCCACGAACCGGTCCGCCGTGAGACCCGGCCTGCCCAGATAGCTCTGCGCCAGCGCCGGACCCGACAGATACAGCTCACCGGCCACCCCCACCGGGACCGGCCGCAATCGCGCGTCCAGCACCACCGCGCCGACACCGGCGAACGGCGCACCGATCGTGATCGGCTGCCCCGGCGCCAGCTCCCCGCTCCCCGTGGCCAGGATCGTCGCCTCGGTGGGCCCGTACCCGTTGAAGAACGCGCGCCCCTCGACCGCCCACCGCTCGACCAGGGCGGGCCCGAACGCGTCACCCGCGACGACCACGACCCGCACCGTGTCCAGGCCGCCCGGATCGACCGACTCCAGCGCTGCCGGCGTGATCAGCAGGTGCGTCACCCGCTCCCGGCCCACCAGATCAGCCAGCTCGGGACCACCGAACACCGACGGCGGCGACACCACCAGGCGCGCCCCAGCCTGGAAGGTGACCAGCAGCTCGAGCACCGACACATCGAAGCTGGGGGAGCACACGTGCAGCACCCTCGACTCGGCGTCCACCCGATACCGCTCCCGCGCCGCCGACACGAGCGCACCCAGACCGGCGTGGGTGACGACCACACCCTTCGGCCGCCCCGTCGAGCCTGAGGTGTAGATGACGTAGGCCGGATGCTGCGCGCTCAGCGGACGGACACGGTCCAGGTAGGAGATCGGATGCGCGGGCTGCTCGGCGATCCGTGGGTCGTCCACCGACACCCAGTCGACCCCGTGGCCGAGCACGACGGCGTGCTCCGCACAGGTCAGCCCGAGCACCGCACCCGAATCCGCCACCAGGAAGGCGATCCGCTCGGCGGGCAACCCCGGATCGACCGGCACATAGGCGGCACCGGTCTTGGCCACCGCCCAGACCGCGAGCACCGACTCGACCGAACGGGTGACACCGAGCGCCACCACATCACCGGGGCCGACACCCCGCGCGATCAGCGCACGCGCCACCCGCGAGGACTGCTCGTCGAGCTGGGTGTAGGTGAGCTCGCGCCGCACGCCATCGGCAGGGGAGCAGACGAGCGCGACCCGATCACCGGCGGTATCGACCGCGGCGGTCAGCAGCTGCGTGAAGAGCGGAGTGCTCGCCTTGCGATTGCCTCGACCACGCGTCGCACGACGAACCTCACCCATCCGAGCACTACATCCTTCACCTGTTCGGCCCCACGGTGTCGCGATGATCCATGAACCCTGTCGGATTCTGGGCCTACCGGGGGTGGACCAGGTCGAACAAGCTGAAAGGAGTCGATCTCGGGGCGTTCGGCGACCATGACACCACAGGTTGCGGTGTCAAGACCACACAATCGGCGGGCAACCCCGCTCCGGGGCAACCCCGCCACTGAAATTTGTGCGCATGACACAATTCCGTCGACAGAATTTGTGCAAGGAACGGAGCGGGCCGGTGGCGGCATACGGATCACTGGTGTGGGTCGGCCAGGCACTCGGCCCGCTCACCGACGCCGTCACCGAGGACCTGATCCGGGTCACCGAACGACTGATCCCCGTCACCGACCTCGCCTTCGATCTCGCGGAGATGCGCGCCGCCAGCATCGCCGAGAACATCGCCCTCGTCCAATACGTCCTGGCCAACAACATCGACCCCGCCACCGTCACTCCACCCGCAGGTGCCGCCGCCTACGCCCAGCGGCTCGCCCGCCGCGGCGTCCCGCTCACCGTCCTGCTGCGCGCCTACGGGCTCGGCCAGTACCGGCTGCTCGACGCCGCGATCGGCCTGATCCTGGCCGTCCCCGGACCCGATCACGCCGCCCGAATCGCCGAACTCCTCGCGTTCGCCGGCACCTACCTCGACCGCCTCAACTCCTCGATGGGCCGCATCTACGAAGCCGAACGCGACCGCTGGCTCAGCAGCCGCCAAGCCGCCCGCCAGCAGTGGATCGCCCGGCTGCTCGACAGCGACGACGTCGACCTCGCCGCCGCCGAAGCCGCCCTGGACTACCGCCTCGACCAGCACCATCTGGCCGCCGAAGTGTGGACGACACCCGAAGCCACCGATACCGTCCGCGCCCTCGACCAGACCCGCAGGCTCCTGGCCACCGAAATGCGTTCCGGCGGTACCGAATTGGTCGCCACCACCGGCGACCGCGCCCTGCGGATCTGGTTCCCCGCCGATCCCGGACAGCGCGTCGGCCCGGACGAGCTCACCGACCGGATCAACGCCGCCGGCCTACCGGTGCGGGTCGCGGTGGGCCCCGTCGGCACCGGCCTCAGCGGATTCCGGCGCACCGCGCGCGCCGCCGCGCGCGCCAAAACGCTCATGGTGTCGGCGGGCGCCACGGCACCGACCGTCACCGGCTACGACACCGTCGCCCCCTTCGCCCTGCTCGCCGACGAGCCCGATGAACTCGCCGACCTGGCCCGCCGCGTCCTCGGCCCGCTCGCGGCCGACACCCCCAAGGCCGCACTCCTGCGCCACACCCTCGAGGTGTTCCTCGCCGAAGGCGCCAGCTACTCCCGCACCGCCCGCACCCTGGACGTGCATCGCAACACCGTGCAGTACCGCATCCAGCAACTCACCGGCCGCTACGGCATCTCGCTCGACACCGACACCTTCGAGCTGCGCTTCGCCCTCGGCATCTGCCGCTGGTACCGCCAGGTCCTCACCCGGCCGATCTGAGTCCGGCCGGTTTGTGCGTGACGCACAGTATCGAGTATCACGAAAAGATCTCGACGTGCGAGATTCGCCACTGCCCACCCCAGCCCGCCCCGAGTGCCCGACCGCGAGATCCGCGCGCTGACGGGCCAGGAACGCCAGGGGGGAGCGCAGCGATGCCAGGTCACCGGTCCGTCACGGCCTCATCGTGGTGGTCGATACACACGCCCGGCACCTACAGTCGAAAAGCGTCCGAACCACCACCACAGGGAAGTTCGCCCCATGCCACACACCGCGCCGAGCACCGCCACGTGCCGCGACGCACTGGAGCTGGCCGTCCGCGCCCCCTCGGTCCACAACTCCCAACCCTGGCGATGGAAGATCACCCGGGGACGGGTCGACCTGTACGCCGACTTCGGACGCCAGCTCGCCGCGACCGACCCCCGCGCCCGCGCCCTCCTCGTGAGCTGCGGCGCCGCCCTCAACCACCTCGAGGTCGCATTCGCCATGCTCGGCTGGCGCGCCGACATCACCCGCATGCCGGACCCCGCCCGCCCCGACCACCTCGCCACCCTCACCTTCACCGCCCGGCCGCCCACCGACTTCGACATCCGCCTGGCCGCCGCCATCCACGTCCGCCAGTCCGACCGCCGCCGCTACCCCGGCCTGCCCATCGCCACGACCGACCTGCGCGCCATCACCCGCTGCGCCGCTCGCTACGGCGCCGCGGCACGGCACGTCCCCGACCCGCTGCTCACCCAGCTCGCCGCCCCCATGCGCCGCGCCGCCGACCGTCACGCCACCGACGCCGCCTACCAGGCCGAACTGGCCGAATGGAGCGGCTGCCACGGCGCCGCCACCGGAGTCCCCGCCAGGAACGCGCCCGCCGCCCGGTCACCCGAGGAAATCCCCATGCGGGTCTTCGCGGGCACCGAACTCGCCGAATTCACCGACGGCCCCGACTCGGCACACTGGCTCGTGGTCTGCACGCCCCGCGACGACAGCCTGGCCCAGCTGCGCGCCGGCGAAGCGACCAGCGCCATGCTCCTGCAAGCCACCTACCGCGGCCTGGCCACCAGCCTGCAATCCGAACCCCTCGGCATGCTCGACCTGCGAGACCAGATCCGCGCCACAGTCCTGCGCGAATGCGCCTACCCGCACGTCATGCTCCGCCTCGGCGTCATGCCCTTCGCGGCGACACCGCTGGAATCCACGCCGCGCCGGCCACTCGCCGACGTCCTCGTAGGCTGACAAATCGGTTGACGCGCAACAGGTCCCTTGCCTAGACCTGTGACCATGCGCATCGGAGTGGTCGGACTGGGAATGGGCCTGTACCTGGCCTCGTGGAGTCGGCAGCTCGGCATCGACGTCGTCGCCGGCTGCGACCGCGACGCACAACGCCGCACCGACGCGGCCACCGCACTGCCCGGCGCCGACCTCTACGAGGACTGGACCGCACTGCTGGACCTCGACCTCGACGCCGTCATCCTCGCCAACGACTTCGACGAACACGCGCCACCGGCCATCGCCTTCCTCGACCGCGGCATCCACGTCCTCTCCGAAGCCGCCGCCTGTGCCGACGAAGACCAGGCCACAGCCCTCATCGAGGCCGAGCGGCGCTCCGCCGCCACCTACTCCTTCGCCGAGAACTACGTCTTCCACCCGCACGTCGAACTCCTGCGCGAGGCCGTGGACAACGAGGAGATCGGCCGCGTCACCCTCATCGAAGCCGACTACCTGCACGGAATGTCCCCCGAGGACGTCACCATGCTGATCGGCGACCCCGGCCACTGGCGCGGCCGCATCGCGCCCACCGCCTACTGCACCCACACACTGTCGCCGATCCTGGCCCTCACCGGCCAACAGCCGACCGAGGTGAGCGCCTTCCTCGTCGACACCACCGACCCCCGCACTGCCGCCGTCCTGGTCGTCCGGCTCAGCGGCGGGGGACTGGCCATCGCCCGCCACGGCTTCCTCCAAGGCGAACCGGACAGCCACTGGAGCTGGGTCTCGATCCGCGGCACCGCGGGAATCGCCGAGTCGCTGCGGGCGCCGGGGGAGCGCGCGTGGTCGGTGCGGGTCCGCAGGGAAGCCTGGACCGCGCCCGACGGCATCGTTCGCGACGAAGAACGCGCCCCGAAACCGGTCACCCTGCCCGACGGCACAATCGTCGAACCGAAAGCCGTCGGTACGGTCCGCATCCTCGAGGGATTCCGGGCGACCGTCGAACACGGCGCCGCGCCCTTGATCCCCGTCGGACCGGCCGTCGCCGCCTCACTGGTCGGCGTCGCCGGCGCCCGCTCCCTGCGGGAAGGATCACGCCCGGCACACCTGCCCGAACTGTGACCCACATCACTGCCTGAGCCTGTCAGGAATTCGCGCGCTGTCCCGTTCAAGGGGCACGCGAACCAGACAGGAGCGAACCATGAAGCACCGCATCGTCATCCTCGGAGCCGGATACGCCGGAGCCTTCTCCGCCGGATACCTGGCCAGGCAACTCCATGCGGACGATTTCGAGCTCACCGTCGTCAACGCCGAACCGGACTTCGTCGAACGGTTGCGCCTGCACCAGCTCGCCGCGGGCCAAGACCTCCGCCACCGGCCACTGACCGAGATCTTCGCCGGCACCAGCATCCAGCTGCGGGTGGCCCGGGTCAGCGACATCGACCCCGCGCGGCGCAGCGTCACCGTCGTCGACGACTCCGGCGTCGACCAGCTCCACTACGACACCCTGCTCTACGCCCTCGGCAGCACCGCCGCCGTCGACCACGTCCCCGGCGTCGCCGAACACGCCTTCCACGTGGCCGCCCGCCCCGCCGCGCTGCGCCTGCGCCAGCGGCTCGGCGAACTGGGGGAGCACGGCACCGTGCTGGTGGTCGGCGGCAACCTCACCGCGATCGAGGCCGTCACCGAGATCGCCGAATCCCATCCGCACCTGCGCGTCGGCCTGGCCACCCGCGGCGAAGCGGGCGGCTGGCTCGGCCCGAAAGCCCGACGCCACCTGTTCCGCGCCTTCGACCGGCTCGGCATCACCGTCCACGAACACACCACCATCGACCGGGTGGACGCCACCGCGGCGATCGCCGCGGACGGCACACGATTCACCGCCGACGCCGTCGTGTGGACCGCCGGATTCGCCGTGCACCCGATCGCGGCAGCCAGCGGCCTCGAAGTGCGACCCAACGGGCAGATCGTCGTCGACCGGCAGATGCGGTCGGTTTCGCACCCCGACGTCTACGTCGCCGGCGACAGCGCGTTCGTCGTCGGCGACAACGGCCGCCCGCTGCCCATGTCGTGCGCGTCCGCGGGATCCACCAGCATGCAGGCGACAGCCGCGATCATCGGCGATCGCACCGGCCGCGACATCGCCACCACCGCCCAGCCCTACGTCGGCAACCACATCAGCCTCGGCCGCAAGGACGGCATCTTCCAGCTGGTCGACGGCGACGCGCACGCCCGCTCGTGGGCGCTGTGCGGCCGGACCGCCGCCCGCGTGAAGTCGACCATCCTCGACACCGCCGCGTGGAGCCTCGCACACCCCACCTTCGGCAGGCCCGGCCACAACTACCGGTCCGTGCGCCGGGCGCCCGCACCCGGACTGGTCGCCGGATAGATTCGTGCGCATGGACCTTGCCGCCGTCTCCCGATTCGAGGCCAGCCGGACGCGGCTGGCCTCGATCGCCTACCGCCTGCTCGGCTCGGCGGCCGACGCCGAAGACACCGTGCAGGACGCGTTCCTGCGGTGGCAGGCCGCCGACCGCGCGTATGTCGAGGTGCCGGAGGCCTGGCTGACCAAGATCGTCACCAACCTGGCACTGGACCGGCTGCGCTCGGCCAAGGCCCGGCACGAACGCACGGTCGGTACCTGGCTGCCCGAACCGCTGCTCGACGGCGATCCGCTGCTCGGGCCCGCCGACACCGCCGAACAGCGCGAGTCCGTGACCCTGGCGGTGCTCACGCTCATGGAACGGCTCGCGCCGGTCGAACGCGCGGCCTACGTCCTGCACGAGGCCTTCGCCTACAGCCACGCCGAGATCGCGGAGATCCTCGGCATCTCCGTGTCGAGCAGTCAGCAGCACACGCACCGCGCCAAGCGGCGCATCGCCGCCGCCCGCATCACCACACCCGCCGATCATGCGGCCGCCCGCCGCGTGGTGGAGGCGTTCGTCGCCGCCGCCTCGTCGGGCCGCACCGAACGCCTGGTGGCCCTGCTGACCGACGACGCGCACGGGTTGTCCGACGGTGTCGGGGGACTGGCCGATCCCTTGATCCGGTTCCCGACGCCGAAGCGGCTCGCGACCGCGGTGCGCGCGGGGCTGAAGCCGTCACCGGCCAAGTACCAGCTCGCGGGCGGTTCGCCGGCGATTCACGCCGGCATGGTCAATGGGAGCCCGGCGATGCTGTTCACCCTCGACGGTCGCGTACTCGGGATCGCCGTTCTGGATATCCGGGGCGAGAAGATCGCGGAGGTGCGGGGAATTGCCGGACCCGGCCGAATTGCACGCCTTGGTGCCGAATGGCAGCGACAGGACCATGGTGCACCGATCGTCGCGGCCTGGTGACTCGGCGCAGTCGAAAACAATAGGTTTGAATGGCAAGTGAATAGGGTAGGCGGGTCGGCCACGGGGGAGTGTTGTGGGTACATGGAAAGTACGAACCGACCCGCCTGACATGCATTCGTTGACCCCACCCGGGCGGATGGGTGGCAATCACCGGTGCCCGGATCAGCCCTATGAACAGCAATGTTTCCGCTAACGTTCTGCGGGGAATTCCGATAACACCTAGTGCAACCACCTTTTCGTCGCCTAACTAGTGAAGATTCCGACCGGCGACAATTCGAGCGGAAGGGAGGTGGGTGAAATGGTCGTGGACTTCTTCCAGTGGCTCGCGAGTGTAATCTTCAATTTCTTCATCTGAGCCAGCCACAGAATATGACTATTGGTGGCGCGCATTCGAGCGCCACCAGTGGTCCGGGGGAGTATCGCGTGCGGCGAACCCCTTTACCGGTGCCCCGAAATATCGACCAGGTGAACCGGAGTCGACGGGCGTACAATCGGTAGCCCCAGGCG
Organism: Nocardia neocaledoniensis; assembly: GCF_029868625.1. Taxonomy (GTDB): domain Bacteria; phylum Actinomycetota; class Actinomycetes; order Mycobacteriales; family Mycobacteriaceae; genus Nocardia; species Nocardia neocaledoniensis_A. The sequence goes on along the minus strand of NZ_JARWOJ010000191.1, from coordinate 857 downwards.
ACAGGAGACGACGATGTCCATACGCGCCGCCGGACCAGCGGTGGTCCGGTCCGCAGCGATCGCCGCGGCCGCGGGTTCGGCCATCTTCTTCGGCGCGGCCGGTCATGCGTCCGCCGAAGTCGCACCCGGTCCTTATGTTTCCACGACCTGGTCGGGCGGCGTCGTGCTCCTGCAACGTGATGCCCGCGTCGAGGGTGGGGAACTGGTCTTGATCGGCCGTTATCCGATCATCTCGACACCCGAGGGTGGCTACGTGGACCTCTTTCCCGGCCATCGGGTCGTCATGAACAGCGATGGGCGCGGCGGCTACGCGGGCCCGGCATTCTTCGGCGGAGTGGAAATCGGCGCCATCACCCTCACGCCTCGCTGACCGAACCATCCCGAGTGTCGATGCGGGGCAGTAGCTGTCCGCACGTTACTTGACATAATGTGCATTATCGGCGTTTGAACGCGGCCGGTCAGGAGTGGTTCACGAGCAACTTCGCGCACTGCATGCAGCATTGCAGTCCATGCTTCGCCCTTTACTTCCTCATGCCCGGGTCTCGCACACTCGCGCAGCGTCTTGCATGCGCCCACTGGCCGTCGTTCTGTCGCCATCACACGGCTCGAGCCGTTGTAGCGCGTTTCGGCGATCTGCAAAAACGCCCGGCCGGCACCTTCAGCCCTCACCGGCGCGGATGAGCGGCGCCACCGACGACTCGACCGCCTCCCGTGCACTCCCCCTCCACTTCCCCGGCCCCCAAGATTTTGGAAAAGTGGGGAAAAAAGTGGTGGGGGCCGGGGTAAAGGAAATATAATATAAAACAACCGAGCCGGCTTAATAAATAACAAAACCCCCCCACCCCCCCAAAATAGGG
>NZ_JARWOJ010000190.1 GCF_029868625.1 Nocardia neocaledoniensis | reverse complement strand
GGGGGCGCCGGGGGGGCGGGGGGGGGGGGGGGGGCGGGGGCGGGCGCCCGGGGGGGCCCGCGCCCGCGCGCCGCGGCCGCGCCGCGCGCCGGCGCGCGGCCGAGCGGGAAGCGCCACAAGAGGAGGAACTGACGGCGAGAGCAGGGGGTCTCATCATGCGACGCGGCACGATTCGACTGATCACCGTGGTGGCCACCGCGGCCGTCGCCACCGGCCTGGTGGCCGGATGCTCGAGCAAGAACCAGGTGCCCTCCATCGGGTACGCCGTCGACGCGGCGGTCGCCAGCTACAACGGCGGCAGCACGCTCGGGGCGAGCAGCGGCTCCGTCGCGGTGTTCGGGCGGGTGCTGACCGGGTTCTTCTACACGGGCCCGGACGGTCAGCAGGTCGCCGACACCGACGCGGGCACCGCCAAGGAGGTGCCCGGCGAGACGCAGACCGTGCAGTACCGGCTCAACCCGGACGGGGTGTACTCCGACGGGGTCGCGACGTCCTGTGACGATCTGGTGCTGGCCTGGGCGGCCCGCTCCGGCCGGTTCACCCGCCCCGGCGACCGCGGCCCCGTGCCGCTGTTCGACGCGGCGAGCACGGCGGGCTACGAGGACATCGAACGGGTCGACTGCCAGCCGGGTTCCAAGGACGCCACGGTGGTGTTCCGTCCCGGTCGGCACTACCTGCCGTGGCGAACGCTGTTCGCCGCGGGCGAGCTGATGCCGGCTCATGTGGTGGCGCAGGCGGTCGGGTTGCCGAACGTGGTGAACGCGCTGCAGACCGGTGACGGCGCGGTGCTCGGGCGGATCGCCGACTTCTGGAATTCGGGCTGGACCATGCAGCCGGGCTCGCTCGAGCTGAGCAAGTTGCCGTCCTCGGGGCCGTACCGGGTCGAATCGTTCAGCGCGAGCGACGGTCTGGTGCTGGTGGCCAACGAGAAGTGGTGGGGTGCCGCTCCGGCGACGAGCCGGATCGTGGTGTGGCCCAAGGGCACCGACTACGCCGCCAAGGCGAAGGAGAACGCCCTCGGCGTCGTCGACCTGGGCGCCGGGTCGGTCGCCGACCTGTCACTCGACGGCTTCGACGAGCAGACGATCGCCGGCCGCGGCGCCGAACAGCTGGTCCTCGGCACGGCGGGTGTGTTCGGGCCGCTGGAAGTGCGCCGCGCGTTCGCCCAGTGTGTGCCCAGGCAGGCGCTGTTCGACACGCTCGGCAAGGCGGGGGAGCCCCCGAAGTCCGGCCTGGGCTCCGGCCCGTTGAACGCCCGTGTGGTGCAGCAGGATTCGCTGTACTATCCGGCGGTCACCGGCGCCGCCGACCAGTACCGGGGCGCCGACATCGCGGCCGCCACCGCCACTGTGGCCTCGGCCAAGGCCGGGCAGCCGACCATCCGTATCGGCTACCAGGCGCCCGACGCGCGCCGCGCGAAGACCGTCGCCATGATCGCCGAGTCCTGCCGGGGCGCGGGGATCACCGTGGTCGACGCGGGCGCACCGGATTTCACCCCGGTCAGGCTCGCTCAGGGCGCGGTCGACGCCGTCCTCGGTGGTACCGCCTCGGTGCCGGGCCCGGCCGGATCGGCCACGGGCGTCGCCGCGTTCTCGGCGTTGCGGGCCGGTAGCGGACTCGATTTCGGCGGCTTCGCCAACGGTCGCTACGATGCCATCACCGATCAGCTTGCGGGAGAGGTCGACTCGACCGCGACGCTGAATCTGCTCACCGAGGCCGAGAACCTGCTGTGGGCGCAGCTGCCGAGCATCCCGTTGTTCGCCACGCCGCGCACCATCGCGTTCGGCGCGGGCATGCAGAACGGGATCGCCGGGCCGACCCAGGCCGGCACCGGATGGAACATGGATCGCTGGGTGTTGCAGCGATGAGCAGTGGTGGCAGGCACGCGGAGCGTGACCGTGACGGAGAGGTGTCGATGAGCAAGCACGCGGTGGTCGAGTCCGACGACCAGGTCAGTGAGCGGGCGGGCAAGGCCGCGGACGCGGTGCATCGGCTGACCCGCTGGCACGACGACTTCCCCACGCCGGGTGTGCGTTTCGCTGATCTGACACCCGTCTTCGCCGATGCCGAGGGCTTCCGCGCCGTCATCGACTGCCTGGCTGCCGTGGCCCCGGACGTCGACCTCGTCGCCGGCGTCGACGCGCGGGGCTTCCTGCTCGGCGCCGGTGTCGCGGCCACCCTCGGCACCGGTGTGCTCGCCATCCGCAAGGCAGGCAAGCTGCCCCCGCCCGTGGTCTCGCGTGAGTACGCGCTCGAATACGGTTCGGCCGCACTGGAAATCCCCGCGAACGGGGTCGAGCTCACCGGCAAGCGCATCCTGCTGCTCGACGACGTGCTCGCCACCGGCGGCACCCTCGCCGCCGCGGCCGCGCTGTTCACCGAGGTCGGCGCCGAGGTGGTGGCCGCCGCCGTCGTCCTGGAACTCGGGTTCCTGAAGGGCCGCGAGCACCAGGGCGACTACCCGCTCACCTCGATCGTCGAGCTGTAGCCGCGCGGCCCGTCACCGAGCGCTCGCGCCGCTGTGGCGGAAAAGACGTTGGCATCGGGCGGCGGCGGATGTTAGAAATGATGGGTCTTGTTCCCGGCGATCGGAGTCATGCGTTGATTTCTTGAGGTAGCGCTTCCGGACGGTCCGCATTCCGCGCACCGTGCATCCGTCGCACCTCCAGGGGATCCGCATGTCAACTCTCTCTTTTTCCGATCTCACTTTTCATTGGCCGGATGGCACCGTCGTCTTCGACGGCCTGGACGCCGTCCTCGGGCCGGGGCAGATGGGGCTCGTCGGCAGCAACGGCGCGGGCAAATCCACGTTGATGCGGCTGATCGCCGGTGAGCTGCGCCCGCTGCGTGGGTCCATCACCGTGCCGGGGCGCCTCGGCTACCTGCGCCAGGACCTCGGCATGCGCACCGGGCAGCGGGTCGAGACCGTTCTCGGCATCGCCGAGGTCAGGGCCGCGATCCAGCGCATCGAGAGCGGTGCGGGCGAACCCGAGGACTTCGACATCGTCGGGGTGCAGTGGCAGATCGAGGAGGAGGCGATCGCGCTGCTCGGCAAGCTCGGCCTCGATTACGTCGCCGGCTCGGTCGCCGACCTCGACCGCACCCTCGACACGCTCTCCGGCGGCGAGACCGTGCTGCTCGGGCTCGTCGCGGAGCTGCTGCGCGAACCCGACGTGCTGCTGCTCGACGAGCCGACCAACAATCTCGACGCGGTCGCGCGTACGCGACTCTACGACGTGATCCGCCAGTTCGGCGGCACCGTGATCGTGGTCAGCCACGACCGGGAGCTGCTGGACCGGATGGACGGCATCGCCGAACTGCGGGCGGGCGAGGTCCGGTCCTTCGGCGGCAATTTCACTGCCTACGAACAGATCGTCGAGCAGGAGCAGGAGGCGGCGCGGGCGGCGGTGCGCGATGCCCGCAGCGATGTGCGCAAGCAGGCACGCGAGCTGGTCGAGGCACGCACGAAATTGGATCGCAGGCAGCGGTTCGCGCAGAAGGCGCAGGACACCAAGCGGGTGCCCAAGATCGTGGCCGGATTGCGCAAGAACGCGGCCGAGGTGTCGGCGGGCAAATTGCGCACCTCGCATATCGAGAAGCTCGACAGCGCCCGCGAAACCCTCGACCAGGCCGCGGAACTCGTGCGTGCGGACCGCGAGATCAGGATCGACCTGCCTGGTACCCGGCTGTATCCGGGCCAGGATGTCGTCACGCTCGAGCGGGTCCGGCTGGCCAACGGCCCGGTCGTGGATCTGCGGGTGAGCGGACCGGAGCGGATCGCCCTCACCGGACGCAACGGCGCGGGCAAGACCACGCTGCTGCGCCGGATCGTCGACGAGGGTCCCAAGGTCCCGTGGCGGTTGCTGCCGCAGCGGCTCGACGTGTTCGACGAACAGCGCAGCGTCTTCGACAACGTCGCCGACGCCGCGCCGCACGCGACCCCGGAGCAGATCCGGGCACAGCTGGCGCGCTTCCTGTTCCGCGGTGCCGACGCCGACGTCGCGGCCGCGGCGCTCTCGGGCGGGGAGCGGTTGCGGGCGGCGCTGGCGACGCTGCTGCTGGCCGAACCCGCCCCGCGCCTGCTGATGCTGGACGAGCCGACCAACAATCTCGACCTGCCCAGCCTCACCCACCTCACCCAGGCGCTGGCCGGCTTCGAGGGCGCGGTTTTAGTGGTGGGCCCCCCAAAACCCGTGCACGGCCCCAAACGGGTGACCCCCCCCCCGGGGGGCCCCCCCGCCGGGGGGGGGGCGGGGGGGTTCTTCCTCATGCGCGTGATCGGTGACCCGATCTGGGCGGCCCTGGGTGGTCGGCTCACCCAGGACCAGATCGAGCACCGCAAGGAAGCGGCCGGCTTCAACCGGCCGATCCTGACCCAGTAC
>NZ_JARWOJ010000189.1 GCF_029868625.1 Nocardia neocaledoniensis | reverse complement strand
GTGGTGCTGGCCGCGCTCGTCTTCGGCGCCGGTGTGCCCGCCGTATTCGCGCTCGCGGTGCGCTGGTGGGCCAAAGCGGAAACGGTCGACGCCGACGGCCGCGTGCACCGGAATTATCCGGCGCGCACCGGGGCGCTGCGCTGGGGGTGGGGGGGGGGGGGGGGGGTGGGGGGGGGGCGCGGCCCCCCCACCGCCTCGGCGATGTCCGCCATCAACGGCGAATGGAAGGCGCCCGCGACCTTGAGCCGCACCACCTTCGCGGCGCCGGCGGCGCGGGCGAGGTCCTCGAGCTCGGCCACGGCCGCGGTGGCGCCCGAGACGACGGTCTGGGTCGGCTGATTGTAGTTGGCCACCCCGACGATTCCGGCGGTCACCTGGGCGCACAGCGCGTCGACCTGCTCGGCGGCCAGACCGATGACCGCACTCATCGCGCCGTCGTAGCGGTGCGAGACCTCCGCCATGAGTTCACCGCGACGGCGGACCAGGCGCAGCACCGCGCCCACGTCCAGCACACCGGCGACGGCCAGCGCGGTGAACTCCCCCAGGCTGTGGCCCGCGACGGCGGCGGGTTGCAGGCCCTGCTGCGCACGGACCGCGCTCAGGGCCAGGCTGGTAGCGACGATCGCGGGCTGGGCGATGTCGGTGGCCCGCAGTTGTTCGGCGGTGCCCTCGACGCACAGCTGGGTGAGCGGCAGGCCGAGAATGTCGTCGGCCTGCCGGAACAGCGCAGCGGCCGTGGGGAATTCGGTGATCCACGCGGCCATGCCGGGCCGCTGGGAGCCCTGGCCGGGGAACAGCGCCAGGGTTCGCCTGCCCGAGACGAGGTCGGCGGGGCGGTCGCGGAGGACGACGTCTGCGGTCATGACAGGGACCTCTCGGATTCGGCTGTTGCTGTCAGGGAACGATGGGCATCACGGCGTCGGCCGAGACGGCGGGTGGCGCGGAACTCGCCGGTCGCCGCGAGCACCGCGAGCAGGCCCGCGACCGCGATCACCGCCGCCGCCGGGCGGTACCCGTCGACGGCGACCGCCGTCCCGATCGTCACCGGCAGCACCAGCGCGGCTCCGAACTGGACCCCGGTCTGGTAGAGCGGTACGGCGATCGGGCGGAGCTCGGCGGGCACGGTCGCGGTGGACTGCATGTTCAGCGCGGCGAACGAGAGCACGAATCCGGTCTCGATCAGCAGCAGCACCGGCAGCACGTCGCCGCCGTAGTTCCGGATGTCGGGGCGGGCGAGCAGAAGCAGGTGACCGGCCAGCGTCGCCACCGCCCCGGCGAGGATCAACGGTGCGGTGCCGAACCTCGCGACATACCGTCCGGCGAACGGAACCGAGATCGCCAGTGGCACACTCGCGGGCAACAGCCCGAGCGCGATCTGCCAGGGCGCCCAGCCGAGCGCGTCGTCCAACTGCACCGCGAGCACGACCAGCAGCGCCAGATAGCCGCCGTTGAGCGAGGCCGCCCCGAGTGCCGACCGCAGCAGGGACCCGTTGCGCGCCAACGTAATCGACACTCGTGGCGGCGCGGCTACCGGCACGTCCGGGATCACCCGCCACGCGGCGATCAGCAGCACGATCGCGACCGGCGCGGGAAACACGAACAGCAGGTGCCAGCTCCATGCCGCCAGCACGCCCGAGAGCACCAGGCCCGTGGTGAATCCGGCGGCGCCGAACACCGCGTACACCGAGATCGCCCTGCGCTGCTGGGCGCCCGCCGGGAACTCCGCGGCGATCACCGCCAGCCCGGCGGGTGCGGTGAGCGCCGCGGCGGCGCCCTTCATCACGCGGGTCACGACGAGCAGCGTGAGGTCGTCGGTGCAGCCACCGACCACCGAGGCGAGGGCGAACAAGGCCATCGCGGCGAGATAGACCCGCTTGCGGCCGAACCGGGCCGCGACGGCGGGTCCGGCGAGCAGCAGCGCGGCGAAACCGCCGGCGAAACCGGCCAGCAGCCATTGGGTTTCCCAGCTCGAGCGGCCCAGCTCGGTGCTGATCAGCCCGATCGCGGGCACCAGGATCGAACCCTCGATCGCGTCGAGGATCATGTTGCCCGACAGCACCAGCAGCAACGCCCAGCGGCGCCGGTCCCAGCGCGGCGGGGCCGGCTCAGCCATGACCGTTGCGCGAGGCGAGCTGGAACTGCTTGTCCAGCAGGGGCGGTAGCTGTTCGCTGACCAGCTCGATGTGGCGGGTCACCAGGTCGTCGGGCATGCCGGCGATGCTGGCCCAGAAGATCAGATGCCGCACCGGCAGTCCGGCCACACGCTCGTGGATCCGTGCGGCGGCCTGTTCGGGGGTGAGGATTTCGAGCAGACCGAAGGATCCGTCCTCGGGTCGCTGCCGCAGCTGGTCGAGTTCCAGCGCCGGTGGCACCGGCGCGTCGGTGCCCTCCACCGACAGCTGTCGATACGAGTTCATCTGGTGAGCGAGATGCGGGGCCACCCGTTCCCACGCGGACTCGGGATCGTCGGCGAGCAGGATCGGCAGCAGATCGGAGACCCGCGCGGATTCGGGATCGTGCCCGCCCTCGACGAGTCCCTCCCGGTACAGCGGATACAGCGCGTGCGAGATGTGCAGGAACCCGATGCCGAGCCGCCCGGCGAGGCGGGCGCCGCGCGGACCGTAGAAGCCACCCCACAGCGGTACCGGATCCTGGATCGGTCCCGGGGTGATCCCGCCGGTGGCCCAAAGCCGCTGGATCTCGGCGATGGTGTCGCCGGTGCGCGCGAACCGGCGGCCGAAATCGGTGCCGAAGAGCTGATATTCGGGCAGGCGGTAGCCGGCGCCGAGACCGAGTTCCAAGCGGCCGCCGCTGATCAAGTCGACCAGCGCCGCCTCCTCGGCGAGCTGGGCGGGCTTGCGCAGGGCGGGCAGCACCACGGCGGTGCCGATCCGGACCCGTCTCGTTCGCGCCGCCGCCGCGGCCGCGAAGGTGAGCGGTTGCGGCAGGTAGCCGTCGTCGAAGAGATGGTGCTCGGTGAACCAGACGCCGCCGGCCCCGCGCCGGTCGGCCTCCTCACAGAACTCGAGGGTGCGGGCGTAGTGGTCGGCCCACGGCCGCTGCCACTGGGCGGGATTGCGCAGGTCGAAGAGCAGTCCGACGTCCATATCGGTTCCGTTCGTCAGCGTGTGGATCCGGTCCACGCGCGGGGGTCGGTGAAGGCGGGTCGGCGTTCCAGGCGCCGCCAGCGGGCGACGGGTCTGGTGACGGTCGGTGGCGGGGCGGTGTGGCGCCGGGCGAGCAACAGCAGGAGCAGCGCGGCGAGTTCATCGGGATCGGCACTGCCCTTCTCCACCCGCAGAAACGGGGTCGAGTGCACGGCGCTCATTGCGGCGGGTTCCCGTGCTTGCGGCGCGGCAGATCGGTGTCCTTGCCCGCCAGCATGGCGAAGGCGCGGATCACGACCCCACGGGTATCGCGAGGATCGATCACATCGTCGATGAGGCCGCGCTCGGCCGCGTAATACGGGTGCACGAGTTCATCGCGATATTCGGCGATTTTGCGATCCCTGGTGGCCACCGGGTCCTCGGACGCGGCGATCTCGCGCCGGAACACCACGTCGGCGGCCGCCTCGGCGCCCATGACGGCGATCTCGTTGGTCGGCCACGCCAGCGCGAGATCGGTGCCGATCGACAGCGAGTCCATCACGATGTAGGCCCCGCCGTAGGACTTGCGCAGTACCAACGAGATTCGCGGCACCGTGGCGTTGCAGTAGGCGTAGAGCAGTTTCGCGCCGCGCCGGATGATGCCCGCGTGTTCCTGGCCGACGCCGGGCAGGAATCCCGGCACGTCGACCAGTGTCAGCAGCGGAATGTTGAAGGCGTCGCAGAACTGGACGAACCGCGCACCCTTCTCACTGGCGTCGATGTCGAGAACCCCGGCCAGGCTCATCGGTTGGCTGGCGACAACGCCGACCACCTGTCCGTCGAGCCGGGCCAGCGCGCACACCAGGTTCGTCGCCCAGGTGGCCTGTACTTCGAAATAGTCGCCGTCATCGACTATTTCGGCCACGACATCGCGAATGTCGTAGGGCCGGTTGCCATCCAGTGGCACCAGCTCCGTCAGTGCGGTGGTCTGCCGGTCGGCGGGATCGGCGGTGAAGGCCACCGGCGGCAGCTCCCGGTTGTTGGCGGGCAGCATCGACAGCAGCGCCCGGACGTCGGACAGGCACGCCTGTTCGTCGTCGTAGACGAAGTGCGCCACCCCCGAGACCGAGGCGTGGACGTCAGCCCCACCGAGTTCGTCGTGGGTCACCCGCTCGCCGGTCACCGTGCGAACCACGTCGGGCCCGGTGATGAACATCTGCGCGATGTCGCGCACCACGAACACGAAGTCGGTGAGAGCGGGCGAGTACGCCGCTCCGCCCGCGCACGGCCCGAGCATGACGCTGATCTGCGGGATGACCCCCGATGCCCTGGTGTTGCGGCGAAAGATCCCGCCGTAGCCGGCCAGCGCCGTCACCCCTTCCTGAATGCGGGCGCCCGCGCCGTCGTTCAGCGAGACCAGCGGCGCACCCGCGGTGACGGCCATGTCCATGATCTTGTGGATCTTCTGGGCGTGCGCCTCACCGAGCGCGCCACCGAAGATCCGGAAGTCGCTGGCGTAGACGAAGACCGTGCGCGTGTCGACGGTCCCCCACCCGGTGATCACGCCGTCGGTGTGCGGCCTGCGGGCTTCCAGTCCGAAGCCGGTGGCCCGGTGTCTGCGCAGCGGCTCCACCTCGACGAACGAACCGGGGTCGAGGAGCAGGTCGATGCGTTCGCGAGCGGTGAGTTTGCCCTTGGCGTGCTGGCGTTCGGTGGCCGCCGGGTCGGGGCCGAGCCGCGCGGCGCGTTTGACGGCGTCGAGTTCGTCGAGCCGGTCGAGGTACCCGGTGGGTTCGTGCACTGTCGTCATCGGATCTCCTGGTGTCTATCGGCCTCGGCCGTCCGGTCAGCCGAGTAGCGTTCCGCCGGTGGCGTCGATGAAGGCGCCGGTGATCCACCGGGCCTCGTCGGTGGCGAGGAAGGTGACGACATCGGCGACGTCGACCGCCTCGCCGACGCGTTTGAACGCCGAGAACTGCGCCATCTGCTCGACCGCCTCCGGGATGTCGAACACGGCGCTGCCGTTGTTGGTGATGCCGGGGGCGACACTGTTGACGGTGATGCCGCGCGGCGCCAGATGCCGGGCGAAGTGCAGCGTGATCTGTTCCACCGCGCCCTTGGTCATCGAGTACGCCACCTGGTCCGGGCTGGCGAAGCGGGTCAGGCCCGAGGAGATGTTGATGATCCGGCCGCCTTCGGGCAGCAGGCCGAGGGCGCGCTGGACGATGAAGAACGGCGCGCGGACATTGACAGCGAAGAGCCGGTCGAAGTCCTCGGGTGTCACGTCCTCGGGGGCGACGCCGGCGGGGGTGGTGATCCCGGCATTGTTGACCAGGATGTCGAGGGTGGTTTCGCCGGTGCGTTCCTTGAGTCCCTGCTCGAGGCCGAGGAACAGCTCGTGCACGCCGCCCGGTGAACCCAGTTCGGCACGCACGGAAAACGCACGGCCACCGTCGGTTTCGATGAGTTCGACGGTCTCGCGCGCGGCCTCCTCGTTGCCCGCGTAGTGCACGGCGACGAGCGCGCCCTTGGCGGCGAGCTGCCGGGCGGTCGCGCGGCCGATGCCGCGGCTGGATCCGGTGACCAGTGCGGTCTTGTTCGTCAGGCTCATGGAGGTCTCCTTCGGAGGGGATGGGGCGGTGGCCGGGTCGCCGGGACCGGGCAGGCCGCTGATCATGCGGGCGAGATGGGCGCGGACGTCGCCGAGCCGCAGGAGCTCGGCGAACAGCTGCCGGGCGGGTTCGACGTCGGGTCCGCCGAGCAGCAGCAGGGTCTGGGCGCGGATATTGGTCAGGGTGCGAGCGCCGACGGCGTGGCGGGTGCGGTGATAGCCGTCGAGTTCCGCGTCGCCGCCGGTGCCGGCGTGGTGGGCGATCAGCCGGCCCGACAGCTCGGCGGCGTCTTGCAGGCCGAGATTGAGGGCTTGGCCGCCGACCGGCATCTGACGATGGGCGGCGTCGCCCGCCAGCAGGATCCGGCCGCGCCGGTACCGGGTGACCTGCCGACTGGTGTCGTCGAACGCGTTGCGCCACAGCGGTGTTCCGTGGCTGATCGACTCCCCGGTCACCAGTTCCCAGGCAGCGGCGATCTCGGCGAAGTTGGGTTCACCGCCGGTGCCGCGCGGTTCGGCGCCGTAGACGTGCACCATCACCCTGGTGCTGCCGTCGGGCCAGCGCGAGGACACCGCCAGCCCGTGCGGGAGCCGTTCGAACCGGCGGGCCGGGATGTCGATTCCGGCCACGTCGGCCCGCAGCATCTCCCGTGCCGGACCTGTGCCCGCCGCGTCGAATCCGGCCAGGTCGCGCACCGTGCTGCGTTCCCCGTCACAGCCGACGAGATAGGCACCGCGGTGGGGGTGCCGGATCCCGTCGCCGGTGACGGTTTCGATCAGGACATGGTCGGCGCGCGCGGTCAGTGCGGTCACCCGATGCCCGCGCCGGAGCACCGCACCGGCGTCGAGCGCCCGCGCGTGCAACACCGCTTCCAGCCGGACCTGGGGGCATTTCCATTGACCCGAGAACCGGTGTGCCGGATCGGCTTCCGTCAGATCCAGCCGCAGTCCGCCGAAGTGTCCCGGACCGCCGTCGGGCAGCGGCCCGAGCAGCTCGAGTACGCCCCGCTCGGCGAGCACGTCCATGGTGCGGGCGTGCAGGGTGGAGGCCCGCGATTCGGTGGTGGGGGCGCTGAGCTGTTCCACCACCGTCACGCGCAGGCCCGCGCCGGCCAGGTCGCCGGCGAGCAGGAGCCCGACCGGACCGGCGCCGACGATCAGGACATCGGTGTCATCGTCGGGCTTCGGCATAGTTCTTGGCGTGGTTCAGCGTGGCCCGGCTGTTGCCGCCGAGGGCTTCGCGCAGGAAGGTCCGTGCCTCGGGTATTCCGGCGTCGGGGCCGAGTATCTCGGTGATCCGGGACGCCTCGATGATCACCGTGTGCTGCGAGGACGCGGTGGTCGTGCCGTCGGGGTTCTCCCGGAATTCCCAGTAGCCGGTGTGCAGGGCCATCAGCGCGGGCAGGGTGGTCTGCTTGTAGGCGATCCGGTCCTTGGGAAAGCAGATCCGCACCGATTCGGTGGTGTGGCTGGATCCGTCCTTGGTCAGGGTGTCCATCCGCAGCACCTGGACGCCCGGGGTGTTCTCGGTCAGCCGCACCGAGGCCACGTGCGGTAGCCGCTCTATCCACCGGTCCGCCTCGTTGACGAAGTCGTAGACATCGCCGGCGGCACCGGCGATCTCGACCGAGTCGACGAACGACAGGGTCAGGTCCTCGGCACGCACCGCCGACTCCACCGCGGCCTTGAGCCCGGGCAGCTCGGCGCGGCTGTTGTCGTCGACCGCCTTGTCGATCCAGGCCAGGCCCTCGGGATCGTCGTCGATCGCCCGGTAGGAATGCAACAGCCGCAACTCGGTGCCCTCGCCGTGCGGTTCGATGATCCAGGTGCCGCTCATCTGCGCCACCGGCGGCGCGGATACCTCCTGCCAGAAGGTGATCCGCAGATTCTGCGGATCGAGCAGGCGGCGCGAGATCCAGGTCTTGGGTTCGCCGTTCGCGGTGGCCCAGATCTGGATGCGTTCCTCGTTGCCGTCGTACTCGAGCCTGCTCACGTAGACCGACGGCGGGAACAGCCGGGGCCAGTTCTCCACCTCGGCCAGCAACCGGTACACCTCGCTGGGCGGGGCGGACACGGTGATCGTGTGCTCGACCTCGCGTGTGGTCTGCGTCGTCATGGGAGTCTCCTGGTGCTCGTCGGCCGGAATTCAGAAGTTGCCGAGTCCGCCGCAGACGTTGAGCGCCTGTGCGGTGATGGAGGCGGCCAGATCGGACGCCAGGTAGCCGACCAGGCCGGCCACCTCTTCGGGGGTGGAGTAGCGGCCCAGTGGGATCTTGGCCTGGAACTTGGTGAGGATGGCGTCCTCGGTGGTGTCGTAGGCCGCGGCGTAGCCGGACCGGACCCGCTGTGCCATCGGTGTTTCCACATACCCCGGGCACACCGCGTTGACGGTGATCCCGGTCGGGGCCAGCTCGTTGCCGAGTGCCTTGGTGAAGCCGACGACGCCGTGTTTGGACGCCGAGTACGGCGCACCAAGCACCACGCCCTGCTTGCCCGCCGTCGAGGCGATGTTGATGATGCGTCCGCGCTTCTTGTCTCGCATGCCGCCGGTGGTCAGCACCTCGCGGCTGGCCAGGAACACGCTGTTGAGGTTGGTGGCGATCACGTCGGACCACAGTTCCTCGGTGAGGTCGGCGGTGACGCCGCCGCCGGAACGGCCCGCGTTGTTGACCAGCACGTCCACCGGGCCGTAGCGGTCGACCGCCGCCCGCACGAACGCCGAGATGTCCTCGGCCGCCCGAACATCGGCGGTGGTGCCGTCGACGTCGAAGCCCTCGCCGCGCAATTGCGCGACGGTGTCGGCGACGGCTTCCTTGCTGCGGGCGCACAGGAACACCCGGTGTCCCTGTCCGGCCAGTTGCCGGGCCGAGGCCAGGCCGATGCCACTGGTGGCGCCGGTGACCAGAGCCACCCTGTCGTCGTTGGTCATGTCTGTTCTCCTGTCGGGCAGTCGGTTTCGCGCTCAGCTGGCCTGTGGCGCTTCGAGCAGCTGTTCGTTGACCAGGTCGACGAGGGCACGCGGCGTGGTCACGGCGACGACGGCGTCGTCGTCGAGGGTCACGCCGAATTCGCGCTTGATCCGGCCGGTGGTCTCGAGCAGCGCCAGCGACTCGTAGCCCAGCTCTTCGAACTCGAGGTCGGCGAAATCGCCGTCGAGGCCGGGGCTGTCGCCGCTGCCTTCACGCAGGATGCGGGCCAGATCGTCGAGGGTGAACGGTGATGTGGACACGGGCTTTCCTTTCTCAGGGGCGGAGGTGGTCGGGGCCGCGCACGACCATGGCGGAGTTGAAGCCACCCGCACCGCGGGCGAGCACGAGCGCGGTCCGCACCGTGGCCTGCCGGCTCGCGGTGACGAGATCGATCGGGTACTCCGCGGCGAGATCGGTGCCGATGGTCGGCGGAATCACGCCGTCGCGGATGGACAGGAAGGCGGCGGCCAGGTCGAGCGGCGCGGCTCCCGAATAGAGCCGTCCCGTCATGGTTTTCGGCGCGGTGACCGGCACGCCACGCGCACCGAACACCGCGACGAGAGCGTCGGCCTCGATCCGGTCCAGCTCGGCGATACCGGCGGCATCGGCGAACACGACGTCGATCTCGGCGGGGGTGAGGCCGGCGTCGGCCAGCGCGAGCTCGATCGCCCGGCGCAGCCCGGGCTCCCCCGGTCCGTCGGGGCGTGGATCGACCGTCGCGGCGTGTCCGGCGATCTCACCGTAGATCTTCGGTGCGTCGCGACGCTCGGCGTGTTCGGCATCCTCGAGGACCAGCAGCGCGCCGCCCTCGCCGGGGACGTAGCCGCCCGCCTGCGCGTCGAACGGGAGGTAGGCCCGCTGCGGGTCGGTGACGGTACTCAGTCCGCCGCCCGCCAGCTGCGCGACCCAGCCCCACGGGCAGATCGAGGCGTCGACCGCGCCGGTGACCACCAGCGCCGTGCCGCGCCGGATCTGCCTGCGTGCCTGGGCGACCGCGTCCAAGCCGCCCGCCTGATCGCTGACCACCACGCTGCTCGGACCACGCAGACCGTTGCGGATGGAGATCTGTCCGCTGTTGACCGCGTAGAACCAGGCGAAGGACTGATAGGCGCTCACGTACTCGCCGCCTTTGCTCCACAGCGCGCGGAGTTCGTTCTGCCCGAACTCGAAGCCGCCCGAGCTGCTGGCGGTGATCACGCCCGCGGTGTAGTCGGGCAGTTCGTCGGGTCGCACGCCGGCGTCGGCGAAGGCCCAGTCGGCGCTCACCAGCGCCAGCCGGGTCATCCGGTCGGTCTGCGGCAGCAGCCGGCCCGGCAGATGCTCCTCGGCCTCGAATCCGATGATCTCCCCGGCCAATTGGGCCGGATAGGACGCGGGATCGAATCGGGTGACCCGGCGGATCCCAGTGCGCCCGGCCAGTGTGGTGCGCCAGTACTCCTCGAGACCGAGACCGGTCGGCGCGGCGACACCGAGCCCGGTCACCACCGCCGCTGTCATCGCCCGCTCCGGAACGGATCGGCGAGCACGACCGCGCTCTGGAACCCGCCGAACCCGCTGCCCACCGAGAGCACCACGTCGACCTTGTGGTCGCGCGCGGTCAGCGGGACGTAATCGAGATCGCAGTCGGGATCGGGATTGTGCAGGTTCGCGGTCGGCGGCACCACGTCGTTCACCAATGCCAGCACCGACGCGGCGATCTCGATCGAACCGATGGCCCCGAGCGAGTGCCCGACCATCGACTTGATCGAGCTCATCGGCGTGCGATAGGCATGCTCGCCCAGGCTGCGCTTGACCGCGGCGGTCTCGTGCCGGTCGTTCTGTTTGGTGCCGGAACCGTGGGCGTTGATGTAGTCGACCTCGGTGCCGTCGATCCGCGCCTGACCCAGCGCGGTGCGGATCGCCTCGGCCATCTCCTTGCCGTCCGGGCGCAGACCCGTCATGTGGAACGCGTTGGACCGAGTGGCGTGGCCGGCCAGTTCGGCGTAGATCTTGGCGCCACGCCGGCGTGCGCTCTCGAGTTCCTCGAGGACGAAGACCGCGGCACCCTCGCCGAGCACGAACCCGTTGCGACTGGCGTCGAACGGGCGTGAGGCGTGTTCGGGGTCGTCGTTGCGCGGGGTCGTCGCCTTGATCGCATCGAAGCAGGCCACGGTGATCGGGCTGATCGGCGCGTCCGTGGCGCCCGCGATCATCACGTCGGCGCCACCCTCCCGCAATACCTCCGCGGCGTAACCGACCGCGTCCAGGCCGGAGGTGCAACCGGTGGAGACCACCGTCGAGGGTCCCTGCGCGCCCACGGCCCAGGCCACTTCGGTCGCGAACGAGCTGGGGACGAAATAGTTGTAGAGGTGCGGCACCGCGTAGGCGTGGTCGACCAGTTCCAGCCGGCCACCGTCGCTGACGGTGCGGTATTCCTGGTCGAGCCCCATCGTCGCGCCGACCGCGCTGCCGATGGTGACACCGGTCCGGAACGGATCGATGTCGTCGAACTCGAGCCCGCTGTCGGTGACCGCCTCGCGGGCACTGACCACCGCCAGCTGCGCCGCCCGGTCCATCCGCCGGATCTCCTGCGGGGTCAGGCCGTGCAACTCGGGGTCGAAGTCGATCTCGGCGGCGACCTGGGAGCGGAACGGCGCCGGATCGAACAGCGAGATGCGGCCGGTCGCGGTGCGGCCGTTGGAGATCAGATCCCAGAAGCTCTTGGTTCCCACCCCGCCCGGCGCGGTGACGCCGATCCCGGTGATCACCACCCGGCGTTCCCGGGCGCTCATCGCGCGTTCCAGTCGTAGAAGCGGTGCGCCATCGCGTCCGCCGGGGAACGCCAGGTCTTCGGGTCGTACGCCTCGATGAACGGCTTCAGGTCCTGGCTGATCCGGACGAAGCGATCGTCGGTCTTGGCGTCCTCGATCCGGGTGCCGCCGTCGTCGGTGTCGAAGTCCTGCAGGTGGAAGTACAGGCCGCGGTAGTGGAAGAGCTGGCGGCGGCGAGTTCCCATCCGGTGGGGCATCTCGGTGGTGTCGAAGTCCCGGAACAATCCGGCGACATCGCCCGCGGACGCGAGGTCCATGCGGGCCACGATCAGTGTGCTGAACATTGACTTACCCTTCTCTGTGGTCTTCACCGACCCGGCCCGAACCAGCGGTCCAGGGCGGTCGGCAGATCGTCGTTGCTGCCGGGAGCGACCCAGGCGACATGGCCGTCGGGCCGTACCAGCACCGCCGTGGTGCGGGCGGCGTCGATGGGTTCGGTGGGGGTGGCGGTGACCACGTCGATGCGGTCGATCCAGGGCTGCGCCCGGCGGCGCAGCGCCGGATTGTCGGTGAGGTCGAGCAGGACACCGCGACCGGACCGCAGCAGCGCGGCCGTGTCGGTGTCGTGCCCGCCGCGCACGAGCGCGCGCCGCGGCAGCCGTGCGCCCAGCAGCGGATGTGAGCCACCGCCCATGTCGTAGCGGATGTCCAGGCCGGTGACCCGGGCGGCGAGGTGGCGTTCCACCTCCGGATACGCGACGAGTTCGCGCAGCACGTCGCGGAGTGGCCCGACCTCCTCGCCGCCGAGCAGGAACAGGCTCTGTGCCTTGGTGTTGGCCAGTAGCCGCTCGCCCACCGGGTAGCGCTCCGCGTGATAGGTGTCGAGCAGGGTGGCCGGTGCCGTGCCACGGACCACGGCCGCCAGCTTCCAGCCGAGGTTCACCGCGTCCTGGATGCCGGTGTTCATGCCCTGTCCGCCCGCGGGCAGGTGTACGTGCGCGGCGTCACCGGCCAGCAGGACCCGGCCGCGCCGGTATTCGGTGACCAGTCGTGCGGCGTCTCCGAAGGCGCTCACCCACACCGGTTCCGCGTGCGAGATGTCGACATCGGTCAGGCGCTTCCACACGTCGGCCACCTCGGCGAACTCCGGCGGGCCGCTGCGGCGCCGGGGTGCGGCACCACGTTCACCGACGATGACGCGATGCGTGCCGTCCGGGAGCCTGGCGCTGATCACCATGCCGCCCGCCACCTGCTGGCCGATCATCCGCGGCGCGATCTCCACGCCGCGCACGTCGGCGAGCAACAGTTCGGTGGTGGCCGGGCTGCCGGGAAAGTCGAACCCGGCCGCCTTGCGGACCACGCTGCGGCCCCCGTCAGCGCCGACGAGGTAGCCGGCCCGCAGCGGCGCGTGTCCGTCGAAGCGCACGGTGACGCCCTCGGCGTCGCTGTCGAGCCCGACGACCTCGTGCCCGCGGCGGATCTCGGCGCCGAGCTCCCGTGCCCAGCCAGCCAGCACCCGCTCCGTCGTCGACTGCGGCACCGTCCGCGGCGCCTCCAGGGGCGCGCCGAGCACGGAGAGGTCGAGGGGGATCCCGCCGAAATGCCCGGCCGACCCGGTCTCGGGCGAGCCGAAGCGGCTCAGCAGACCGCGCTGGTGGAGCACTTCGGTGGTGCGCAGCGTCAGTCCGATGCCGCGGGATTCCCCGGTAGGGGCCGGCAACCGGTCGACGACGATCACGTCGACGCCCGCCAGCTGTAGTTCGCCGGCCAGGGTCAGCCCGGTCGGTCCGGCACCCGCCACGATGACCGCGGTGTCCATGGTTTCCTCCTGAATCCCGTTCATGCCGCATGACTTCCGGAGTCGTCGAGCCGGCACAGGGCGGTGCCCGAGCTCACCGTCATACCGACGGTGGCGCTCAGTTCGCGCACGATTCCCGCCCGGTGCGCGGTGAGCGGCTGTTCCATCTTCATGGCCTCGAGCACGGCGACGAGTTCGCCCGCGTCGACCCATTGACCTTCTGCCACAGCGAGTTTCACGACCGTGCCCTGCATCGGCGCGACCAGCGCGTCCGACGCGACCGCGCCGCGCGCCCCGGGTCCCCGAGCCGCCCGCACGCTCCGGCGAGGCGCGACGCCGGTGCCGATCCGGTCGGGCGCGGGCAGCGACACCTCGACCCGCCTGCCACTGATCTCCACGACGACCGTCTCCCGTGCGGGTTCCGTCGCCGTCTCCCCTGCCTGGTCCTGCGGCGCGATGCGGTTGTCGAACTCGGTCTCGATCCAGCGGGTGTGCACGGTGAACGGCGTGGTCGTGAAAGCGGGGTCGTCGAGCACGGCGCGGTGGAACGGCAGTGTCGTCGGGAGGCCGGCGACGGTGAGTTCGGCGAGCACGCGACGTGACCTGGCCACCGCCTGGTCACGGTCGGCACCGGTGACGATCACCTTGGCCAGCAACGAATCCCAGGCCGGACCGATGACAGTCCCCTGCTCGACCCCGGCGTCCACGCGGACGCCGGGTCCCGAGGGGGCGACGAACGCGGTCACCGTGCCCGGCGCGGGCAGGAACCCCCGCCCGGGGTCCTCGGCGTTGATCCGGAACTCCAGGGCGTGTCCGCGCACGGGCGGGTCGTCGTAGCCGAGCGCTTCGCCGCGGGCGATCCGGAACATCTCCCGAACCAGATCGATGCCGGTCACTTCCTCGCTCACGGGATGTTCGACCTGCAGCCGGGTGTTCACCTCGAGGAACGACAGCGTTCCGTCGCGACCGATCAGGAACTCGCAGGTGCCCGCGCCGACATAGCCCGCCCGCGCCAGGATCGCCTTGGACGCGCGGTACAGCTCGGCGCGCTGCGCCTCGGAGAGGAACGGCGCGGGCGCCTCCTCCACCAGTTTCTGGTGGCGGCGCTGCAACGAGCAGTCCCGCGTCGACACCACCACGACATGACCGAAAGCGTCCGCGAGGCACTGTGTTTCCACATGTCGCGGCTGCTCGAGGTATCGCTCGACGAAGCACTCTCCCCGACCGAAGGCGGCGGTGGCCTCGCGCACGGCGGCGTCGAACAGTTCGGCGATCTCGGCGCGGTCGCGCACCACCCGGAGCCCACGACCACCACCACCGTGGGCGGCTTTGATCGCGATCGGCAGACCGTGCCGATCGGCGAAGGCCACCGCTTCGGCGGCACCCGCGATCGGATCCCGGGTCCCCGGCACGAGCGGAGCGCCGACCGCTTCGGCGATGTGCCGGGCCGACACCTTGTCGCCGAGCGCGCGGATCGCCGACGGCGGCGGGCCGATCCAGGTGAGGCCGGCGTCGAGCACGGCCTGTGCGAAATCGGCGTCCTCGGAGAGGAATCCGTATCCCGGGTGGACAGCGTCGGCCCCGGCGGCGGCCGCGGCACGGAGCAACTTGGCCGGGTCGAGATAACTGGTCGCCGGGGTGTCGCCGCCCAGGGCGTACGCCTCGTCGGCCAGCCGGACGTGGGGTGCGTCGCGGTCGGGATCGGCGTAGACCGCGACAGCGGTGAGTCCTTCGTCGCGGCACGCGCGCACGACGCGGACGGCGATCTCGCCACGGTTGGCGATGAGTACTTTGCGCATTGTTCCGGCTCCCTGTCGCTGCGGCACGGTCACAGGTAGACGGTGTTGGGCGGCAGTCCGACGAGCGAACGGCCGTACAGCTCGATGTTCACGCTGGGCGTGATCATGGCGTGGAGCGAGGTCGCGTGGATGTCGCGCTGCAACCGCGCGATCGGGACGTCGCGCTGGATCGAGGAGCCGCCGCTGGCTTGGGCCAGGATCTCCACCGCGGCCTTCGACTGATGGGCCACCCAGCCGATCTGCACCCGCGACCAGACTCGCTCCTGCTCGGCCCACTCCTCGTTCGCCTCGGCCTTCGCATCGATCACCTCGGCGAAGGTGCGCGCCCGCGCCTCGGCGTCTTCGATCAGCAGCGCGGCCTCGCCCACCTGCAGATGCGTGACGGGGGCCTCGAGCTGACTCGGATAGTCGGTGTAGGTGATCGGCCTGCCGGGCAGCCGCTCGACGAAGGCCGACAGCGCCGCCCGCGCCGCGCCGACCAGCTGCCCGGTCTGAATCGCGGTGACCGGCACCAGCACCGGTGCCGCGTACTGCGGCTTGAGCGCGTTCACCGCCGACTTGGAGCGGTTCTGATAGAAGTCCTCGCCGGTGATGACGCGGTGCTCGGGCACGAAGACGTTTTCGGCCACCGTCGAGACGCTGCCGGAGCCTTCCAGCCCGGACGTGTACCAGTCGTCGACGAGGCGGAGATCGCCCGTCGGCACCAGCGCGAAGATCGGCACCGGCGCGGCGCCGGCATCGGTCGGCAGAGCCACGGTGACTTTCCAATGCGCGTGCAGCACCCCGCTGTTGAAGCGCCACGTACCGTTGAGGAGCCAGCCACCGTCGACCTTGGTCGCCGTGCCGGTGGGCGCGGTGGTTCCCGAGATCCGCACGTTCGGCGTCGCGAACACCTCGTCGAGCGCCGCGTCGGGCCACAGCGCCGTCATCCAGGTCAGCGAGGCGTAGATCGACAGGCAGAACGCGACCGAGGTGTTGCCACGGGCGACCTCGGCGAGCACATCGACGAAATCGCGAGTCCTGGATTCGTATCCGCCGTACTGCGCGGGCACCTGCATGTTCAGCAGGCCGGATTCTTCGATCGCCTCGATGACATCGTCGGGCAGGCGGCGGTTCTCGTCGATCCACCGGGCTCGCGAACGCAGCAGCGGCGCCAGTTTCGCGGCACGCTCGACCAGTTCCGCGCGGGACGGGTTGGCAGGCATATCGATTCCTCTCGCCGAAATTCGAGAATTATTCGGCGACAACGCTGCTCACCGATCACGAGAAATCTCGCACAGGATTCGGCGGCGGTTCAAGGGCCGTGGAAAGACTCTACGGTCGACCCGTAGGTTATCCCCGGGGCAACCACAGGATCACCACCGGGACTTCGAATTCGGTCTCCCGGAAACACGCGAAGGACGGCAGTCGTGTGAAAACACGACTACCGTCCGAGAAATGGCACCACCGGGAAACTATGTCACGCGCACTCCCGCGAATTCATCACCCCCGCCAGTTGCCGCCGGCCCGGGATACCGAGCTTGCGATACACATTCGACAGATGGAACTCGACCGTTCGCACCGTGAGGAACAGTTCTTCGGCGATGTCCTTGTTGGTGAGCCCGCGCAATGCCAAACCGGCGATCTTGCGTTCCTGTCTGGTCAGCCCGGTCTCGCGATGCTGGTTGTCCAGAGTGCCGAGCACCGATCCCGCACGCTGCAACACCGGTCTGCTGCCCGCCGCGACCGCCAGCTCGGTGGCGGCCGCCACGGCCCAGCGGGACCGAGCCACATCGCCTTCCACCGCGTGCAACTGTCCGAGGTCGCAGAGGGCACCCATCAATTCGTACCGCGCCTCGGCAAGCTCGAGCAGTTCCACCGCTCGTTCGAGCGTGGCGACCGAACCGCCGTCTCGGCGTGCCATGGCGACGGCGTGCAATGCCCGCCCGACAGCGCCGGGTGAACCCCACCGACGGGCGGCCGCGAGTTCGTCGTCGGCCAGTGCTGCCGCCAGGTCGCAGCGCCCGAGCGCGGTGGCGACCAGTGCGGCGCGCGAGCGCCACGGCACGATCGCCGGGTTGGCGACATTCCGCGCGGTGAGCATCTTTCCGCAGGCCAGGTAGTCCGCGAGACTGCGTTCGAGGTCTCCTTCGGCACGATGCAACGCGCCGCGAGCGGCGAGGACGTGCGCGCGGTCGGGCACGGCCTCCACCGAGCTCATCCGGTCCTCGAACAGACACCGGGCGCCGCGCAGGTCACCCACCTGCACCAGCGCCTCCACCAGCCAGGCCAGCGCCATCCCACGCAGCGAGGGCGACACGCCGCGACGCACCAGCGTGCCCATTGCCTCGATCGCCGCCGTCGGCCTGCCGGATTGGGCGTCGATCCTGGCGCGGATCAACACGAGCGACTCGACGACACGCGGTGACAACGCGCGCCGGTCCGCCGACAGCATCCGCGTGCAGTAGGCGGCGGCCTCGGCGCAGCGGTCGGCGTAGACCAGTGCCAGCAGGGCCAGCCACAGGCAGCCCGCGTCGGGCTGCCCGTCCGCGCTGTCGAGCACCAGTTCCGAGCGCCGGACGATGGTTTCGCGATCCAGCATCCCGCAATGCACGAACAGCATGCTCTGCACGCCGCCGCACAGGGTGTCGGCGTCTCCGAATCGGATGCGGGCCTCGGCGGGATCGACACCGGACAGGTAATCGATCGTGTGGGTGAGGCGGGCGTCGCGCCGTTCACACCACGTGCGCTCCGTGCGATCACATCTGGTTCTGGCGGCACATCCGGAATTCCGGGCCGTGCCGATCGACATGATTTCCTGGCGTCCCGCCACAGAGTTCACTACGCTCGGCGGCGGAAAGCCGTCCGAACAGGGCACAGGATGATCGGTCATGAGGTCTCCCTGGTGCAGCAAGCCGAGCTTTCACGGCCACGCCGTCGACAACCGCGAAAGAATTCCTCCCTGTTGTCAAAATACCAGCGGCACAGCAACATTCACAGTGACGCTCGACATACGATTCACATGATCGTATCTCTTGCGGATCATGATCTCGAATCGAATACTCGCACCGTCGATTACGCGCAGACCGAATCACCCGCCGCCGAATTCGCGGCGCAACGCCATATGCGCTCACGGACGCGCCGGTGCGACTCGGCGGAATTCCGCGCGCGGTTCCAACTCAGGTCGCGACGGCGACGGCGGGCAGGCGCGGGTGGAAGTCCGCGAGCAGGCTCGCCGTCTCGTCGAACAGCCTGGCCGCCGCGACGGGGTCGAAGGCAGGCCCTCGGACGTCGAGGGGCCTGCCCCGCACGATCGCGGTCAGCGGCGCGGCCGGCGGGTCGTCCAGGATGTCGAGGATCGGGACGACCGCCTCCCTCACTGATTGAGCACCCTCCCGCATCGCTTCGACTTTCGCCGCCATCTCGGGGTCGTAGTCACCGGACAATCCGGTGTCGACCACACCGGGGTGCAGCAGCACGTACCGCACCCGGGCCGGCGCACGGCGCACGAACTCGATCCCGAGCAGATCGTTGAGCTGACCGCCCTGCGACAACGCCCGCAGGCCGTGGTACCCGTTCGCGTGACCCAGGTCGCCCCACCGGATCTCACTCGTTCCGCTGCCGGGGCCCGCCACGTTGAGGATCAGTGGTCGTGGCGCGGCCGAGAGGAGGTCGAGCAGCTCGTAGCCGAGCACGAACCGGCTCAGGTAGAACAGGGCGAAGGTGTATTCGAATCCCTCCGTGGTCACCAGTCGTTCGGACCGGTAGTGCCGCGCGCACAGCACGAGCGCGTCGAGGCTGGTGACCCGCGCACGGACCTCCGCGATCACCGCGCGGGTGGCGGCGATCGAGCTGAGGTCGGCGGCGACGAAGTGCGCACGGGAACCAGCACCGAGCCGTTCGGCGGCCGTCAGAAACTCTGTGCCCCGCGCCGGGTTCCGTCCGATGACGACGACGGAGTCGCCCTTGGCCAGGCGATCGAGGGCCGTCGCCCGCCCGAGGCCGTCGGTACCACCCGCGACAACAACGTGCTTCATACCTCGATGCTAACCACCGGGTTCATCCATGTCATCTCGAACGTAAAGCCAACTAGAACGGCTGGTTCAAATCCGCCAGGATTACATTCACGGCGATCGATGCGCTGGCGATCACCAGATGACGGTCACTAACGTCGAGATGTCCCGCATACCAGCGCAATCGGAGGTCCACATGGGGCACGCCATCTCGCCCACGGTGTCCGTCTCCTGGCTCCGGGACCATCTGGGTGACCCGGACCTGCTCGTCGTCGACGCGAGCACCCAGTTCACCGTGCACGACGACGGAACCTTCACGCTCGAGCCCGGCCGCCACGCCTACACCACCGCGCAGATCCCGGGCGCGGTCTTCGCGGACCTGCTGACCGATTTCGCCGACCCCACGGCCGAGCACCCCGTCACCGCTCCGGATTCGGCGCGTTTCGCCGCGGCGGCGGGCACCCTCGGCATCCGCGACGGAGTGCGCGTGGTCGTCTACGACCGGCACGACGGCATGTGGGCCACCCGTTTCTGGTGGCAGTTGCGCTTGGAGGGCTTCGACGACGTCTCGACCCTCGATGGCGGACTCGCCGCCTGGCGGGCCGCCGGCTGCGACGTTGCGAGTAACCCGATACCGCCGACCCCGGCCACCTTCACCCCGCGCCGGCGACCGGCTCTGCTCCGGTCCACCGCCGAGGTGCAGGCCGCCATCGATGACGACGGCACCGTCCTCGTCGCGGTCGTCGACCCGGCCGCCTACCGTGGTGAGACCGCGGTCTTCGCGCGCCGCGGCCACATTCCCACGAGCATCAACATCCCCATCGACCGCATCCGCGATCCGCAGACCGGCAGCCTGCGGCCCACCGCCGAGCTTCGGACCCTGTTCGCCACCGCAGGTCTCCTCGACGCGGAAACCGCGCCGGTCACCTACTGCGGCGGCGGAGGAGCCCCCCCCCCCCCCCCCCCCGCCCACGCGGGGGGGGGGGGGGGGCCCCCGCCCGGGGGGCAGCGCCGCTCACATCCACGCGGCAAAGACCACCACCACCCACCCCATCCTGTACTACACCGGTGTCACCCGCGCCCGCGGCGTGGAACACGACGGTACCGCCGCCATGGATCGGATGATCCAGGAGCGCGAACA
>NZ_JARWOJ010000188.1 GCF_029868625.1 Nocardia neocaledoniensis | reverse complement strand
TTGGGGGCCTACGCCAACTGCGGCCCGGCCGGGGGTTGGGGGTATTATTTCAGGCCCCCGGCAATGGGCCCTGGGGGGTCCCCCCCCCCCCCCGGGGGTTTAACCCTACGGCCCATGCCTCCTCCCCCCCGCGGCGGGCGCCCCCGCCCTCTTCGCGCCGGCCGGCGCCCAGGTCAAGGAGCTCTCCCAGGAAACGCCGTTCAGCATGGTCGCGCTCACCGCGCGCGACATGGTGAACACCACCACCAAGCTGCGCGCCAAGCAGGCGGACGGCAACTGGGGTCCCTGGTACAACGCCGATCCGGTCGACACCAGGGCCACCGATCACGCCCCGGCCGACGCGCCCACCGGCACCGAACCGATCTACGTCGGCGAGACCACCGCCGTGCAGATGCTGGTGACCCGCAAGCCGACGGCGGCCCCCGATCACGGCGACCCCGCGCACATCACCGAGGCGGCGCTCAAGGCCGTCCTGATCAACCCGGGCCGGGTCGCCATCGACGCCGCGCTCAACGATGTCGCCGCGGCGCTGCCCGGCGGCGGCCCGAAGGTGATCACCCGCGCGCAGTGGGGTGCCGACGAGTCGATCCGCTGCGAGGAGCCCACCTACGACGACGGGCTCGGTGGCATCACCGTGCACCACACGGCCGGTCGCAACGACTACAGCCGCGCCGAGTCGGCGGGCATCGTCCGCGCGATCTACGCCTATCACGCCGAAACCCTCGGCTGGTGCGACATGGGCTACAACGCCCTGGTCGACCAGTACGGCCAGATCTTCGAGGGCCGCTACGGCGGTCTCGACCGCGCCGTGCAGGGCGCTCACGCCGGTGGCTTCAACGAGAACACCGCCGGGGTCGCGCTGATGGGCAACTACGAGACGGAGACGCCGAGCGAGGAGTCGATCGAGGCGATCGGCAAGTTCATCGGCTGGCGGTCGAAGGTGGCCGGGCTCGATCCCAAGGGCCACACCACGATGTACTCCGAGGGCACCGAGTTCACGCCCTATGCCCAGGACGAGGCCGTCGACCTGCCGGTGGTGTTCGCGCACCGCGATGTCGGCAACACCGACTGCCCCGGCGACGCCGCCTACTCGCTGATGGACCGCATCCGCGCCATCGCCGCGGGCAACGCGGGCACCTACTCCTCCCCCGCGACGCCGGTTCGGCCGCCGAGCCAGCAGGCCCGCGCGCCACAGGGCAACATGGCGGAGCTGGGCGCGCTGGTCGACAAGCTGCTCGGCCTCTCCGGTGAGAACGAGATCGCCAGGCACTGGGTGAGCCGCGGCGGTGTCGACGGCCCGCTCGGCGCACCGCAATCGGACCTGATCTCGGGCGCCGAGGGCCGCCAGTACGCGAAGTTCGCCAACGGCTATGTGTTCTCGGGAGAGAACGGCCAGGTCTTCGAGGTGGTCGGCGCGATCCTGGATCGCTACCTGAGCCTGGGCGGCGACGCGGGCGTGCTCGGCCTGCCGACCGGCAGCGCCTACCTCGTGCCGGACGGTCTGCGCACCGACTTCCAGCACGGTTCGCTGGTGCTCAACGAGCTCACCGGCATCGTCACCACGTTCTGGAAGACCTACAACGAGACGTACAAGGCCGAGATGGAGGGGATGAACGGCAAGCCGGAGCAGGCGCCCGCCACCACGGCACCCAAGTCGACGGTGCCCGCGACTCCCGCCGCGCCGGCTCCGGCCGCGCCGCAGGCGCCCGCCGAACCGCAGGCCGCTCCCGTCGAACCGGCTCCGGCGCAACCGCCGGTCGCCGCGGAACCCGCCCCGGCCGGCTGACACCCGGTCAGGCGAAGAACGGCCGGTGCCC
This sequence comes from Nocardia neocaledoniensis, assembly GCF_029868625.1. GTDB lineage: Bacteria > Actinomycetota > Actinomycetes > Mycobacteriales > Mycobacteriaceae > Nocardia > Nocardia neocaledoniensis_A. The sequence continues at coordinate 49,979 of NZ_JARWOJ010000188.1, read as the reverse complement.
CTCCGCACGAGGGCACCGGCCGTTGTTCGTTCCGCTCAGCCCCACCAGCGCTCGAGCACCATGGCCACACCGTCGTCGACATTGCGCCCGGTGACCTCGTCGGCCGCGGCCCGCGCCTCCGGGTGCGCGTTCCCCATCGCCACCCCGTGCCCGGCCATGCTCAGCATCGGCACATCGTTGGGCATGTCGCCGAACGCGACGATCGCCGACTCCTCGACCCCCACCCGGCGCGCCACCTCGGCCAGCCCCGACGCCTTGGTCACCCGCGGCACGGCCAGCTCGATCAGCCCGTTCTCGGTGGAATAGGTGATCTCGGCGCGATCGCCGATCAGCGGGGCCAGCGCGGCGCGCATCTCGGAGCTGCGGGCCGAACTGAGCCGGACCAGCATCTTGATCGCGGGCGCGTCGATCACCTCGGCATGCGAGACGACGGTGTCGTCGGGATTGAGCCAGGCGTGCTCGTAGGTGGGCGAGCTGACGAACTGCGGGGTGGCCGCGTCGTGCGCGCTCGCGCCGACGCGCTCGGTCGCCAGCCCGCAGCCGGGTAGCGCGCGTTCGGCGAGTTCGGCCAGCCAGGCGAGGGTGTCGACGTCGAGGGTGTGGCTGGACAGCACGCGATCGTTGGCGCTGTCATAGATGACCGCGCCGTTGCCACACACCGCGAGCGGCGCGAACCCGAGTTCGCTGACGACCGGCTCGATCCAGCGCGGCGGCCTGCCGGTGGCGAGCACGAAGGTGGCGCCGTCGGCGACGAGCGCGGCGACGGCGGCCTTGGTACGGGCCGATACCTTGTCCACGTCGTCGATCAAGGTGCCATCGACATCGGTGGCGACCAGCTGCGGTTTCGGGTGCACGGGCGTCATCCGTTCCATCCTGCCGCACGTCGCCACACGCCGACGCCGGACTGTCCTTATGATCAGGGCCTGAATACCCGATCCAGAGGGGACTGATGACCGGCTTCTTGTTGCGGCGCGCGCTCAACTACGTCGTGCTCCTGCTGCTGGCTTCGTTCCTCACGTTCAGCCTGGCTTCGCTCACGTTCCGTCCGCTCGACAGCCTCGAGCAGCGCAATCCACGTCCGCCGCAGTCGGTGATCGACGCGAAGGCCGAAGAACTGCACCTGGACGAGCCGGTCCCACAGCGCTATCTCACCTGGCTCGGCGGCGTCGTGCAAGGGGATTTCGGGACCACGCTGTCCGGGCAGCCGGTGAGTGAGGAATTGGGCCGTCGGGTCTCGGTGAGTCTGCGGCTGCTGATCCTCGGTTCGGTGCTCGGTACCGTGCTCGGGGTGCTGATCGGCGCGGCGGGGGCCATCCGGCAGTACAGATTCAGTGACTATTTCACGACGATCCTGTCCCTGCTGATCATCTCGACACCGGTGTTCCTGCTGGCCACGTTGCTGAAATACGGTGCGCTGCAGGTCAATACCGCCACCGGCACGCAGATCTTCCTCTATACCGGCGAGACCTCGGCCAATCAGGTCGTCGGTTTCTGGAATCAGATGGTCGACCGCGCACAGCATCTCGTGCTGCCGACGCTGGTGCTGGTGCTCGGCGCCGCGGCGGGCTACAGCCGTTACCAGCGCAACGCCATGCTCGATGTGCTGCAGAGCGATTTCATCCGCACCGCCAGGTCGAAGGGCCTCAGCCACCGTCGCGCCCTGTACAAACACGGCCTGCGCACGGCGCTCATCCCGATGGCGACCATGTTCGCCTACAGCCTCGGTGGCCTGATCACCGGCGCGACCTTCGTCGAGAAGATCTTCGGCTGGCACGGCGTCGGCGAGTGGTTCGTCGACGCGATCAACGCCCAGGACCTCTACATCGTCGTCACGGTGGCGACGTTCTCCGGTCTGGTGGTGCTGGTCTCGGGTCTGCTCTCCGACATCGTCCTGGCATTTCTCGACCCGAGGGTGCGTGTCTCATGACCGAAACCGAACTGATCGCCGTCGGCGCGCCGGAGACCGCCGCGGCCGGGCGCGGCAAGCTGGTCTGGCGGCGCTTCCTGCGCAACAAGCCCGCCGTGGTCGGCGCGGTAGTCCTGCTCCTGCTGCTGATCGCCAGCTTCGCGGTGCCGCCGCTGCTGCCGTGGGACTACCAGCAGATGGACTACAAGGCGCTGCTGAAGCCGCCGAGCGCCGAGCATCCGTTCGGCACCACCCAGATCGGTCAGGACGTGCTCGCGCAGACCATGCGCGGCCTGCAGAAATCGCTGATCATCGGCTTCTGCGTGGCGATCTTCGCCAGCGTCATCGCCTCCACCGCCGGGGCGCTGGCCGGGCTGCTCGGCGGCTGGACCGACCGGGCGATCATGTGGCTCGTCGACCTGCTGCTGGTCGTGCCCGCCTTCATCATCATCGCGCTGTTCGCACCGCGCACCAAGGGCTCGGGGTCGATCGTGATCCTGATCGTGCTGCTCAGCGTGTTCGGCTGGATGATCGCCGCCCGCATCATCCGCGGCCTGACCCTGAGCCTGCGTGATCGCGAATTCGTCCGCGCCGCGCGGTATATGGGCGCGCCGACGCACAAGGTGATCATCAGCCACATCCTCCCGAACATCGCCTCCATCCTGATCATCGACACCACCCTCGCCGTCGGCGCCGCCATCAGCGCCGAAACCGGTTTGAGCTTCCTCGGTTTCGGCGTGCAGCCGCCCGACGTGTCGCTGGGTTCGCTGATCGCGGCGGGCACCAAGTCGGCACTCACCTACCCGTGGCTGTTCCTGTTCGCCGGTGGCCTGCTGATCACGATCGTGTTGTGCGCCAACCTGGTCGGCGACGGACTCCGCGACGCCTTCGATCCCGGTGCGCGCGGTGCTCGCAAGGCGCGCAAGGAGGTCGCCGAGCAGAAGGACGCGGCGAAGGTGGAGCTGAAGAAAGCCGAGAAGCGATGACAACGTCGACCGCGCCGCTGCTCGAGGTCACCGACCTGCGCGTCTCCTTCCCCGGCGAAGAGGGCCGCGTCGAGGCGGTGCGCGGGGTGAACTACACCGTCGCCGACGGCGAAGTGCTCGCCATCGTCGGCGAATCCGGTTCCGGCAAGTCCGTGTCCTCACTCGCCGTGATCGGCCTGCTGCCCGAACAGGCGCGCGTGCAGGGTTCGATCCGGCTGCGTGGCCGCGAACTGCTCGGCCTCGGCGACAAGCAGATGTCGAAGCTGCGTGGCTCCTCGATCAGCATGGTGTTCCAGGACCCGCTCTCCGCACTGACCCCGGTGTACCGGGTGGGCGACCAGGTGGCCGAGGCCCTGCTCGCGCACGGCTCGATGAGCCGCAAGGAGGCCGGCGAACGCGCGATCGACCTGCTGGAACTCGTCGGCATCCCCGATGCGCGGGTGCGCGCGCGGAACTTCCCGCACGAGTTCTCCGGCGGCATGCGCCAGCGGGTGGTGATCGCGATGGCCATCGCCAACGATCCGGCGCTGATCATCTGCGACGAGCCGACCACCGCCCTCGATGTGACGGTGCAGCGCCAGATCCTCGACCTGTTGCGCAAGGCACGTGACATCACCGGCGCCGGGGTCATCATGATCACCCACGACATGGGGATCGCGGCCACCGTGGCCGACCGGGTCGCGGTGATGTACGCGGGCAAGGTCGTCGAAACCGCCCCGGTCGCCGAGCTCTTCACCGCGCCGCGGATGCCGTACACGGTCGGCCTGCTCGGTTCCATCCCCCGTATGGACGGTCCGGCGCGCAGCCCGCTCATCCCGATCGTCGGCGCGCCACCGGCCATGCACGCGCTGCCACGCGGCTGCTCGTTCGCCCCCCGCTGCCCGATCTCGATCGACGACTGCACCGCCGCGGAGCCGCCGTTGGAGAAGGTCGCGCCCCGGCACGCGGTGGCCTGCATCCGCACCGCCGAGGTCGGCACCGCGCAGCTGTTCGAGGCCTACCGCAGGGAGATCACGGAGCCGCCGAAACCGGACGTCGTCGACTCGGAGGTGGTGCTGCGGGTCACCGACCTGGTGAAGACCTTCCCGCTCACCTCCGGGGTGGTGCTGCGCCGTAAGACTGGTGAGGTCCGCGCCGTCGATGGCATCAGTTTCACCGTCCGCGCCGGGCGCACGCTGGCACTGGTCGGCGAATCGGGGTCGGGCAAGTCGACCACGCTGAGCCAGATCATGGACCTGGTGCGCCCGCAGTCGGGCACCATCGAGGTGCTCGGCACCGATGTCGCCACCCTCACCAAGGCCCGCACCCGCGAGATCCGCCGCAAGATGCAGATCGTCTTCCAGGATCCCAGCGCCTCCCTCGACCCGCGCCTGCCGATCTTCGACGCGCTCGCCGAACCGCTGCGCATCGACGGCCGCTCGCACGAGGAGGTCAACCGGCGCGTGCCGGAACTCCTGCGACAGGTCGGCCTGCGCCCCGAACACGCCGAGCGCTACCCCGCCGATTTCTCCGGCGGCCAGAAGCAGCGCATCAGCATCGCCCGCGCCCTCGCCCTCGACCCCGAACTGCTCGTCCTGGACGAACCCGTCTCCTCCCTCGACGTGTCCATCCAGGCCGGCGTGCTGAACCTGCTGCGCGACCTGCAGGCCGAACGCGGCCTGTCCTACCTGTTCGTCTCCCACGACCTTTCGGTGGTCCGCAACCTCGCCCACGACATCGCGGTGATGTTGCGCGGCAAGATCGTCGAATCCGGCCCCGCCGAGCAGATCTTCGCGAATCCTCAGCACGAATACACCCGCTCGCTGATCGCGGCCGTACCGGAACCCGTCGTCAGCGGTTGAGCCAGGAGGCGCCATGAGAACCACCGGACTGCGACGGCACCCCCGGTTCGACAACGTTCGACCCCGTGAAGATCGGATCACCGAAATGACCCCTACCACTTACGCTTCCCGGCTCCGCCGAGCCGGATTCCGAGTCGCCGTACCGGTCGTCGCGTTGGCGTTGATTCTCGGTGGGTGCACCTCCGACACCAGTGTCGAGTCGGGGTCGAGTTCGATCGGCGCGGTCAACGACATCAACCCGGTCGAGCGCGACGGGCTCCGCGACGGCGGCAACCTGCGGCTGGCGCTGACCAGCTTTCCCGCGACCTTCAACAGCATGCATGTCGATTCCGACGGCGAAGTCAGCGACCTCACCGGTTGGGCGTTGCCGGGCTCGATCAACTCCGACGCCGCGGGCAACCTCACGATCGATCACAACTACTACACCGACGTTCAGCTCACCAACACGAATCCCCAGCAGATCGTCTACACGATCAATCCGAAGGCCGTCTGGTCGGATGGTTCGCCGATCACCTGGGAAGACCTCCGCTCCCAGGCGAGTGCGCTGAGCGGGCGCGATCCGGCTTTCAAGATCGCGGCCAGCCAGGGGTACAGCAGCGTCGAGAAGGTGGAGCGTGGTGTCGACGATCGCCAGGCGATCGTCACCTTCGCCGAGCACTACGCGGAGTGGAAGGGCCTGTTCAATCCGCTGTATCCCCGGCAACTGACCGAGACGCCGCAGGCGTTCGAGGACATGTACCGCAACGAGATGCCGTTGTCGTCCGGCCCCTTCCTCATCTCCTCGATCGATCGGGCCCAGCAGCGGATCGTGCTGAGCCGCAATCCGAAATGGTGGGGTGACACTCCCAAACTGGACACCGTCACCTACAGCGTCCTCGCCAACGAGGCGCGGTTGAACGCGCTGCAGAACAACGAACTCGATGTCACCGGGCTCAGTGGCATCGACGAGGTCACCACCGCGACGGGAGCTCCCGGCATCAAGGTGCGGCGGGCGCCGGCCAACCGGTTCTCGCACTTCACGTTCAACGGCGCGCCCGGCTCGATCCTCGAAGACCCGAAATTGCGGATCGCGATCTCCAAGGGTATCGACCGTCAGGCCATCGCCACCGCCACCCAGCAGGGCATCGTCAGCGACCCGAAGCCACTGAACAACCATCTGTTCCTCGTCGGGCAGAAGGGTTATCAGGACAACGCGCAATCGGTGGCCTACGACCCCGCCGAGGCCGCGCGCATGCTCGACGAGCTCGGCTGGAAACTGAACGGTGATATCCGGGAGAAGGACGGCCGCAAGCTCGAGATCCGCGATGTGATGTACCAGGCCGACACCTGGACGCAGATGGCACAGATCGCGCAGCAGAACCTCGCCGCGATCGGCGTGAAACTGATCATCGAAACCTACCCGGGCAACGGCCTTTTCACCGACGTGATCGATCCCGGCAATTTCGATATCGCTCAGTTCGTCTGGTCGAAGAGCATTTTCCCGCTCGGCGCGCTCCCGCAGATCTACGCCTACGACCCGGCGAACCCGCTGAGCAACAAGGGCCGTATCGGTTCGCCCGAACTGAATGCCCTGATCAAGGAAGTCATCGCCGAACTCGACCCGGAGAAGGCGATCGAACTCGCGAACAAGGCCGATCGAATGATCTTCGAGGAAGGCTTCTCCCTGCCCATCGTGCAATCCGCGGGTACGGTCGCGGCGCGGGAGACCCTCGCGAACTACGGTGCGCCTGGACTGGCGTCCTACGACTACACCAAGGTCGGATTCGTCAAGTAGCCAGACGTCCAGCTCGTGCAGCGAAGACTCGGAAAGGAGCGAACCATGCGGATTCGTTCAATGACCACCCGGCTGGCGATTCCACTGGTCATCGTCGGACTGATCGCCACCGGGTGTGGCTCGGGCGATACCCCTTCGCCGACCGGCGAGGCAGCGCTCGGCACCACCAATGACATCAATCCCAAGGATGTCAGTGAGCTGCGTGACGGCGGAAATCTGCGGTTGGCGACCAGCGCGCTGCCGCAGAACTGGAATGCGCAACATATCGACGGCAACGATGCCGAGGTCGCGGGGATCCTGCGCCCGACAATGCCGCGGGCCTTCGCGACCGATGCCAGCGCCGAACTCTCGGTGAACACCGACTACTTCACCGACGTCTCGCTGACCTCGACCGAACCGCAACAGGTCGTGACGTACACGATCAACCCGAAAGCGGTGTGGTCGGACGGCACGCCGGTCACCTGGGAAGACATCGCCTCCCAGGCGAATGCGCAGAGCGGCGCGGACAAGACCTACCTGATCGCCAACGCCAATGGTTTCGACAGGGTCGAAAAGGTCGAGCGCGGTGTCGACGATCGGCAGGCCGTCATCACGTTCAAGCAGCATTACGCCGAATGGCGCGGACAGTTCGCGGGGAACTCGTTCCTCTACCCGAAGTCGGTGACCAGCAGCCCGGAAGCGTTCAACAAGAGCCTGGTCGACGGACCCGGGCCGTCCGCAGGCCCATTCATCGTGCAGTCGGTCGACCGCGGACAGGGTCGTATCGTCCTGGGACGCAATCCCAACTGGTGGGGTGCGACGCCCAAACTCGACACGATCACATTCAGCGTGCTCGACAGCGCCGCTCGATTGCCCGCTCTGCAGAACGATGAGATCGACGCGGTCGGTCTGGCCGATATCAACGAAGTCCAGACCGCACGCAGCACGCCGGGCATCGCCATTCGACGCGCACCGAGCAACCAGTGGTCGCACCTGACCTTCAACGGCGCGCCGGGTTCCATTCTGGAAGAACCCGGTGTCCGCGTGGCGATTTCGAAGGCGATCGACCGCCAGGGCATCGCGAACGCGATCCAGAACGGCATGGTCCAGGAACCGAAGCCGCTCAACAATCACGTCTACGTGGCGGGCCAGAAGGGCTATCAGGACAACAGCCTCGGCTTCGACCCCACCGCGGCGGCCGCGGAACTCGACGCCCTCGGCTGGAAGCTCAACGGGGACGTGCGCGAGAAGAACGGTCGTCGGCTCGAGATCCGCGACGTGATGTACCAGTCCGATACCTGGGTCAATATCGCGCAGATCATCCAGCAGAATCTCGCCCAGATCGGGGTGAAGCTGAACATCGAGACCAAGCCCGGTGCCGGGTTCTTCAGCGACAACATCATCCCGGGCAATTTCGATGTGGCCCAGTGGAGCTGGGTCGGCGACCCCTTCCCGCTCAGCAGCATCTCCCAGGTGTTCGGCCTGTACCCGGATGACGTGCAGGGCAATTACGGCCGCATCGGTTCGCCGGAGCTCAACGCGCTGATCGAGCAGACCGTCTCCGAGCTCGACCCCGCCAAGGCGATCGAACTGGCGAATCAGGTCGACCGGAAGGTCTTCGAAGAAGGCCATTCCATCCCGCTGATGCAGGTCGCCGGAAATATCGCGGTGCGCGATACCCTCGCGAACTACGGTGCGGCCGGCCTGGCTTCCCTCGACTACACCAAGATCGGTTTCGTGAAGTAACTGTGCCGAGTTCCGGCCCGGCGCGCGCGCTCACCTATCCGCTGCTCGTCACGTGCGGCACCCTCGCGGTCATCGCCGCGTGGGTGCCGTTCGCGGATCTGGACCAGGTGAGCGCGCTGGCCGTGGTCGCCGTCGGGGTGGTGGGGTTCACGGCCTATCAGCTGGGGCTGGCGTTCGGGCTGTTGCCGAGTGGGCTGGTCGCGCGGGGGCGGGTCGGTGGGCGGCGGGTGCGCCAGCAGCATCGGCTGGTCAGCCGGTCGTGGTTGGAGATCACCAGCGGGGATCGGATGGTGTGGCAGCCGGTGTTCTACGACCCGGACCTGGCCGCGCTGACACCCACCGACCTGGAATTGTCCGATCGCGCCATCCGGGCGGGCGACCTCCGCTTCTACCCCAGCGGCCGGGTCCGCACCACCGAACCCGCGGGCAAACTCATCGACAACCCGAGCCGCCCGATCCCGCTCCCCACCTTCGGCGTCGCCCGCCGCCTCCTCCTCGACGCCCAGCCCGCCATCGCCGCCCCCTTCTTCGGCCTCCTCTGGGTCTACGTCATGAACGGCGACCTCACCGCCTTCATCGGCACCACCACGGTCGCCGCCACCACCTTCACCTGGCTCTCCGCCATCCGCGGCTCCGACCCGAGCTGAGCTATCCCGACCGGATATCGCGTTGTGCGACCTCGGGAAGGACCCGGCTCACCGTCGCGAAGTCGGCGTCGGAATGCAGCACGGTCAGATCGTGGTGCACTGCCGTCGCACAGACGATCAAGTCGATCACCCCCGCTGACCGGTGCTGACCGCGCTGGGTGAGTTTGTACTGCGCCGTGTCGACCCAGCGCCACGCCGATTTGGGAACTGCGGCGGGCGCGCAGAGGGCATCCAGGTCCGCGGCCAACTCGTCGCGGTCGGCGGGGCTCGTCGCCGAGAACAACAGCTCCGCGCGAGTCGCCTCACAGATGAGGAAGGCACCTGCCTCGATCTCGGGCTGCCAGGCGGCGAACAGGTCGGCATCGCGGAACAGCCGCCAGAGGCCGGACGCATCGAGCAGATACCGGATCACGGCTCGATCGTCCGATTGCGCGCTTTCGCCTCGTCATGTGCCGCCACCGCGCTGTCGAATTCGCCCCGCTGCCCGCGTTCGAACAGGCGTTGTGCCGCCTCCACCCGGCGGACCCGCTGGACATAGTCCCTCAGCGCCGCATTGACCGTGTCTTTCTTGGTCGTCGATCCCATCAGGCGCATGGCCTCGCTCAGCGCCTCGTCGTCCAGATCGATTTGGGTTACCGTCATGGCCCACCTCCTGTATCCGATGTATCAAGTATGCCAACACTGTCAACAAACTGGTCTGACCACTTGACCTCTTGACCTGTTGGGTGGATTATCGAGGCATGGCATGGACTCCTGTGGTGAAGCGCTCGGTTTCCGGGGATGTGTTCGAGCAGATCGCCGGGGAAGTGCTGGGTGGGGAGTTGGCGGCGGGGAGTACGTTGCCGAGTGAGCGGCAGTTGGCCGAGGCGTTGGGGGTTTCCCGGCCCGCCGTGCGGGAGGCACTGCAGCGACTGGCGGCGGCGGGGCTTGTCTCGGTGCGGCAGGGGGAAGCGACCACCGTGCTCGACTATCGGCGCAGTGCGGGGCTGGAAGTGCTGCCGCGGTTGCTGCTCCGGGGGGACACGATCGATCCGGCGGTGGCGCGCAGCATTCTCGAGGCGCGTGGGCACAACGGTCCCAAGATCGCCGAGCTCGCCGCCGCCCGGGTCCGGTCGGACCGCACCGGCCCGCTGGTCACGGCGGGCCTGGCCGCGCTCCACGACACCGTGGAATCGCTTGTCGCCGAACACGACCCCATCGCTCAGCAACGCATCGCCCTCGAATTCTGGGACCACGTCCTCGACCTCGCGGATTCGATCGCGTTCCGGCTGATGTATTCCATGTTGCGTGCCGCCTACGAACCCGCGCTGGCGGCGCTCGCGCCGATCATGGCCGCCGAAGTCGGCAATGGTGACGCGTATCGAGACCTGGCCGCCGCGATCGACGCGGGCGAGCCGGAACGGGCCGCCGAATCCGCCCGCGCACTGCTCGGGCCGGCGACCACCGCTCTCATCCACGCCCTCGACGGGGCGTGATCCACCCGAGGAATCGCTATGAATGACCGTCCGACAACGACGTCGCACGATACCGACAACGCCGATCGGGGCCGACGGCCCGCCCGAGCAGGCACCACCCGCGCGATCCGCCGTGGCGCGTCACTGGGCGAGATGGCGCGCGAGTTCGTCCGCCACCCCTCGCCCTGGATGATCGCCACGGTGTTCGTCGCCGCGCTGGCCGCGCGAATCGTGGTGGGCGACTGGCAGTTCACCGACGCGCTGGTCCCGCTGATCGTCGTCGGCACCTTTCCGGTGACGGAGTGGATCATCCACGTCACCGTCCTGCACTGGCGGCCACGGCACCTCGGGCCGCTCACCATCGACAGCGAGCTGGCGAGCAAACACCGTGCGCACCATACGGATCCGCGCGATATCCCGCTGGTCTTCATCCCGACCAGATCGCTGACGTACACGATCATCGCCCTGGTCGCCATCGCCCTGCTGGCGTTTCCCCGCCTCGGCCTCGGCCTGACCTTCCTGCTGACGATCACCACCCTCGGCCTGCTCTACGAGTGGACCCACTACCTCATCCACACCGACTACAAGCCCGAACACGCGCTCTACCGGGCGATCTGGCGCAACCACCGCCACCACCACTACAAGAACGAGCACTACTGGTTCACGGTCACCACCTCGGGCACCGCCGACCGCCTCCTCGGCACCGCCCCCGATCCGGCCACCGTCGCCACCTCCCCGACGGCCCGCAACCTGCACGGACAGTAAGCCCGAACACCTGATCACCAGGCTCCGGTCGGTTCTCGCGAATCGCTTACCGGTGAGCCTGGTGATCGTCGGCGGCCAGGATTTTGGCGGCGATGGCGGCCGCCCGGGTGGCGGCGGCGGGCGAGTTCTCGCGGACGGCGGTGACGATCGCGCCGTCGATGAGCAGCGCCAACTCGGGGGCGAGGGTGCCGACATCGGATCGTCCTGCGGCGGTGAGGAGTTCGGCGAGATAGGCGATGACTCGACGTTTGTGCCGATCGGCCACCTGGTGTGCGGGCGCTGTCGGGTCGGCGACCTCGATCATCGTGTTGATGAAGGCGCAGCCGCGGAAATCGTTGCGGGCGAAGCGTTCCGCGAGCGCTGTGAAGACGGCGAGCGGGCGCGCGGCCGGGTCGTCGACGGATTCGACCGAGGTGCACAGCCATTCGAGCCAGCGCCGGTCACGGTCCTCCAGGACGGCGACAACGAGATCGTCCTTGCTCGCGAAGTGGCGGTAGAAGGAGGCGCGGCCGACGCCGGACTCCTGGAGCAGCCGATCGACGCCGACGGCGCGAATGCCCTCGGCGTAGAACAACTCCTCGGCGGTGGTGAGCAACCGCTGCTTGGCCCTTGTCGCCATGCGCTCACGGTACCAGAACGGAAATGACTGGTACCGTATCGCTTGACCACGATGGAACCGGTCAGTACCGTTTGATTCGGTACCGATCAGTACCGTCGTCGAATTCCTTGGAGCGAACCATGTCCCGACTCCCCCTCGTCACCACCGAAACCGCGGATACCGAACAGCGCGAACTCCTCGGGGAGGTGCTCCGACAGCTGGGACGAGTACCCAATCTCTACGCCGCGATGGCGAACAGCCCGGCCACCCTACGGGGGTATCTGCGACTGCGCGACTCGTTGAGCGAAGGCGCGCTGGACGCGCGGACCCGCGAGCAACTCGCCCTGTTGATCGCCGGCGACAACGGCTGCGAGTACTGCGTCTCGGCGCACACGATGCGCGCGCGGAAAATGGGCTTCACACCGGCGGCGATCGCGGCCACGCACGCGGCCACCGCCGACGATCCGCATACCGAAGCGGTACTGCTTTTCGCTCGCGAGGTCCTTCGCACCGGCGGCCGGGTAAGCGATGAACAGCTGGCGGCGGCGCGGAAGGACGGCGTCGACGACGGCGAGCTGGCCGAAGCGGTCGGCCACGTGGCCCTGAATGTGTTGTCCAACTACTTCAATCATGTCGCACGCCCTGAGCTGGACTTTCCCCGCGTCTCACCCGCCGCGGCCACGCCCCCCGCCATGCCATCGACCTGGCGGGCGGCCGACACCGTCACCCTGGTCGAGGGCTACACGGTGCGCACCGCCGACGGAGCGACCACCGGCACGGTGCGCGATGCGCGAATCGCCATCGAGGGCGGCTTCGCGCACATCCGGGTCGCCGGCTACGAGCCGGTGCAGGTGGTTTCCGCGCCCGCCGTCGCACTGATCACGTATCGCTCCGAATCCTGATTCGCGCAGCACGGAATGCCCGATCCGCCTCACGCGGGTCGGGCATTTTCCTTTCGATTCGCGTCTTGACAGATTTATACCCTAGGGGGGTATGGTACCGAGCACGAGACGCTCTCCGCTCGAAAGGACGAAAGTCGTGACCACACAATCGGTATCCACCAGGAAGTGGTGGGCGCTGGCGGTGATCGCCGCCGCGCAATTCATGGTCATCATGGACACTTCGATCATCGGGATCGCGCTGCCCAAGATGCAGGCCGAACTCGGCTTCACACCGGGCAATCTGACCTGGGTTTTCAATGCCTACGTCGTCGCCTTCGGCGGACTGCTGCTGCTCGGCGGCAGGCTCTCCGACCTGCTCGGCGCGCGGCGGGTGTTCGGGGCGGGCTGGCTCGTTCTCGCGATCGGCTCCGTGCTCGCGGGCGCCGCCGGAACGGTCGGCCTCGAATTGGCGGGCCGGGCGATCCAGGGCGCCGGCGCCGCGCTGATCGCGCCCTCGGCGCTGACCCTGCTGATGATGCTGTTCGGCGGCTCGCCGGGTGAACTCACCAAGGCACTCGCCGTGTACGGCGCGGCCGCGCCCGCCGGTGGTACGGCCGGCGTGTTCCTCGGCGGCGTGATCACCGAATACATCAGCTGGCCTTGGGTCTTCTACATCAATCTCCCGATCGCCGCGCTCGCGCTGATCGCCGTTCCGCTGCTGATGCCCGCCGCCCCGGCGCGCAAGGGCTCGATCGATATCGCCGGATCCGTCACCGTGACAGCCGGTTTGGCCGCCGCGGTGTACGCCATCGTGCAGGCGCCGGAGGTGGGCTGGGCTTCGGGTCAGACCTGGGGTGTGCTGGCGCTGGCCGCCGCGCTGCTCGCCGGGTTCGTCGTCATCCAGTCGCGCCGTAGCGAGCCGCTGATGCGGTTGAGCATCTTCCGCGCGCCGAACCTCGCCGCCGCCAACTTCGCCCAGTTCGCCCTGGCCGCGGCGTGGGTGCCGATGTGGTTCTTCCTCAATCTGTACCTGCAGCAGGTACTCGGCTACAGCGCGTTCCCCTCCGGCGCCGCGCTGTTGCCGATGACCACGCTGATCATGCTCGGCATGGTGGTGCTCGCCCCGAAGGCGATGCAGCGTTTCGGCGCCAAGCCGATGATCGTCACCGGCCTGATCGTGCTCGGCCTCGGCCTCGGGATCATGTCGCTGGTGCGGCCGACCGGCAACTTCTGGGTCGACGTGCTGCCCGCCTCGCTGGTAGCCGCCGGGGGTATGTCGCTGGCCTTCATCCCCTCGCTCGGCACGGCCATCTCGGCGGCGCGGCCGGAGGAGGGCGGGTTGGCCTCGGGCATCGTCAACGTGAGCTACCAGGTGGGTTCCGCACTGGGCCTGGCCGCGATGACCGCGGTGGCGGCCGCGTTCGGCGCCGACCAGCTGGGCGATGCAACGGCACTGACCGACGGCTACTCGGCCGCCTTCCTCGGCGCGGGCATCCTCGCCCTGGCCGGGGCCGCCATCACGGCGGCGGTCATGCGCGCACCGGCCGCCGACAAGGCAGGCGCGACCGTTTGACAACGTACCCTAGGGGGGTATGGTAATGATTGAGATCGACGACGAGGAGAACACCACCATGAGCACCACCACCGTCACCGTCACCGGCATGACCTGCGGTTGCTGCACCAACAAGGTGCGCGACAAGGTCGGCGCCCTGCCCGGCGTCACCGGCGTCGATGTCGACCTGGCCGACGGCAAGGTGACCATCGAAGGCACCGAGCCCGACCGCACCGCCCTGGCCGACGCCGTGTCCGCGGCCGGTTTCCAACTCGCCGACTGAACCCGAAACGGAGCATCCCGATGAACGCAACTACCAAGTTCGCCGGTTTCGCCCTCGGCCTCGCGGCGGTCTTCGGGATCGCTCTGGCCGCCGGCGCCCTGGTCGGTCCGGAACCCACCGAACCGGCCGGGCACGGCGAGCACGAGACCGCCGCGGCTCCCGCCGACGACCTGCCGGGCGGCCTGCTGGTCACCGACAAGGGCTACACCCTGGCCCTGGACAAGACCGTCACCACGACCGCCGCGCAGGCCCCCGTCAGCTTCCGCATCCTCGACGCCACCGGCGCGCCGGTCACGAAGTACCAGACCAGCCACGACAAGGATCTGCACCTGATCGTGGTCCGGCGCGACATGGCCGGCTTCCAGCACGTGCACCCGGTGCTCGATCCGGCCGGGACCTGGACGGTTCCGCTGAACCTGAGCCGGGCCGGTGACTACCGGGTCTTCGCCGACTTCACCCCAGCGGGCGGGCCGGGCCTGACCCTCGGCGCGGATCTGCGGGTCGCGGGCAACTACGACGTGCAGGCACTGCCGGCCCCGGTGGCGACCGCGAAGGTCGGGGAATACGAGGTCGCGTTGAACGGCACGATCGCCCCCGGCACGGCCTCGCCGGTCACCCTCTCGGTGAGCCGCAACGGCGCCCCGGTCACCGATCTGCAGCCCTACCTGGGCGCCTACGGTCACCTGGTCGCCCTGCGCGCCGCCGACCTGGCCTACCTGCACGTCCATCCCGAGGGGGCGCCCGGCGACGGGGTCACCCCGTCCGGGCCGGGGATCGACTTCGTGGTGAACGCGCCGAGCGCGGGCGACTACCGCCTGTTTCTCGACTTCCAGCACCAGGGCGTGGTGCGCACCGCCGAGTTCACCGTGCGAGTCGCCCAGCCGGACGCCACCGGAGCGAGCAACCCCGCGCCGACCAGCGCGCCCGCCGACACCGGCGCCCCCGGCCACGGGCACTGACGTAGCCCGCCCGCAACCTCTCAGCAAGAATCGATACCAGGAACGAAACGGAGCAACCCATGACCGCCGTGACACACCCACCGGGCACCGGCCAGGTAGAACTGGTGATCGGTGGCATGACCTGCGCTTCCTGCGCGAACCGGATCGAGAAGAAGCTCAACAAGCTCGACGGGGTCACCGCCACGGTCAACTACGCCACCGAGAAGGCGCGCGTCGACTTCTCCGGTGACGTCTCCCCCGAGGAGCTGATCGCCACCGTCGAGCAGGCCGGCTACACCGCGGCACTCCCCGCCCCGAAGCAGCCGGAGCGCACCGACGAGCCCGTCGCCGAGCCCGATCCGACCGCCTCACTGCGCACCCGATTGCTGGTGTCGCTGGTGCTCACCGTGCCGGTGATCGCGATGGCGATGATCCCGGCGCTGCAGTTCACCAACTGGCAGTGGCTCTCGCTGACGCTGGCCGCGCCGGTCGTGGTGTGGGGCGCGCTGCCCTTCCACAAGGCGGCCTGGACCAACCTGAAGCACGGCACCGCCACCATGGACACGCTGGTGTCGATGGGCACGCTGGCCGCCTTCGGCTGGTCGCTGTACGCCCTGTTCTGGGGCACCGCGGGCACGCCGGGAATGAAGCACCCGTTCGAATTCACCATCGCGCGGATGGACGGCACCGGCAGCATCTACCTGGAGGCCGCGGCGGGCGTCACCACGTTCATCCTGGCCGGGCGCTACTTCGAGGCCAGGTCCAAGCGCCGGGCCGGTGCGGCGTTGAAGGCACTGCTGGAGCTGGGCGCCAAGGATGTCGCGGTGTTGCGCGACGGTGTCGAGACGCGCATCCCGGTGGAGCAGCTGGCCGTCGGTGACGAATTCGTGGTGCGGCCCGGCGAGAAGATCGCCACCGACGGCGTGGTGAGCGAGGGCAGCTCGGCGGTCGACGCGTCGATGCTGACCGGTGAGTCGGTGCCGGTGGAGGTCGGCGCGGGCGACACCGTCACCGGTGCGACCGTCAACGTGGGCGGTCGACTCCTGGTGCGCGCCACCAGGATCGGCTCCGACACCCAGCTCGCCCAGATGGCGCAGCTGGTCGAGGACGCGCAGACCGGCAAGGCGCAGGCCCAGCGCCTGGCCGACAAGATCTCCGGCATCTTCGTGCCGATCGTCATCGCGCTGGCCGTGGCCACCCTCGGCTTCTGGCTCGGCACCGGTGGCGCGATCGCGGCGGCCTTCACCGCCGGTGTCGCGGTGCTGATCATCGCCTGCCCGTGCGCCCTCGGCCTGGCCACCCCGACCGCGCTGATGGTCGGCACCGGTCGCGGCGCCCAGCTCGGCATCCTGATCAAGGGGCCCGAGGTGCTGGAATCCACCCGCAAGGTCGACACCATCGTGCTGGACAAGACCGGCACTGTCACCACCGGCAAGATGACCCTGCTCGACGTGCTGCCCGCCGAGGGCGAGGAGCGCGGCCGGGTGCTGGAACTGGCCGGGGCGCTGGAACATTCGTCGGAGCACCCGATCGCGCAGGCGATCGCCAAGGGCGCGCAGGACGAGTTCGGCACGCTGCTGCCGGTGGAGGGCTTCGCCAATGTCGAGGGTCTCGGCGTGCAGGGCGTGGTGAACGGGTCGGCGGTGATCGTCGGCCGGGCACGACTGCTGGCCGACTGGTCGCAGCCGCTGCCGAAGCACCTGGAAACCGCGATGGCGGAAGCGGAGTCGGCGGGCCGGACCGCGGTCGCCGTCGGCTGGGACGGGAAAGCGCGCGGCGTCCTCGTGGTCGCCGACGCGGTGAAACCGACTTCGGCCCAGGCCATCGCGCAGTTCCGTGAGCTCGGCCTCACTCCGATCCTGCTGACCGGCGACAACGCTCGCGCGGCCCGCACCATCGGTGACGAGGTGGGCATCGACGAGGTGATCGCGGAGGTGCTGCCGCAGGACAAGGTGGAGACGGTCAAGCGGCTGCAGGCCGAGGGCAAGGTCGTCGCGATGGTCGGTGACGGCGTCAACGACGCGGCCGCCCTGGCCCAGGCCGATCTCGGTCTGTCGATGGGCACCGGCACCGATGTCGCCATCGAGGCCAGCGACCTGACCCTGGTCCGCGGCGACCTGCGCGCCGCCGCCGACGCGATCCGGCTGTCCCGGCGCACGCTGGCCACGATCAAGGGCAACCTGTTCTGGGCCTTCGCCTACAACGTCGCCGCGATCCCACTGGCCATGGCCGGCCTGCTCAACCCCATGCTGGCGGGCGCCGCGATGGCGTTCAGCTCGGTCTTCGTGGTGAGCAACAGCCTGCGCCTGCGCCGCTTCGAGTCGACGGCGCGGTAGTTCGACGCACGACGGGCGGGGCGGCAGAGCGACTGCCGCCCCGCCCTTGTCAGTGGTCGACCGCATTCCGGTGCAGACCCATCATGACCCCGACGATGACGATCGCGCCGCCGAGCACCTGGGCGGGATTCAGCCGCTCACCCGCCAGCAGCACCGCCCAGGCCAGCCCGGCGACCGGAACGATATTGAGCAGATTGACCGCGGCACTCGGGTCGAGCCCGCGCAGGCCGTGGTTGTAGAGCAGAAACGCCGCCACCGAGCACAGCGCCGCGAGAAACGCGATCCGCGCCAGATTCGCCCCCGACGGGACGCTCCAGCTGTCGGCTTCGGACATCGCCAACAGCGCGAAACCGCACGCACCCGCCAGGGTTTGGTAGTAGGTGACCACGATCGCCGAGGCGCCGGAATCGTCACGCTTGGCGACGAAGTTGTACAGCGCCCATACGATGCCACCCGCCAGCAGGATCGCGTCACCGAGCAGGTGGTGCCCGCCGCCGGCACCCGCGGCCCCACGCACGACCAGCCACACCCCGCCGATCGCCACCAGCGTGCCCGCGAATCGGATCGCCGAGAATCGCGCACGGCCGCAGAGGATCTCGGGAACCATCGTGATGATCGGATAGGCGGCGACGATCAGCGTGGCGTCGGACGCCGTCGCCAGATCGACCCCCACATTCTCGACCGCGAAATACACCGTGATCCCCAGAACGCCCGCGCCACCGATCCGAATCCGCTGTCGCCGGGTGAGCGTGCGCCGATCTCGCCGCACGCGGACCAGTACCCCCAGGATCGCCGCGGCGAACCCGAATCGCAGCGCGCCGACCGTCAGGGGCGGCACCTCGGCGAGCACCACCTTCGTCACCGCGAACGATGAGCTCCAGATCAACGCGGCGGCGAGCACCGCGGCGGCGGAGAGGCCGACTCGACGGTCGACGGGAGCGGTGATCTGCATGGCCCGAACACAACACACGGGGCGTGCCGCCGATTTGGCGTGGCAAATTCGGCGGCTGGACTGATATCACGAAGAATAGTCGGTATCGACGCGAAGGAGGCCACGGTGGATGAACTTGATACGGCGCTGCTGACCCTGCTCCAGGAGGACGCCAAGCAGACCAACAAGGAGCTCGCACGGAAACTGCACATCGCGCAGTCGACCTGTCTGGAACGGGTGCGGGAACTGACCAGGCGCGGGATCGTCCGCGGATACGAAGTCGATGTGGACCTGAAGAAGATCGGCCGACCGGTGCAGGCGATGATCGCGGTTCGGCTGCGACCGACCGACCGTCCGGTCATCGAGTCGTTCCGCAGCTTCGTGCAGGGGCTGCCCGAGGTGCTCGCGGTATTCGTGATGTCGGGCAGCGACGACTTCCTCCTGCACATCGCCGTCGCCGACAACGACCAGCTGAGCGACTTCGTGCTCGATCGCCTCACTCAGCGCAAGGAGATCGTCGATGTGCGAACGTCGATCATCTTCAACCACTTTCGCCGCTCGGTGGTGACGCCACTACCGCCATCGCCGGAGTGACCCGAGTCACTGTTGCGGTTGACCTAAGGTCAGGGCGGAGTCTCGTTTCAGCGGCACAGAGCCGGAACACCTGGAACGAGGAGAGTCAGCATGAGCACGAAAGACATTGCGCGACAGGATCTGCAGCGGATCATCGACGAGACCGTCGAGGCCGGGTTCCTCGCGGCATCGCTGCGGGTGAACGACGAGCGGGGCGAATGGGTTGGTACCGCGGGGCGGGCCGAGCTCGGCGGGACGGCGCTGCCGCCGGTCGACGGGCACGTGCGGATCGGTAGCAACACCAAGACATTCACCGCCACCGTGGTCCTGCAGCTGGTCGCCGAGGGCCGGATCGAACTGGACGCGCCCGTGCTGCGCTACCTGCCCGAGTTCGCGCTCGACGAGCGGATCACCGTGCGAATGGTGTTGCAGCACACCAGCGGAGTGTTCAACTTCACCGGCGAGTTCTACGAGGACGGGACCGTCGTCCCGGGCATTCCCTCGACGATCGCCGGGAAGGAATGGGCGGACCGACGATTCGACACCTACCTGCCCGAGGACCTGGTGACGCTGGCCCTGTCGAAGCCCGCGCGGTTCGAGCCGGGGACCGGATGGAGTTACTCCAACACCAACTACGTCATCGCCAGGTTGCTCGTGGAGAAGGTGACCGGCAATTCGCTCGCCGCCGAGATGGATCGGCTGATCCTCGGCCCGCTCGGGCTGACCGGGACCGTCGTGCCGGGCACGTCGACGGAGCTGCCCGAGCCGCACCCGCACGCCTACTACCGGTACGCCGACGGCGACGAGCAGCGCACGGTCGACGTCACCGAGCACAACCCGTCCTGGATCGCCACCGGCGGCGACATGATCTCGACGACCGCGGACCTGCACACTTTCATCACCGCGCTGGTCGGTGGCAAGCTCGTGCCCGAGGCCCTGCTGGCCGAGATGTACTCCACGCACGCCACCGGCATCCCGAACATGGAGTACGGGCTGGGCGTCTTCGTGCTGCGGACCGAGGGCGGCGCCACCGTCATCACCCACAACGGCGGCATCGCAGGCTACGCGGCGCTGATGTTCAGCACCCCCGACGGAAGCCGGGCCATGACCGCGTACCTGACCTGCGTCGACAATGCCGAGATGACGATCGCGCCCGCGTTCCAGGTCGCGCAGAAGGCACTGCTCGACGCGGTGTTCGACGGAAACCCGGTCGCGGACAAGGCAAGCTGAACGAATGCGGAACGGGGTCACGATCGGGCAGGCGGCGGCGTTCGTCGGTGTCACGGTGAAGACGGTGCGGCACTATCACAAGCTCGGCCTGGTCGCCGAGCCCGACCGGGACAGCTCGGGCTACCGGCGCTACGGGTCCGCTGAGCTGTTGCGGCTGGTCAAGGTCAGGACACTGGCCGAGGCCGGCGTGCCCCTCGCCGAGATCGAGCCGCTGCTCGACGCCGACGCCGATCGCTTCGCCGCCGCGCTGGCCGAGGTCGGGCGGCAGCTCAGCGAACGCATCGACGAGCTGACCGCCCGGCGCGACACCCTGCACCGGCTGGCCGACGGCAACCGGGCACTGCTGCCCGATCGCGCTGTCGCCCTGCTGGAGCGGATGCCCGAGCTCGGCTTTCCCGCCGACGAGGTGGCCGCGACCAGGGAGGGCTGGGTGCTGGCCAGGGCACTGGTGCCGGAGGGTTTCGACGACTACCTGGCCGACGTCGAGAACGCCATCGAGGATCCCGTGTACGTCGCCCTGTTCCGGCGTGGCGTCGAAGCCAGGGAATGGGCGCCCGACGACCCGAGGGTCGAAGAACTCGCCACCGCGCTGGTCGCGCAACTGCTCGCCAATCCAGCGCAGCTGCGGATCGTGACCGGGCTGCAGGCACGCACCGAGGCCGCCACCCGCTATCAGATGATCGCGCACCACAACCAGGACGCGGACACCGCGCCCGGCAGGCTCGCCGCGCTCATCGAGGCGAAGCTGCGGGCGGCCGGTGTCTACATCCCCCGACCTGGTTAGAACAGGGTCTGGCTGTCGGCGGAGATGGTGAAGCCGTGGCCCGCCGCGTCGCAGCGGATGCCCTGTTCGGTGGAGGTGCAGGCGACGCCGCGCACGACGAGGGTGTCGCCGTAGTTCAGGGTCGCGCCGCCGCCCTTGGTGGTGCCGTCCACCGGCTCGCCGACGAAGATGCCCTGACTGGTGCACAGGAACTCGGACTTGCCGCCGACGGTGTGCACGGCGACCTTGCGGTTCGGCGCGTCGGTGCAGTCCGGCAGTTGCGGGGGAAGGACATTCGCGTGCGAGAGCTGGCAGCCGACGCCGAAGGGTGCGTCGGCGAGGATGCCGCACATGATGTTGCCGGTGGGTGATTGGAAGTAGAAGCTGTCGCGCTGCTGGTAATCGCGGGCGTCGACGGTGGCGTCGTCACGGGAGGGCAGGCCGGACGGCAGCCCACCGGGGGTGCCCGAGCCGGAGGGTTCCAGCGGCACGGTGGGGATGTCGGTGCCCGGCAGGATGACCGGTGGCTCGATGGTCGGCGAGGCACTCGGCCGGTCGACGGTGGGGCTCACCGCGCTCGGCCGGGTGGTCTGCGCCGTCGAACCCTGGTCGTCGCCGCAGGCGGCCAGCCCTCCCGCCAGCGTCACCAGCGCGGCCACCACGATCGCTGATCTCATGATCTCTCCCCTCGAGGTCCTCCCGACCCGTTCGAAGGAGAATCGGAGGCGACCGAGAATCCGTTTCCTTCGCGCAACGAATCGTGACCCACCCGAGGTGAGCCCGTGTCCACAGCTCAGCACGTCTGGTACGCCGCGTACGGCTCCAACATGCACGCGGAGCGCTTCGCCTACTACCGCGAAGGCGGCACGCCGCCGGGCACCGACCACACCTACCCGGGGTTCCGTGACCCGTCCGAATCCGCCGCCGTCGTTCCGCTCCTCCTGCCGGGGAGCCTGTATTTCGCCTGGCAGAGCCCGGTATGGACCGGTGGGGTCGGTTTCTACGCGGTGCGGCCCGCGGCGGGTTGGCCGATCGGCGCCGCGGCACGGGGGTACCTGCTGACCGTCGGCCAGTTCGGTGACCTGCTCGCCCAGGAGATGTACCGAACGCCGTCGGCGGACTTCGACCCGGCCGCGGTCCTCGCCGCCGGATCGGCGCGACTGGGGCCCGGCAGGTACGAGACGGTCGTGCACGCGGGGACACACGAGGGGATCCCGGTGCTCACCTTCACTTCGCCATGGGACCCGGAAACCGTTGCCCTGCAACGACCCTCGGCACGGTATCTGACGATGATCGGCGCCGGGCTGCGTGCGGCGCACGGCTGGGACTTCGATCGTGTCGTCGAATACCTGCGGATCCGGCCCGGGGTCGCCGGGCACTGGGACGAGGCCGACCTGCGCGGCGCGTTACGGGGCGGCACCGGACTCGAATCACCCTAGATTCCGCCGGGCCGATCTGGGTACACCCCCCGTGCGGGACGTCGACCACCGGGAGCACACACGCATGGAGTGGTTCACGGCACCGGAATACTGGCAGGGCAGGCTGATCTTCCAGCGCGGCCTGGCGGTCGTGTACGCCCTGGCCTTCCTGGCGGCGGCCCTGCAGTTCCGCGCGCTGCTCGGTGAGCGCGGCATGTTGCCCATTCCGCGCTACCTGGCCAGGACGCCGTTCCGGCGGTCACCGAGCCTGTTCCACCTGCGCTACTCGGATCGGTGGTTCGCCGCCCTCGCCTGGTTCGGGGTGGCGCTCGCGGTGGCGGTCGCGCTGGGCCTGGCCGATCTGGTGCCGCTGTGGGCGGCCATGGTGCTGTGGTTCGCGCTGTGGGTGATGTATCTGTCGATCGTCAATGTCGGGCAGGCGTGGTACGCGTTCGGCTGGGAATCGCTGCTGCTCGAGGCCGGTTTCCTGGCGATCTTCCTCGGCAACGACACGATCGCGCCGCCGCTGCTGGTGCTGCTCGCGGCACGCTGGCTGCTGTTCCGGGTGGAGTTCGGGGCAGGCCTGATCAAGATGCGCGGCGACCGCTGCTGGCGGGACCTGACCTGCCTGTACTACCACCACGAGACCCAGCCGATGCCGGGCCCGCTGAGCTGGTTCTTCCACCATCTGCCCAAGCCGCTGCACCGCGTGGAGGTCGCGGCGAATCACTTCGCACAGCTGATCGTGCCGTTCGGGCTGTTCGCGCCGCAGCCGGTCGCGAGCGTCGCGGCGGTCATCGTCATCGTCACGCAGTCGTGGCTGGTGATCTCGGGCAATTTCGCCTGGCTGAACTGGGTGACGCTGCTGCTGGCGACCACCGCCGTCAGCGGGTACCCGCTCCTGCCGGACGCCCCGCCGGTCGCCGGACCGCCCGGGTGGTTCATGGGTGCGGTGTTCGCGTTCGTCGCGATGGTCGTCGTGCTGAGCTTCTGGCCGGTGCGCAACATGCTCTCCACGCGGCAGGCGATGAATGCCTCGTTCGACCCGTTGCACCTGGTCAACACCTATGGCGCGTTCGGCAGCATCACCCGGGTCCGCCAGGAGATCGTGCTCGAGGGCACTGCCGCCGAGCACCTCGACGACGACACCGAGTGGCGCGAATACGAGTTCAAGGGCAAACCGGGCGACCCCGGGTTCCGTCCGCGCCAGTGGGCGCCCTATCACCTGCGGCTGGACTGGCTGATGTGGTTCGCCGCGCTGTCGCCGTCCTATGCCCGATCCTGGGCGATTCCGCTGGTCGTCCGGCTGCTCGAGAACGACCGCGACACTCTGCGCCTGCTGCGGCACTGTCCCTTCCCCGACGCGCCGCCGCGCCACCTGCGGGCCCGGCTCTACGAGTACCACTTCAGCACGCCCACCCAGCTGTTCCGCGAGGGGATCTGGTGGCGTCGCAGTCTGATCGGGGAGTTCCTGCCACCGCTGAGTCGCGAGCGCCTGGAACGGCGCCGACAATGAGAAAAGCCCGGCACGATGGCCGGGCTTCTCGTTGAGCGGATGACGAGATTCGAACTCGCGACCCTCACCTTGGCAAGGTGATGCGCTACCAGCTGCGCTACATCCGCGTGCCGTACGCGCCCCTGGGGGCTTCGTCGTGCGAGAAGGAACATTAGCGCGTCACCCCCGGAATTGTGAAATCCATGCGCACAGCCGCCCCGGAGCCACGGTGAGCTCGGCGAAGAAGCCAGGCCTGGACGGCTCCGCTTTAAGCACGCGACAAGGTATCGGAAGTCCTTGCCCGGAAAGCTCTTTCACGGTCCGGCGGCCACCGCCGGAACGACAGGAGGAAACGGGATGAAGACACTGGGGCTGGTCGCGGCGGGCATCGCTGTGACCACCGTGACCATCATGGGGGCCGGTCCGGCGCACGCGGACTTCACCGATCCGGTGGAGTTCACCGACAGCGGCGAGAACACCGAGGAGGGCGAGTTCGGCGAGTACGCGATCGACGTGAACCATCCCGGCTCGTGCCTGGTGGTCCAGAACCACACCGGCGGCCGGGTGACACTGCGTTTGAACTACCCGACCAGCGGCGGCAAATGGCAGTTCGCGCACGACGAGGTGGGCGTGCTCTCACGCAAGGGCAAGGTCGTGACCTCGCCGTCCGGTCGCTGGAGCGTCCGGACGAACCCGCCGATCAGGTTCAACTGGGTCTACGACGATGACCTGAACGACCGCAAGGGTTGCAACGGCTCGTGGGTGCTGACCATGAACTGACCCCGGGTCCGGCCCGGAGCCGCGTCACTCCGGGCCGGTCTCTCACCCGAAGGCGGCGCGATGAACACCGGCCCAGTCGGCATAGCGTCGGGGCGCGCGGCCGAGTACCTCCGTGATGTCGCCGGTGATCAGCTCGTTGTGGCCGTCGCGGATGAAGGCCTGGCCGATCAGCGAGCCCTCGACGAAGGCGGGCGGCAGACCGGCCGCGGTCATGAAGTCGCGGGCGTCATCGGCGGCGATATCGGTGACCTCGATCGGGCGGCCGATGATCTCGGCGAGCACGGCGGCCTGCTCGCGTCCGGTGTGCAGGAGGGGGCCGGTGAGGGTCAGGACGCGGCCGTCGAACCCGCCGGCGCGCAGTGCCGTGGCGGCGACTTCGGCGACATCGCGCGGGTCGACGACCGCCTGCTTGCCGGCACCGGTGAAGTTCGGCACCGGGTGTCCGTCGCGCAGGGCTTCGATCCAGCTGAGCGTGTTCGACGCGAAGGTGTTGGGGCGCAGGATGGTCCACTCCAGTCCCGACTCGCGGACCGCTCGCTCACCAGGGACGTGCCAGGTGCCGGGAAGGCCGAGGCGCGGATCGCCGGTACCGATCGCGGACAACTTCACCACCCGGCGCACGCCGGCGGCACGAGCGGCGGCGACGAGGGCGCCATCGACACCGGTGTCCTCGGGGCCGGGCAGCCCGTTGAGGAACGCCGCCTCGACCCCGGCCAACGCCGGGGCGAAGGTGCTCGGGTCGCGATAGTCGACGCGGACGACGTCGACACCGGCGGGGAAGCTCGCGCGGGCGGGGTCGCGGGTGGCGGCACGGACGGCGACGCCGTCGGCGCGAAGCTGGGTGACGATGGCGCTGCCGATGGTGCCCGTGGCACCGGTGATCAGGATCATGCACCGAGCATGCCGACGCACCTGCCTGCGAAGATAGGAGAAATCGGCACGGACAGACCGGGCCGCGGCACCTACTGTTGACCGGGTGAGCACGCAGTATCTGACCCCGGCCCAGCTCGAGACCGCGGTGCCTGCGCCGCCCTCGCTGCGGCCCTGGCTCACCGAACTGACCAGCACGCGGGTCGAGGCGGGTCAGGACCTGCCTTTCGCCCAGCCGCCCGTCGCGACCACCACGATCGTGCTGCGCACGGATCAGGCCGGGCGGCGCGAGGCGCTGGTCGTCGGCGCGCGGACCAAGGCCGTGTACTCGCGCGCCGAGCAGCCTGCGGGTTGCGTGCGGTTGCGGCTGGCGCCCGGCGTCACCCGTCAGCTGCTCGGCGTGGCGGCCGGTGATCTCACCGATCGCGCGGTGCGGCTCGCCGAACTACCCGGCCCGCTGGCCGCGCTCGCGGGCGACCTGACCGACCTGCCCACGAGCGAGGCCATCGGCTATCTGGAAGATGTTCTGCCGAAACAGGTTTCCGAGACCGAGACCGATCGCGCGCATCGCATCGTCCTCCGCGAAGCGATCTCGGTGCTCACCGCGGACACCGCACCGGCCATCCCCGACCTCGCAGCGCGCCTGGCTGTCAGCGAACGTCACCTGCGCACCGTGTTCACCACCGGAATCGGCGTCTCGCCCAAGCACTTCGCCCGCATCGACCGCGTCCGCCGAGTCCTCGCCCTCGCGGGCGAGACCCCGTGGTCGCAGCTGGCCGCGACCACCGGCTTCTACGACCAGTCCCACCTCACCGCCGACTTCCGCACCCTCATGGGCGTCCCCCCGTCCGCCTACCTGCGCGGCCGCATTCCGGCACCGAGCCACTGCCGGCTGCCCCGCTGATCCCCACCCGGCGGCACGTACCGGACCGTCGGGTGGGTCATCCGGCGAGCGGATGCCCACGCGACGGTGCGGGGTCAGGACTCCGGGTGCTGCTGTCGGGCGGCCTTGCGGGCGAGGCGTTCGGCGGCTTCGGCGTCGTCGAGGGCGGTGGCTTCCTCGAGGGAGGGGGCACTGCCGCCGAGACGCTTGGGCACCCAGTAGGCGCCGGGCTCGTGCTCGTAGGTTTCCTGCAGCTCGGCGAGCAGCTGCTGCATGGTGGTGCGGAGCTGGGCGGTCAGGTCGGCGGCCGGTTCGTAGGGCTTGATGGGGGCGCCGACGGCGATCGAGATGGGCGTGTTGGTGCGGCCGAGGCGCTTCGGGAAGCCCTTGGTCCACACGCGCTGGGCGCCCCAGATGACGATCGGGATGATCGGCACCTCGGCTTCGATCGCCATCCGCGCCGCGCCGGACTTGAATTCCTTGATCTCGAAGCTGCGGCTGATGGTGGCCTCGGGGTACACGCCGACGAGTTCACCGGCGCGCAGGTATTCGACCGCGGCCTTGTAGGAGTCGGCGCCCGCGGTGCGGTCGACGGGAATGTGCTTGAGGGCGCGCATGATCGGTCCGGAGATCTTGCTCTCGAAGACCTCGTGCTTGGCCATGAAGCGGATGTAGCGCTTCGGCGTGCGCGCGGGCAGTCCCGCGTAGGTGAAGTCCATGTAGCCGGTGTGGTTGATCGCCACCACGGCACCACCGGACGCCGGGATGTTCTCGGCCCCCTTGACGGTGAACTTCAGACCTTCGAGGAAGAAGACGGTTCGGGCCAGGCCGATGATCGACCGGTAGACGGGTTCCACAATTCAGCTAGCGTAGTCGCAGATCGCCGGTTCCGGCAGGCCCGGCGCCACCGCGCGCCGCCCCGCCGGATCGCGGCGATCAGCCGCGCGCCGAATTCGCTTCGCGCGCACCGGTCTATCCCCGGCGAGCCCGCTCGCCCCGACAGTCGGCGGCCGCGACGCACGCGCGGACGCCAGGACCTAGGAATTGAGGAAGTCGTAGTGGAACGCGCGAAGCCGACCCCGATCGCTCCGACCCGCCACCACCGTGCCGCCGCGCTGGCCGCCGGATTGACCGTCACCGCGGCGCTGATCGCGGGCTGCGATTCGGTCGCGGGCATTCCCGGCGACGATCCGGCCCCGGCGGGAACCGCGAGCCCGGCGACGAGCGCGTCCACCGCGACCCAGGCGATCGCACCCGGCGAACCGGCGCCGACCAGCGCGAACACCACCACCCCTGCTCCGCTGCCCGCCGACGCGCCGCCGGTGGGCGCCGTCGCGGGCGACACCGACGCGGTGACCGCGGTCCGCCGCTGGGCCGCCGACCTGCGCACCGACAGCATCAGCGAACTCCAGGACAAGTGCTGGACCATCCCGCCGCGCACGGTCACCGACATGTACGCCGACCCACAGTCGATCCTCGCCGCGTTGAGCCAGCCGGGAACGGCGACCGCCGACGCCGTCACCTGGCGCACGCGCACCACCACGGTCACCGTCGACCGCGAGTCGATCGCGACGGGATATGCCTGTGGCCGGGTGTTCGCCGCGGGCGTCGAGCCGGGTTACGACGAGGCAGATGCCCGCCACGCCGTGCGCCGCTACCTCGCCAGGGCGACCGGCAAACCGCTCAACGCGGCCGACATCGAACCAGACCATCCGCTGACCTGCAAGGCCTCCCCCGCGACCTGGGACCCCGAGGGCACCGGCAATCCGACAGCAGCCCCCTTGGCCGGCGACTCGGGCAAAGTAGGCAATGTCACCTCCTTCACCGCCGAGGAGCTACGATCCGAGCGGATTCGTGGCGACTACCTGGAGGTACAGGTGCCCGTGACCACCTCCCCCGGTGGCACTCGGAACCGCACTTTCACGGTTGTCGCGACCGCTGACGGCTATTGCATCGGTGACGTAACGATCTAGCCACTATCCTGGTTGGCTGGTACGCCGAGGTAGTCAGGGGAAACCTGCGGCGGCGGTAGCTCGCCCTTGATCCGGCGAATCAGATCCTGGTAGGAGGAATCAGCTCGTGCAGATCACCAGCGTCGGACACGCAGGCTTCCACATCCGAACCGAGGCCGGAACCATCCTCTGCGATCCCTGGGTGAACCCCGCCTACTTCGCGTCGTGGTTCCCGTTCCCGGACAACTCCCAGCTCGACTGGGCGGCGCTCGGCGATGTGGACTACCTGTACGTCTCGCATCTGCACCGCGACCACTTCGACGCCGAGCACCTGCGCCGGTACGTCAACAAGGACGCCACCGTGCTGCTGCCCGACTACCCGGTGCCGGATCTGCGCCGCGAGCTCGAGGCCCTGGGCTTCACGAAGTTCTTCGAAACCCAGGACTCGGTCAAGCACACGGTCACCGGGCCCAAGGGCTCGCTCGACATCATGATCGTGGCACTGCGCGCGCCCGCCGACGGCCCGATCGGCGACTCCGGCATCCTCGTCTCCGACGGCGAGACCACCTGCTTCAACATGAACGACGCCAGGCCCGTGGACATGGACGTGATCCACGAGGCGTTCGGCGAGATCGACATCCACCTGCTGCAGTACTCCGGCGCCATCTGGTACCCGGCGGTGTACGACATCCCGGCCCGCACCAAGGCCAACTTCGGCAAGCAGAAGCGCCAGCGTGGCATGGACCGCGCCCGCTCCTACATCGAGCAGGTCGGCGCGACCTGGGTGGTGCCCTCGGCCGGTCCGCCGGTGTTCCTCGACGAGGAACTGCGCTACCTCAACGACGATCGCGGCGACGAGGGCAACATCTTCCCCGACCAGATCGTGTTCCTCGAGCAGATGGAGATCCACGGCAACGCGGGCGGGATCATGATGATCCCCGGCTCGGTCGCCGACGTGCGCGGCAAGGAGCTCGACCTCGAGCACCCGTTCGATCCGGACCGGATCTACGGCGACAAGGCCGCCTACATCGAGGAGATGGCCCAGCGGTTCGCGCCCGTGCTCGCTGCCGAGAAGGCGTCCTGGGAGACCGGCGAGGGCTCGCTGCTCGAGCCGCTGCGTGAGCTGTTCGAGCCGATCATGAAGCAGTCGGCGCTGATCAGTGACGGCATCGGTTACCCGGTGGGCCTGGTCATCGGCGAGGAAACGGTGGTGCTGGACTTCCCGCACCGCACCGTGCGCGCGCCCATCGAGGGCGAGGGCCGCTACCGCTACGGTTTCCGGATCGCCCCCGAGCTGGTGCGCACCGTGCTGCGCGACAACGAGCCGGACTGGGTGAACACGATCTTCCTGTCCACCCGTTTCCAGGCGTGGCGCATCGGCGGCTACAACGAGTTCCTCTACACCTTCTTCAAGTGCCTCACCGACGAGCGCATCGCCTACGCCGACGGCTGGTTCGCCGAGGCGCACGACGATTCCGCCGTCACCGAACTCGACGGCTGGGAGGTGCAGCGCCGCTGCCCCCACCTCAAGGCCGACCTCTCGAAATTCGGTGTGGTGGAAGGCAACAACCTCACCTGCAACCTGCACGGCTGGCAGTGGGACCTGGAGTCGGGCCGCTGCAAGACCTCCAAGGGCCACGAACTGCGCTCCCGCAAGCTCTGATCCTCACTCCTCGGCGGCGCTCGCCACGTGGTGGGCGTATTCGAGGATGCGGAGGGTCTCGACGGCGTCGCGAGGGTCGACGGGGACCGGGGCGCCGTCGAGCAGCGTGGCGGCCATGGCGCGGTAGAAGGCCGGATAGTCGCCGGGAAGGGTGGGGACGGTGCGCAGGTCACCGCCCGCGCCGAGGGTCCCCCAGTGCTCGGGTGGGACTGTGCCCCAGAGGGTTTCGTCATCGGGTCGGCGGCCGGCGCGCAGGTCGTCCTCCTGCGGGTCCAGCCCGTGGACGGTGTAGCCGGCAGTCGAGCCGAGCACGCGCATGCGCGGGCCGAGCTGGGGCGCGACGGCGCTCATCCACAGGTGTGACCTGGTGCCGGAGGCGTGTGTGAGGGCGATGAAGGCGTCGTCGTCGGCCGCGGCGCCGGGTCGGCGGCGGTCGAGTTCGGCGTAGACCTCGGTGACCGGGCCGAACAGCGTCAGCGCCTGGTCGACGAGGTGACTGCCCAGGTCGAACATGATCCCCGCGCCGGGCTCGTCCAGCTCGCGCCAGCCGCCTTTGAGCTCGGGCCGCCAGCGCTCGAACCTGGACTCGAACCGGCGCACCTCTCCCAGCTTCCCCTCCTCGAGCAGACCACGCACGGTCAGGAAGTCGTTGTCCCAGCGGCGATTCTGGAATACCGTCAGCGGCAGGTCGGCGCGCTCGGCTGCCTCGACGACCTCCTCGGCGTCGGCCGCGCGCACCGCGAACGGCTTGTCGACCACCACCGGCAGGCCCGCGGCCAGCGCCTGCAGTGCCAGTGGCGCGTGCGAGCTGTTCGGTGTGGCGATCACCGCGAGATCCACGTCCTCGTCCTCGGCGAACAGCTCCGCCGCGGTCCCCCACACCCGCACCCCCGGATGCTCCGCCCTTGCCCGCTCGGCCCGTTCCGCCGACGAGGTCACCACCGCCGCCACCCGCATCCGCGATTCGGCCGCCACCAGCGGCGCGTGGAACACCGACCCGGCCAGGCCGTATCCGATAATCGCTACCCCGAGCTGGTCCATCGATGTCCCTCCGTCTGGTGTGTGCCTCGCCGAGGTCGAGTATCCACCTCTCGCGGCCGACGGCCGGGGAGATCAGCGGGCGGGCAGTTTCCCGACCGCCTCGCGCAGGACGGACGCGGCGAGCGCGCAGTAGTCGTCGCGACGGCCCTCGCCGCCGTGCACTTCGACCTCGATCGTTTCCTCGTCGGCGTCGGGCACCAGGTAGGCGCGGACACAGATCGCCGTCGACCCACCGCGATCGGCATACATCGAGACCCCGTCGACCGTGGCCGCGAGCGCGTCGGCACCGGAGGTGTAGGAGCTGGTGCGCACCAGGTCGATCGTGAGCCTGACCCGGCCGTCCCACTGACAGGTGTGCGCATCGGCGATGGTCGGCGCCTTCGGCAGCGGGCCGATCCGGCTCGCCACCTGGTCCCTGGTGATGAGGTCGCACGGGGCGAGGCTCGCCAGCGAGCCGTCGCGATTCTCCGCCCTCGGCGCATTCGACAGTGATCGCGCGATATTGGCGATCACGTAATCGGCCGCGCCGCAATCCTTCACGTCCGAAGGGCGCGACACGTCCAGGACGATGCCGGAGTCCGCCTCCGCGCCGGGACTGGCGATCGCGCGCGTGCAGCCGTGCGGGGTGCCGTGGATGATCGGCACACCGTCGACCTCGGTGACCAGCGGCGTCAGGTACTGCTCTTCCTTGCCGAGGTTCAGGCCGATGGAGTACTTCGGGGCCGACGCACGGCAGCCCCAGTCGGCGGTGGGTGTGAGCTTCCACGCGTCTTTGGGCAGCGGCGTCGGGGCGACCGGAACCGCGTCACCCAGCGCCCGCTCCAGCCAAACGCAGGGGTCTACGCCCCGCAGCTCGGCCAGGGTCAGCCCGGTGGTCGGTGCGGGTCTGCCGGGTTCCGCACCGGTGAGGGAGACGATTCCGGCGACCGCGAGCACCAGCGCGACCACACCGGCGGCCAGGCCGCGCCGAGCCCGCGTCCCCGTCGACTGCCAACGGCGAACTGTCCACCCACGCGCGGTCGCCCACATCGCGGCGGCGAGCTCGGGGAACGGGCGCGTCGGCGCGGGCGGCAGCTCCGGCGGCAGGGCGGCGAGCAGGGCCGCCGCCTGGTGCTGTTCGCGGGCGATGTCGTCGGCGACCCCGGCGGGCCACGGCGGCGGAACGACCGGCGGACCACCGAGATAATCCAGGATCTGCGCCGGAGTCGGGCGGGCGGCCGGGTCCTTGCGCAGGCAGGCGGCGATCATCTCGCGCAGCGGTTCGGGGACCCGGCTGAGGTCGGGTTCGCGCTGGGTGATGTTGAACAGGATGTAGGGCACCGAGGGCGCGGTGAAAGGGGCGGCGCCGCTCGCCGCGAAGGCGAGCACCGCACCGAGCGCGAACACATCGGCGGCGGGGGTGATGTCGACGCCGAGAGCCTGCTCCGGAGCGAGGAATTCGGGAGTGCCGAGGACTGTCGCGGTGCCGCCCGTCGGCGAGGCGGCCGCCGCGACGATGCCGATCTCGCCGAGTCGGCCGCTGTCCCTGGTCAGCATCACCGTGTCGGCACGCACCCGCTGGTGCACGAGCCCGGAGTCGTGCACGGCACGCAGGGCACTCGCCAGCGAACCGGCGAGCGCGCGGACAGCCGGCACCGGCAGCGGGCCGTGCGTCTCGACAGCCCGATCGAGACGGATCCCCGGCACGAATGCCGAGGCCAGCCAGGGCTTTTCCGCGTCGGCGTCGACGTCGAGCACAGTCGTGCTCGACGGTCCGGACACCCGCATGGCGGCGACGGCACTGTGCCGCAGCCGGATACGGAAATCTGGTGCGGTGATCGATTCGGCGCGCGCCTGCTGCACCACCACGAGTGCGCCGTCCGGTGCGGCCGCCAGCATGGGCTGGAAGCCCGCGGTCGGCTCCAGTGCGCCGAGGAGGCGGTATCGCCCGATGCGCTGCGGTGCGCCGGGATCGAGGGGCTGGATCGTCATGACGTCGGCAACTTCGCGAGAACGGGGGCGAGCAGCGTGGCGGACGCGTCGCAGGGATCGACCGTGACGGGCTCGGCGAGCACGATCATGGTGTTCACCGCCTCCGCCTGATCATCCCGGCTCGGCCGGATCATGATCCGGAGATCGCACGATCGCGGACTCCGGCTGACGATGTGCGCGGTACGTCCGGCGACCGTGATCGTCGACCTCGGGTTCACGACGCCCGTCTCGCTGTCGGGACGGATGCGGTCTTCGAACGACAGCGAGAACCACGCGTCGCGCCCCGCCACCGCGCAGCCGTGCGGGCCGTAGGACGTTTCGCGGGCGGGGTCTCCGATCACCGGCAGCACGACCGGCGCGTCGATGATCGCGCAGGGATCCAGCAGCAGGATCGAGTCGGGATCGTGCTCGCGCAGCGGCGGATTCACCGAGAGCCGGTGCACCACCGCGGCCAGGGCGCGCTCCGACATCGGGCAGCCGTCACCGCTGGGCGCCTGCACCTGCATGGTGATACTGATGGGCAGACCGCTCTGCGTGATGACCGCCCGGTCGCAGATACGCGCCTCCTGGTGATGTCCGAAGACCGGCATCCAGCTGATGGCGCCACCGACCAGTTCCAAGGTCGACTCGGTCTCGCCCGCCGAGATGGCGATGTTGAGGGAGAAGTAGATCTTCTCGCCGGCCGGGTTCGCGTACAGGGTGCTGCACCCGTTCACCCCCTGCTGGGAGAGTTCGGCCATCGGTGTGCCGAGGTCGGTGAGCACCGCGGGCTTCAGCAACTCGCAGATGTCGAGGCGCCGGGTCTCGTCGACGGTGAGTGCCAGCGGCGGATCACTCATCGCCTCCGCCCTGCCCTCGACGCCGACACCCCACCACGCACAGGCAGCCAGAACGAGCACCGATACCGCGGCCGCCACGGGAACAGGGCCGGGGCGCCACCATCTCCGTGGCCGCGGTGCGGCATTCGGCTCCTCGGCCACACCGATCGCCCACCGGGCGGCCTCGGCCTGATGGTCGGCGACACGCCTGCGCACCCGGACCGGCCACACCGGTTCGGCCGCCAACCGGTCCGCGGCGTCGAGCAGTTGCTCGGGAGTCGGGCGGTCCGCCGGATTCTTCGCCAGGCACGCGTCGACCAGCGCGCGCAGCCCGCCGGGGATCGCGCTGGTGTCGGGCGTGCGATAGAGCACGTTGTACAGCACCTGCGGAGTGGAAGCCGCGTCGAACGGACTCGCGCCGGTGGCGGCCATCGCGATCACCGCGCCGACCGCGAACACGTCGGAAGCGGCTGTCAGCGCGCGGCACTCGGCCTGTTCCGGGGACATGTAGGCGGGCGAGCCGATCACGGCTCCGGTCGCGGTGAGGGTGATGTCGTCGGCCATCGCCCGCGCGATGCCGAAGTCGATCACCCTCGGCCCCTCATTGGTGAGCAGGACGTTGCTCGGCTTGAGGTCGCGGTGCACCAGGCCGGTGCGGTGGATCTCGATCAGCGCCATCGCCAGACCGGTGGTGAGCAGCTTCAGCCCACTCATCGTGAGCCTGCCGAACTCGCCGACCGCTTCTTGCAGCGACGGTCCCGCGATGAATTCCGAGGCGAGCCAAGGCATCTCCGCGTCGGCGTCATGGTCGACGACACCGGCGGTGTAGGCGCCGGTGACCTGCTGCGAAGCCTCCACCTCCCGCCGGAACCTGGCCCGGAATTCGGGGTTCCCGGTGAGATGGGGGTGGATCTGTTTCACCGCGACCAGGCGGCCGTCCTGCCCGCGACCGAGGAACACCTTCCCCATTCCGCCGCGCCCGATCACCGAGAGCAGGCGATAGCGGCCGAGGGTACGCGGATCCTGTTGTCCGAGTGACTGCATCGGCTACGCCCCCTGACTGTCGGCGAGCAAGGTGTACTGCGCCGCGGCGAGCTGACGGGCGTCCAGCTCCTGGTTGCTGTAGATCCTGGCCACGTATCCGGCATGGCGGATCAGGCAGCTGAAACGCCGGGCCTGCACCGCACGGCGGTCGGGTCGTAGCGCGCGGAAGCAGGCGACGCCGGCCACCCCCGGTACACCGGCCATGGCGGCGTAGTCCTCGGCCTGCGCATCCTGGATCGCCGCGCCGAACGACTCCGCCGCGGCGGGTGACTCGGCGCGATACAGGATCTTGTTGTGTGACACGGCGATCGCCGAGATCCGGTGTTCCTCGAAGAGGCGCAGCCTCGTCGTCGGCCGGTCGAGCAGCAGTGCGAACGCACGCGGACCGTACACCGCGAACTCCTTGCGGTCCGGGGTGGTGTTCCCGGTCGACACCACGCGCGTGAGCAACCCGTCCCTGTCGATCCGCGCGGTGGCCAGCTCGGCGGGCTGGGTGGGGGTGAAGGTCGCCAGTTCGGCGAGCTGCGCGCGGTAGGTGCGGGTGAGCAGGTCGACCAGCACCTCAGGACGCGGCTCGACCACCTTGGCGAAGACCCGGATCACCACGTTCTTCCACACCAGCCAGCTGCCGACGGTGGGGATGCCGGGGCGCCAATGATTCAGCGCTGCCGGAAATTCCGACACGGCGAGCGGCGCGTTCTCGGCGTTGGCACCGAAATCCGCCGCCGCCATCGCCGCGGCCGCCGCGGTCGCCACCTCCTCGCTGGGCAGCGCGATGAGCGAGATCGTCAACGCCTTGTCGGCGGCCTCGTTGTGCGACTGGTCGTTGCCCGCGATCGCGCCGAATGCGCCGAGCACGTCGAACGGCTGCAACGCCGACATCTGCACGGCGGACAGCAAATCGTCGACGCCACCGTGATCGGCGATCACGCCGCCGCCACGGCTCATCGACAGCTCGGGATCCACCGCGTCGGCGATCAACAGGTGCTCGCCGAGCCGCAACGACTCGACGAGGATGCCGCGGCTGCGGCTGGCCGCGTCGTCATAGTCGGTGGCGATCGGGCGCACGGAGTAGGAGCCGTGGTCGAGACCGGCGGATTGATCACCGCACGCGGCGGCGAAGCCGACAACAGTCACCGCGAGCGCCGCGATTCGACGCGACCTGTACCGCACGAACATTCCCCTCCGATCGGACACCACCGGCGCCCGACTCCTCCCGATCCGGCTGAAACTATCACCCGCCCACCGGCGCCGCTACTGCGGCAAGCGCCCGACCACCGATTTCAGCACCGATTCGGCGGCAGGGCATTTGGTGTCGGCGATCCGCTCCTCCGCACCGCGCACCTGCAGGGTGGCGACCTCCAGATACTGCTGACCGATCTCGCGAAAGCGGTACATACGTAGGCATTCGGAGCCCGGTTCGGTCGAGGCGAGCGCGTCGACGAACACGCCGTCACCGACGTCGACGACCTTTCGGGCGAAGGTCGGCAGGTCGACCCGCAACGGATACGACAGGGTCAACCGAATGGTGTTCGCGCCGCGCCATTCACAGGTGTGCGCCGTGACCGGGGTGCCCGGCGCGGTGGCACCGACCGCTACCGCCTCGGCGTCGTCGACCAGGGCGCAGGGATCGACCCCCGACAGCGACCCCGACGCCGCGGCGGCGCGCGGCGGCGACGCCATCGTCGCGATCACCCGTTCGACCGCGTATTCGGCCAGCGCGCAGGAGGTGCGTTCCTTGGTGGCGAGGGTGATGCCCCATCCGCCCGATTCCGCGCCGACACCCAGCGCGCACTCGATGCCGCGCCGCCGCAGCGGGAGTCCGTGAACGGTGTCACCGGTGGCGGTGAAACCGTCCAGGGCGGTGCCGATTTCGAGGGTGAGCTCGGCGGCGCCCGAGGTGCCCTGGCAACCCCAGGTCGAGGTCTGTTGCCACTGCCAGTCGGCGACGTTCAGCTTGCTGCCCGCGCCGATGTCAGCCGGCAGGGTGGGGCCGAGCGCCTGCGGCAGCCAATCGCAGGCCGAGACTTCACGCAGCTGCGCGAGACCGGGCAGCGATGCGGGTGCGGCGGTCGTCTCGGCGGGTTCGTCGCGCACGATGACGACAGCGGTCGTCGCCGCCACGACCACGGCAGCCGCCGCCGCGACACCGATCGCGAGCTTGGTCCGCGTCCTGCCGGGTGGCCGGGACGGTGGAGTCACTGTGGCGTCCGGGCGGATCGGTGACGAAATGATCTGGGTCGCTTCGGGATCCGAGGTGAGCGAAACCAGGTACCGGGACTGCTCGGCGATCCCGGCGTGCACCGAAGCCGGCCACGGCATGCTCTGCACCGGCAGGACCCCGAGGTAGTCCAGGATCTGGGCCGGCGTCGGCCGGGCGGCCGGGTCCTTGCGCAGGCACCCGCCGATCAGCTCGCGCAGTTCCGGCGGGACGGCGTCGAGCCGGGGTTCGCTGTGGACGATGTTGAACAGCGTGTAAGCCGCCGAGTTCGCCGCGAACGGACTGTCCCCGGTGGCGGCCATACACAGCAGCGAACCCAGCGAGAACACATCGGCGGCCGAGGCCACCGGTTCGCTCATCGCCTGCTCGGGCGACATGTACGCGGGTGACCCGACGACGGCGCCCACCTCGGTGAGCTGCGCGCCGGTGCCGACCGCCTGGGCGATACCGAAGTCGATGACGCGTGGCCCGTCGGCGGCCAGGATCACGTTGGCGGGCTTGAGGTCCCGATGCACCAGGCCGGTGCTGTGGATGGAATGCAAAGCCGAGGCCAGGCCGGAGGCGAGGGTGCGCAGGGCAGGCACGGGCAGGGGTCCGTGCTCACGGATCGCACGGTCCAGCGGCACCCCGGCGATGAACAGCGAAGCCAGCCATGGTGTTTCGCCGCTGGTGTCGAAGTCGACGACGGCGGCGGTGAACGCGCCGGAGACGCGGGCGGAGACGGCGACCTCGCGTTCGAAGCGGGCGCGGAATTCGCGGTCGTCCAGCAGGTGGGCATGGATCTGCTTGATGGCGACGAACCGTCCGTCCGGGCCGGTGGCGAGCAGGACACGTCCCATGCCGCCCGCGCCGAGCACGCCGCGAATCCGGTAGCGGCCGATCATCGTCGATTCGGCAGGCGACAACGGCTCGATCACGTCGGTACTCCCCCACTCCGATCCCGCCGAGGCGGGTGCGCGCCACGATCTTCGGCGCGGTCGTCCGCGAGCAACCTAACACCCTTGTCGCCGTGCGCCGGGTGGCGCCGGTCTCGGGGGTGGATGACGGCGGCCGAGCCGCGACGTCGAGCTAACGTTCCGTCGCTGAGGTCGCCTTGGTCCCCAAGACCACGGCACCGAGAACGATCACACAGCTCAGCGCTGCCGTCAGGGAAAGCCGACCGGCGGCGGCGTCGAGCAGCATCGCCGCCACGAGCTGGCCCGCTACCGAGGTGAGGCCGAGGAGCAGGACGCCGATCATGCCGACCGTGATCGCGGCCAGGGCGATGAAGGCCACGCCGATGACGCCACCCAGGTACAACCAGGGTTCGGTGGGGAATCGGGTGGGCAGGCCGGTGGTGAGCAGGGTGTAGACGTTGAAAAGGCACAGGGCGATCAGGCCGACGGTGAAGTTGATCAGAGTGGCGGGGAAAGGTCCGCCGACTGCGCCGACGCGGCCGTTCACCGCCTGTTGCCACGCCAGGCCGATGCCCGCGAGCGCGGGCAGGACGATGAGCAGGAAGTCGGAGACGCCGGTCGCGGTGGTCGTCGGCGCGGAACCGCCGCCCGCCGAGAGCACGACACCCGCGATGCCGAGGACGGCGGCGACCATGCGCCACGGCGTGATCGGGGTACGCCCGTTCGGGGCGAGTCCGAGACGGTCGACGACGAGGCTGCTGAGCAGCTGGCCCGCCACCACGGCGACGGTGAACGCGGTGACACCGATGGCGGCGATGGTCAGGCCCTGACTCGCGACGAAGAACGCGCCGCACACCCCGCCGAGCAGCTGCCATGGCCGCACGCCGCCGTCGCGCACGGCGGTTCGTACCTTGCCGAAGCCCGCGCGCAGGGTGGGGCTCAGTGCGAAGGCGAACAGCAGCACCAGCAGACCGGTGCCGAAACTGATGGTGGCCGCGGCGACGCCGTCGCCCAGTTCGGCGCCGAGTGCGCCGTTGATCCGCCCCTGCACGGCGACCCCAGCGCCGATGCAGAATCCGAAGATCGCTCCGAGACCGTTGCGTCCGACCACCGCGTCCTTTCGTCAGCTGGGGAGCCGTGGCTTCCGACACTAGACTGACCGACGACTCCGGCGGGCGTCCGGATGGGTCGTCAGGGGGCGAAAACGATGTCGACAGCAAGTGATCCGATGCTGTTCCACCCGGTGATCGACGAGGTACTGACCCGTCATCGCGAGGCGCTCGGCCACGACGATCGGACCTATCGCCATCACGTGTACCGCTGCGCCAACTATCAGCGGGCGCTCCTCGGCGGCGACCCGCCCGACGCCGCCGCGCTGGCCTGGGCCGTGCACGATCTCGGGATCTGGACGGCGGGCACCTTCGACTACCTGGCGCCCTCGGCGGCGCTGGGCGAGCGGCTCGCGTCCGAATTCGGGATCGCCGACACCGCGCTGGTGCGCACCCTTGTGCTGGACCATCACGGTCTGGGGGCCCGCGCGGACCCGCTTGTCGAGACTTTTCGGGTGGCGGACCGGATCGATGTCAGCCGTGGACTGCTGCGCGGCGGAGTCGACGCCGAATTCGTGCGGCAGGTCGTCGAACTCTTCCCCTACCTCGGGTTCCATCGGTTCCTGCTGAATTCCGGTCTGCGGCACGCGGTTCGACATCCGCTGCGCCCGCTCCCGATGTTGCGCTGGTGACTAGCTCGCCGAATCGGCGTCGGAGCGAGGCGGGAGCCAGCTCGGGGTGAGCACGGCGGCCACCAGCAGGACCGCGCCCAGCAGGGCGATCGTGGTCGACATCGACAGCCACTGGGTCGCCGCGGCGACGAAACCGAAGACCGCCAGCGCCACGACCTCCGACAGCAACCCCGAGAACGAGGTGACCGTAGCCCGGGCCGGGCCCTCGATGGCGTCCTGCAATCGGGCGCCCGCGACCACCTCGACGTTGTAATCGATGCCGTAGGCGATACCGATCCCGACGAATCCCACCCACAGCAGCACCGGGCTCGCCGTGCCCACCGCCAACGCGCCGCCGATGAACAGGATGCCGGCCACGAACAACGCCGCGGCCAGCGCCCGAGCCGGGGCGGCCTCGGTCCGGCCCGCCAGCACCGAACCGACCAGCGAACCCACCACGGCCACGCCGAGCAGCAGCGCCGACACAGCCGTCGAGGCACCACCGGTGACCGCGAGCAGGCCGAAGTACTCGTCGAACGCCGTGACACCGGAGAGCAGAGCGCCCAACAGGACCCCGCGCCGGACCCGGCGAACCCGCCAGGCTTCGGCTGTACCGGTGCGCAACATCGCCAGGTAGCGCGAGGCACCGCCGTCCCCCACGGCCGACCGCGGCTCGGTGTCGCCGGACCGCCCGGTGGGCGGTGGTTCGGCGGCCGCCACACTCGGGCCGCCGGCCGGGCACTGCGTTGCTGTCGGGTCCCCGCGCCCCGTGCTCGCGCGCCGGTCGCCGCCCGCCTCCGCACCGTGCTGCGGATCTACCCGGATCGCGCTGGTGTCGGCCGGTGACGCGCCGGTATCGACCGAAGCCACGCCGGAGTCGGCCGGTGCGAGGCCGGGCCGCGCCGGGGGTGTGCCGGGAACCTTCTGTGGGCCCGGGATCGGCGGCTCGTCGTCGAGGTCGTCCACGGCCGACGCCGAGATCGCCACCGGTGGGCTCGGCAGGGCCACCGCGGTGAGGATGTGCACCACACCGACACCGACGCTCACCCAGCCGACCAGCGCGTACCCGCCGAGGGCGAACAGTGGCGCGCCCGCGATGATCGCGAGCAGGACGGTGCCCTCCTGGGCGGCGCGC
Organism: Nocardia neocaledoniensis; assembly: GCF_029868625.1. Taxonomy (GTDB): domain Bacteria; phylum Actinomycetota; class Actinomycetes; order Mycobacteriales; family Mycobacteriaceae; genus Nocardia; species Nocardia neocaledoniensis_A. The sequence goes on along the minus strand of NZ_JARWOJ010000188.1, from coordinate 8,889 downwards.
GTCCAGCCCATGATCCGCGCGTAGGCCGACGGCTCGCCACGGGCGACGAGATCGTCGTAGATCAGGGCCTCGAAGGTGCCCGAGGCGAGTGCCCCGGCGACACCCCACAGTACGAAACCGACGCCGAATCCGGCGAAGGACGGCGCGAGCATCCAGACGACGAAGCACGCCACCTGCAGCACACAGCTCAGGATCAGCAGGCCACGCCGCGACACCGTGTCGGCCCAGGCGCCAGATGGCACCTCGAGCACGAACGCCGTCACCGACCAGAGGGCGAGCAGCAGGGAGATCTGCGCGGTGCTCAGGCCGTGATCGGCGAACAGCACGCCGTAGAGGGCATAGATCGGCAACAGGTCGCGGGTGCCCTTGAACAGGACCGCGCGAATCGCCAGGCCGCGGACGTCGACCGGGTCACCGGTCAACCGGGCCACCGCGGTTCGCAGAGTCTGTGCAGGTCAACAGGCGTAGATGAGCATGCGCATGCTGCTCATCGTTCGCCTCTCGCCGCCGGAGGTCAAGCGATTATCCGAGCGGGATCCAGCCGTTGGCGGCGAGGGAGTCGTCGTCGGAGCCGCCGGGCCGGGGCCGCGCGTCGTTGAGGTCGTTGATCAGTTCCGAGACCGGATGCGAGTCGCTGTAGTGATAGCCCTGAGCCAGCGCGAAACCGAGTTCGGTGAGCACGGCGGCCTGGTACTCGGTCTCCACGCCCTCGGCGATGACCTGCAGATCCAGTGACTTGCTGAGCGCGGCGATCACGCCGAGCAGCGGCGGCGCGGGCGAATCGGAGCGGATCGCGGCGACGAAGGACTGGTCGACCTTGAGGATGTCGCTGGGGATCGTGGCCAGCCTGCTCAGCGAGGAGTAGCCGGTGCCGAAGTCGTCGATCGCGATGCGGACGCCACGGTCGCGCAGGGTGTGCAGATTGGTGATGGCGGTCTGCGATTCCGCGGCCAGCTCGCTCTCGGTGACCTCGAGGACCAGCTGATCGGCGGGCCAGCCGGTGTCGGACAGGATGGTCGCGACCCGCTCGGCATAATCGGGTTCGGCCAGCTCCAGGCCCGAGACGTTCACGTTGAGGGTGAGGTCGAGCGAGGCGAAGCTCTCCTGGAGGCGGGCGGCGTCGGCGCAGGCGCGGCGCAGGACCAGCTCGTCGAGGTCGGAGATGAGGTCGTATTCCTCGGCGACCCGGATCAGGCCCTCGGTGGTGACCTCCGGCTGCGCGTTCGACGACCAGCGCAGCAGCGCCTCGACCCCGACCGCCTGGCCGCCGTCCTCGGTGAGGCTGACGATCGGCTGGTAGTGCACGTCCAGGGCGCCGCGGTCGATCGCCTCGCGCAGTTCCACCGCCAGCGGCAGCTGCCGCGACGACTCGAGCACCGTGCGGTTGCGACCGGCCTGCTTGGCCCGGTACAGACCCACATCGGCCCGGCTGATCAGCAGCGACCCGGATTCGCCCGGCTGCCAGGAGGTGACACCCGCCGAACAGCCCATGGTCACCGCGGCGCGCAGCTTCTCGGTGAGCAGGATCGCGGCCTGCTCGGTGGTGCCGGGCAGCAGCAGCGCGAACACGTCGCCGCCGAAGCGGGCCAGCACCTGATCGGGGGCGAGCAGGTCGAGCCAGCTGTCGGCGACCCGCTGCAGGACCGCGTCGCCGGCCCGGTGGCCGAGGTGGTCGTTGATCTTCTGGAAGCGGTCGAGGTCGACCAGGACCAGGGACAGGCCCTGACCGCTGCGGCCCGCCGCGTCGATGGCCGGGTTGAGCTGCTTCTCGAAGCCGCGCCGGTTCAGCAGACCCGTGAGCACGTCGATGTCGGCGTCGGAGGCCATCCTGGTCAGGATGCCGACGACCACACCGGCGCCGAAGGTGACGCCGGCCGGGATCAGGCCCGACCACCACGGCAGCTCGCGCGCGGGCAGCACCCACAGACACAGGGCCATCGCGAAACCGATGTGCGCGGCGGCCTGCGGCCAGGCGAAGAACAGCGCGGCATCGCAGGCGACGAAGACGTAGAACGAGGCCAGCGTGATGCCGCCGACCAGGTTCGGGAAGTCGTGCACGGCGATCGTCACCAGGACGGCGGCGGTGGCCAGGTAGAGATGATGCAGGGCGTGCGGCATCCGCGGGCCCCACACCAGCAGGGTCAGACCGAGTACCAAGGCGACCGCGGCCGCCGTTCCGACCAGCAGCCGATTACCGTCGTCCCCCGGTGCGACGGCAGTGATCGTCAGGCCGAGGACACCGCCGAGAACGTAGAACGCCCCCGTTGTCCTGGCCATGACCTTTGCCGTCGCCAACGCCGATGCCGCCCGCACCCGGGTTCGGGTATCGCCGCGCGCCCCGATTCCTCGCACGAGCACCAGCCTAGATGTTGTTCGGTCAGGACGTTTGCCACATCAACAAATGCGATTCCAGCAAACAGTGAAGAGCTCTACGGTGTCAGCACCTCGGTGCCGACGAACGGCACCAGCGCCGCGGGCACCCGCACCGAACCGTCGGCCTGCTGATGGTTCTCCAGGATCGCCACGATCCAGCGGGTCGTCGCCAGCGTGCCGTTCAGCGTCGCCGCGATCTGCGCCTTGCCGTTCTCGTCCCGGTAGCGGACCGCGAGGCGACGCGCCTGGAAGGTGGTGCAGTTCGAGGTGGAGGTGAGCTCGCGATAGGTCTGCTGGGTCGGCACCCAGGCCTCGCAGTCGAACTTGCGCGCGGCCGAGCTGCCGAGATCACCCGCGGCCACGTCGATCACCCGGTAGGGCACGTCGATCGCGGCCAGCATCTCGCGCTCCCAGGCCAGCAGCCGCTGGTGCTCGGCGTCGGCCTGCTCGGGGGTGGTGTAGACGAACATCTCCACCTTGTCGAACTGGTGCACGCGGATGATCCCGCGGGTGTCCTTGCCGTAGCTGCCGGCCTCGCGGCGGAAACACGACGACCAACCCGCGTACCGCTTCGGGCCCGCGCTCAGGTCGAGGATCTCCTCGGAGTGGTAGCCGGCCAGCGGCACCTCCGAGGTGCCGACGAGGTACAGGTCGTCGTCCTCGAGGTGGTAGACCTCCGCCGAGTGCTGCCCGAGGAACCCGGTACCGGCCATGATCTCCGGGCGGACGAGCACGGGCGGGATCATCATCGTGAAGCCGTTGGCGACGGCCTTCTGCGCGGCCAGCTGCAACAGACCCAGCTGCAGCAGCGCGCCGTGCCCGGTGAGGAAGTAGAACCGCGAGCCCGACACCTTCGCGCCGCGCTCCATGTCGATCAGCCCCAGCGACTCGCCGAGCTCGAGGTGATCCTTCGGCTCGAAGTCGAATTCCGGTGGGGTACCGACCGTTTCGAGCACGATGTAATCGTCCTCGCCACCGGCGGGCGCGCCCTCCTGCACCACATTGGAGATGGCGCGGTGCGCCGCGTCGAGATCGGCGTCGGCCGCGTTCTGGGCGGTCTCGGCCTCCTTGACCTTGGCGGACATGTCGGTCGCCGCGGCGAGCAGCGCCGGGCGCTCCTCCTTGCTCGCCTTGCCGATCACCTTGCCCATCGCCTTGTGCTCGGCACGCAGGGTGTCGGCGGTGGCGACGGCGGCACGGCGCGCGGCGTCGGCTTCGAGCAGCGCGTCGACGAGCGCGGGGTCCTCGCCGCGGGCCCGCTGCGAGGCTCGGACGGCTTCCGGGTTCTCGCGCAGGAATCGGAGGTCGATCATGAGAAAACAGCCTAGTAGTTTACGCAACTCTTAATCACACGGCCTATCCCTGAGCACGGTGGCAAGAGCATAGTTGCGGTGTGAGTACTACTTTCGACGCCGCCGTCATCGACAACGCACTTGCCGATCTCACACAGGGGGAGAAGACGTGGGCCGCGACGGGCCTGCGTCGCCGCCGCGAACTGCTCGAGGAACTGCACGCGCTCACCGCGCGCGACGCCGAGGCCTGGGTCGCCGCGGCGCGCACCATCAAACAGCTCGACGCCGACAGCCCGCTGGTCGGCGAGGAGTGGATGTCGGGCCCGATGACGATGCTGGCGGGCGCGCAGGCGCTGGCCGAATCGCTCGGCGCGCTCGAACGCGGCGCCAGCCCGCTCGACGGGGTCGACCTGGGCACCGCGCCCGGTGGCCGCGTGTCGGTCCCCGCGCTGCCGCACGGCTTCTACGACAAGCTCCTGCTCAGTGGCTTCAGCGCCGAGGTGTGGCTGCGTCCCGGCGTCGACGCGGCGACCGCGCGACGCAAGGCAGGCCTTGCCCAGCTCGACCCGGCCGCGACCGGTGGCGTCGGCGCGGTGCTCGGCGCGGGCAACATCATGTCGATCGCGCCGCTGGACACCCTCTACGAGCTCTACGCCAACAACCGGGTCGTCGCGCTCAAGCTCAACCCGATCACCGACCCGCTGCTGCCGGTGTTCCGGGCGATCTTCGCGCCGTTCATCGAACTCGGCGTCGTCCGCATCCTCACGGGCGGCGCGCCGGAGGGCGGCTACCTGGTGAACCATCCGCAGGTCGCGCACGTACACATGACCGGCGGCGCGCCCACCCACGACGCGATCGTGTGGGGCGCGGGCGCCGAGAGTGCCGAGCGCAAGAAGACCGGAACGCCCGCGCTGGCCAAGCCGATCACCAGCGAACTCGGTGGCGTCGCGCCGTGCATCGTGGTGCCGGGTGACTGGTCGGCGGCCGACCTGAAGTTCCAGGCCGAGCACGTGGCGACCCAGCGCCTGCACAACGGCGGCTACAACTGCGTGGCCGCGCAGACCGTCGTCCTGAGCGCCGACTGGCCGCTGCGCGAGCAGTTCCTCACCGAACTGCGCGCCGCGATCGACAGCGCGCCCGCCCGGCCCGCCTACTACCCCGGCAGCGACGGCCGCGTCGCCGGCGCGCTCGAGTCCTACCCCGGTTCGGCGCGCGCCAACGGCCGCGTCCTGGTGGAGGACCTGCCGACCAGCGACACCCCGTTGCTGCGCACGGAGTACTTCTCCCCCGTTCTCGGCGTCGTCAGCCTGCCCGGCACCGGCGCCGCTTTCCTGCGCAACGCCGTCGACTTCGCCAATGACGAATTGATGGGCACGCTCGGCGCCAACATCATCATCGACCCGGCGACCGGCAAGGAGCTCGGCGCCCACCTGGACACCGCGATCGAGAACCTGCGCTACGGCACCGTCGCCGTCAACGCCTGGACCGGCCTGGCCTTCCTCACCCCGCGCGCGAGCTGGGGGGCCTTCCCCGGCCACACCCTCGACGACATCCAGAGCGGAATCGGCGTGGTGCACAACGCCTTCCTGCTCGACGACGTCGAGCGCACCGTGGTCCGGGGCCCGTTCCGGCCCGCCCCGCGCGCGCTGCTGCGCGGCGAGTTCACGCTGAGCCCGAAGCCGCCGTGGTTCGTCACCAACAAGACGGGCACGGGCACCGGCCGCAAGCTGACCGGGTTCTACGGCGACGGCAAGCCGACCCGCCTGCCCGGCATCTTCGCCTCGGCGCTGCGCGGCTGAGTCCGGGAAGGTCGTGGCACAGCCGCGACCACGCTGCCATGATGGACCGCGATGTCTGAACAGCAGAGTGACCAAGCACCGGGATCCGCGGCGCCCAGCGGCGGCGCCAGTTCGCTGCACCTGTCCGCGCGCAAGCTGCGGTGGGGGCTGCTGATCGGCGCGCTCGGCGCGGTGATCGCGGCCCTGGTCACGATGACGGTCACCGGCTTCGACACCGACAAGGTCGAGGCGCACCAGCCCGGTGCGGAGCCGGTGGTCCGCGACAAGGAGTTCAGCAGCGCGAACGAGGGCGACTGCCTGAGCTGGACCAAGGCCGACCGCAGCGACCTGGTGAAGGTCAACTGCGGTGACAAGCACCTGTTCGAGGTGGCCGGCGTGGTCGACCTCGGCGCCTACCCCGGTCGCGAGTTCAGCGGCGGCACCCGGCACCCGGATTCGCTGCGGATGACCGAGCTCAGGGACGAGCACTGCGTGCCCGCGGTGCAGCGCTACCTGGGCGGACGGTTCGATCCGCGCGGCAAGTACATGGTCAACGTGATGTCGCCGAGCCCGGCGGGCTGGCAGCACGGCGACCGGACGCTGCGCTGTGGCCTGCAGGTGGCGGCCACCTCGGCCAGCCCGGCGGCCACCGGCAGCATCGTCGAGCAGGACCAGTCGAAGGTGCACGCCGTCGGTACCTGCCTCGGCATCAACCAGAACCTGCCGACCGATCCGGTCGACTGCGCGCAGCCGCACGCGGTCGAGATCGTCGGCACGGTGGATCTCGGGTCGCACTTCACCGGCGGGCCGCCGTCGGAAGCCGATCAGGACAAGTTCGTCGAGGCCGAATGCAACCGGCTCTCCACCGAGTACCTCGGCAGCCCCGACGCCATCAGGAACAAGACGCTGACGCTGTTCTTCGATTATCTGGAACCGACCAGTTGGCTCGCGGGCAGCAAGAAACTGGACTGCTGGCTCGGAAAGGGCGCCGACCGTGAGGGTTTCGCGCCGATCGTCGGTTCTGCGCGCGGCGATATCCTGATCGACGGTCAAGCCCCGGTGCCACCGCCGAACACCGGCCGCTCCACCCCGGCGCCGCTGCCCGGCGCCGCGCCGCTGCCCCCGCAGCCCCAGCCCCGGTGACCGAGTCGGAGCGGATGTCGCCGGACCGGTTCGAGGAGCTGGTCGGCGACGCGCTCGACCTGATCCCGCCCGAGCTCAGCGGGGCGATCGACAACGTGGTGGTGCTGGTCGAGGCCAGAAACGACGAGGAGCCCTCACTGCTGGGGCTCTACCACGGGATCGCCCTCACCGAGCGCGACAGCTACTACGCGGGATCGCTGCCGGATACCGTGACCATCTATCGAGAGGCTATTCTCGACATCTGCAGCTCGGACGACGAGGTGGTCGAGGAGGTAGCGATCACCGTGATCCATGAAATCGCACACTATTTCGGGATTGACGACGACCGGTTGCATGAGCTGGGATGGGGCTAGCGAAATTGGGTGGGGAATCGATGGAACCGAACGACCCGCTCTCGCGTCCTATCACTCGTAGGGGGAATTCTCGTGGTTCCCGATAGTCGCCACCAGAAGGAGTCGGGTAATGGTCGGACACGTCCTCATCACGCCTGAAATCGTCCTCGCCGCATCCGCGGAGCTGGACCTGCTCGCCGAGCGGCTCGCGGTCGCCGCCGGCCTGGCCGGGCCGACCACCCACGTGCTGCCCTCCGGCGCCGAAGAGGTCTCCCTGCTCGCGGCCGGGCACTTCAACCGGGCCGCCGCCACGCACGACAGCGCGGTCGCCCAGGCGATTCTCGAACTGCATCACGCCGCGGCGACATTGCGGTCGCAGCTCGCCACCAACATCGGTGAGGACATCGCCCGCGCGGCGACGATCTCCGCCATCCAGGTGTAGCCGTACCCGATCCGTCGACGATCATTCATTCAGGGGAGAAACAAGCATGACCGCAGGGATCACCGGCGTCTTCTGGCTGCCGCGTATGGCGGAGATCAACTCGACCACCCTCAACGCGGGCGCGCACGCGATTCCGATCAGTGCCGCCGCCACGTCGTGGGGCACGCTCGCGGCGGCGTGGGGCGACGCCGCGTTCACCATCACCCGTGTCATCGCCGAAGTGGGGGTCGGCCTGCAGGGTGTCAACGGTCTGGCCGTGCTGGCCAAGCTGGCGCCGTTCGGCGCGTGGGCCGGTCAGCAGGGCATCATGGCCGGTGTCATGAGCGCCAAGGCCACGGCCAACGCGACCGCCTACACCGTGGCCTCGCTCGCGATGCCGAGCCTGCCCGAGATCGCCGCGACCAACACCGCCGTCGCCGCGTCGGCCAACCCGCCCGGCGTGGTGTCCGGCGCGTTCGAGGCGGCCGAGGTCGCCAGGCACGCCATGGACATCCGCGCCGCGCTGGTGATGGAGACCTACGAGGCGGCCACCACCGCCACCGTCACCACGCCCGGTGAGTTCTCCATGCCGCCCACGATCGCCAGCGGCGCAGGCTCGGCCGCGCAGGGCGATTTCGGTGGCGACCCGGTGGCCACCGCGGTCGCCGCGGCGCAGGCGTTCGTCTCCAATCCCGGCGTGGTCAGCGCGGCCACCCAGGCAGCCAATGTCGCCGGTGGTGTGCTCACCAGCGGCGTCAGCACCGTCGGCAACATCGGCGCCTCGGCCATCTCGGCGGCCACCGCCTCGACCGTCCCCGCGACCACCGCGGCGGTCCCGGCCATGGCCACCATGGGCGCGGTCGGCGCCGCGGGCGTGGCGACCACGTCGGCCGGCCTCGGCAGCGTCTCGCTCAACGCGGGTCAGCTGAAGCTGCCCGAGGGCTGGGGCGCGCCCGCCGCGAACGCGGGCGCCTCGGCGCCGGTCGTGGAGTCGGTGGTCCGCACCGACGGCGCGCCGGTTCGCAACAACAACGCCGGCGCCAACCCGCTGCTCGGCAACCGGGCCAAGGGCGAGGACGACGACGAGCACGACGCCGTCGACTACGGCCGTTCGGATGAGGCGTTCGTCGACGGCCGCTACACCGCAGAAGGTGTGATCGGCGCCGACCTCGCCGGAAACGCCAAGTGACGGTGCTCGGCGGGGGCAGTGGGGGGTCGTTGCTGGATGCCGTCGTGCTTTCGCTCGACGACATGCAATTCCTCCTCGAGAAGCTGCAATTCGACGAGATGCCCGTGGTGCTCGACGCCATGGGTCGCTATGACAACGTCGCGGCGCACGATGCCGCGATGAAGGTAACCGAGGCCGCGCTCACCGAACGCGAACTGCTGTTCGGTGACGTGGTGCAGCCGGAGTTGGCCGAGCGCCTGCGGGTGCTCTACCGGCCGCAGTGGATCATCGCGCTGCGGTGGGTGGTCCAGGGCCACGTGAACCGGTTCTGTCTGGCGCCGGGGGCCCGCCCCGCCGGCGGGGCCCCGCGCCCGGCCGGGGG
>NZ_JARWOJ010000187.1 GCF_029868625.1 Nocardia neocaledoniensis | reverse complement strand
GGTGCGACCGTGGTGAACAGCGCTGCCCCCACCGTCGCGGCAGCAACGACCGCGACACGTCGTGTGCTGCCGGTCATTGGCCGACTCCGACGCCGGCACCGAATCCGGCACCGATCGTTCCGCCGACCGCCGCGCCGAGGGCACCGGCCGGTACTCCGAGGATCGCCGCGCCCGCGGCAGCGCCGGCGGCAGCGCCAAGGGCGGTGCCTGCGACTCCGCTGGTGGCTTGCCCGATGATGGGGACGGGGATGACGATGCCGAGGGCGGCCCCGGCGATTCCACCGACGGTGCCGCCGATCAGTCCTCCGGCGACCGCGCCCACCGCAGCCGCGGGGGCGCCGAGCACGGTCGCACCGGCCGCACCGCCTACAGCGGCGCCACCCAGGGTCGCGCCGCTGACGCGATCGGAGCGCCCGGCCGGGATCCCGACCGAGTCCAGTGCCGTCGCGATCTGAGCTTCGGCACCGGCGGCGGTGTTGTTGATGGTGTCGCGGACTTCCACCGGCAACCAGTCCGGGCTCGGGGTCTGCCACTCCCCTACCCGGATCGTGTTCTCCGGCGGCACGATCGGCGCCACCGGCTCCACCGGAACGGGCAGATGCAGTTCCTCGATCCGCACCGGCTCCACCGGCTCATCGACCTCGGGGGCCGGACGGGCCTGCCCGGTGCGAACCTGCTGGGGCTGCTCGTAATACACCGGCGGCGACGGCTCCGGCGCCGGCTCCGGTTCGGGGGCCGATTCGACCGGAGGCGGCGGCGGAGCGGGCGTTTCGGTGCCCGGCTGGGCCGGGCTGGTGACTCCGCCCTGGTCGGCCACAGCGGCCGCAGGTGCGCTCGCGTGGGCCGTGGCCGGAGCTGCCACGGCGACCGCGACAGGAATGGCGGCGGCCAGCAGCAAGGTGCTGCCGCGGCGAGTCAACCGGGCGCCGAGGTGAGGTTGTTCGGCGTTCGAGTAGGTGGTCGAGGGTGATTCGGGCATGACGGAGAGACCCTTTCTCGATGAAGGGTGGAGATACAGGAAGTGCCGCTGACGTTGCGCGGCAGACGAATTCGAGCCGCCCGCTTGGAGAGGCCCAGCCGGGCGGGCTGCCGCCCGGCCGGGGTACCTCTACGGGGCGGGTCTCACAGCAGGTGCAGGGCCAGGTTGAGCACGTTGCCGGCCAGTGCCAGGCCGTTGCTGAGCAGCGCCAGCCCGGCGTTGATGTAGCTGGCGATCATGATCGGATCCACAGGATTTCCTTTCTCGAATGCATGGAGTGGCTTGCACTTTCCATCCAAGCCACGAAATCCCGTGGGCCGCTAGGCTCTTAACTGATCGAGTTTTGATTGATCACAAAATGATCAGTTAAGGAACAACGGTCTGTGCAGCAGATTCGCGTTGAGATATCGAGAAATGTTCCTTACCGCGCAGCAGGAATCGCACCCCGCACGGTCTCATCGTCAGCGGGTAGCCTTACCTATGAGCAATTGATGAACATGCCCGTCCACCAATTGCGCGGTCGCGGGCAAACTTGCCGACCGAAACCCCCTCTGGTAGAACCGATCTCGTCACGAAGTCGAAATACTCCGTTCAAACCACTCAATCTGTGACTTCCGTCACCGCCTCCCGGGGGGGAGATGCAATGAACGACCGAATTTCACGACCCCACAAGGGACGCCAACGTCGACGCGCCCCCAACCGACCACAGGTCTCGATCCCCGACCTCGGCACCACCATCGGATGGATTCGAGACGACCTCGGCCTCACCCAGACCCAAGCAGCCGCAGAGCTCAACCTCAGCGCCGTTCACCTGGGGCGTTTCGAACGCGGCGAATCCAAGCCGCCTCCCGACACGCTCGAGAAGATCATCATCGGCTTGCGCGTGGACAGAGCCATGGCTTCACACCTTCGTGAGCTCGCCGCCCCCGCAATCACGCTGGCGCCACCCGATGCCTTGCGCAGGTATGTCCGAGCCGAGAAGTCGCTCATGCTCAACCTCGACCTGTTCCAATCCCGCGCCATACCAGCGGCCTTCATCGACCCGTTCTGGAATGTGTTGGCGCGCAACGACTTGTTTGCCGAGGTCTTTCCCGGTATCGACGACACCAGCTCGATCGCGGTGTGGATGTTGAGTGAGCAGGGCAAGAGCGTGGTCGTCGACTCCGAAGCCGAAGGCTCCTGGACGGTGGCGATGCTGAAATCCGCCCTGGGCCGTCACCGGAGCGCAGCTCAGGCCGCAGAGCTCGTTTCGGTTCTGATCTCGATCAGCGACGCTCGGCGACTGTGGGCAGCCAGCGTGAGCGACTCCTATGGGCGCGACTCACGGTGCCTGTTGCACGCCTACGATGCCGACCGCAAGCCGGTGTCCTACCTGCTGTCAATGACCGACGGGCTGCTCGCCCACCACGTCCAGCTCATCACAGTCACGCCTGAAGTGGCGTGTCCGCGGCCCGAACTCAACTAGCCACCAGCAACATCCGCCTGGTGGGGCGGGGGGGGGGGTGGGCCCCGGGCCCGGCGGGGGGTGTGGTTGGGTAAAAAGGGGGGGTGGGGGGGCGGGGGGGGGGCGGGGGGCGGGGGCGGGAAACGCGCCCCCACGGCCGCGTCGACCAGGTCGCCGGCCACGGTCGCGGTGACCATCGCCGGGCACCGACGATCTGCCTTCGCAGCCGCTTCGCCACCAGGACAGCGACCC
>NZ_JARWOJ010000186.1 GCF_029868625.1 Nocardia neocaledoniensis | reverse complement strand
CGGGGGGCGCGGGGGCCGGGGCCCCGCGGGCCCCCCCGGCCCGGGGGCCCGGCCCCCCGGGCCCCGCCGCCCCGGGGGTGGGGGGGGGCCCGCGCGGGCCCCGGGGCCCGGGGGGGGCCCCCCCGGGGGCCCCCGCGGCCTTGGTACGGTCCGCCCACCGATCCCCGAGCGAAGGAGCCGTCCGGCATGACGACACCGCCGAATCCCGACTACGCCCAGCTGGTTCCGGCCGCCGTGCTGTCGATGCCCGCCGCCGCCCACCTCGGTTTCCGGTTCGGCCGGATCGCGCCCGGCGAGGTGGAACTCGTCCAGCCGCATCGCCCCGAGCTCACCCAGCACAACGGCTATCTGCAGGGCGGGGTGCTCGGTTCGCTGGCGGACTTCGCGGCGGGGTCGGCGGCGGGCACCCTGCTCCCGATCGGGTGGGTCAACATGACCATCGACTACACGGTGAAGATCCTGGCTCCCGCCAAAGGCGCGGAGGTCATCGCCAGGGGCCGGGTGATCAAGCCGGGCGCCACGCTCACCGTCGCGGCGGCCGAACTGTTCTCCGTCGAGGACGGAACCGAAACCCTCTGTGCCACCGCGCTGGTCACGCTCCGCAATGTGAACACGGCGGGCTGACGGCCGGCCTCAGCGCCGGTCGACGGCCACCGCGGTGTACGGCGTCGACGGGGCGGGCGGGGTGTCGAAGCGGGCGTTCGGGAGGTAGAGGCGGTCGCCGAAGGCGGCGACGGTGGCGGGGACGTCGAAGCGCGGGTCGGTGATCCGGCGCTCGACGCGTCCCTCGGTCCCGGCGCCGTCGAGGGTGAGCACCGCGACGGCATTGCGCCGGTTCTGGACGGCGAACAACGTATTACCTTGCAGCAGTAGCCCGTCCACGTCCGGCAGGGATTCGCCGCGCAGGTCGACGCGCGTGGTGACGCCGGTCGCCGGGTCGACACGGAACAGCTCGCCGGTCACCGATTGCGCGATCAGCAGGGCGCTCCCGTCCGGTGTGCGGACGATGCCGTTGGCGTTGAAAGCCTGGGGAACGTAGATCAGGTCACCGCTGAGCGGGATCCGGCGCACCGCCTCGGCGGACGGCAAGGCGCCGTCCGGCCCGATCGGCAGGTGATACAGGACCGCCGCGGTGGAGTCGGTGACCCACGCGCCCTCGGCGGTGAGGACGATGTCGTTGACGAAAGTGCCGGGGCCGGTGGCGAACTGATAGGTGGCCAGCACCGCACCGGTCCCGGCGTCGAGCACCCGGAAGTCACCCCCGGTGCCACCCGCGACGAAGAGCCTCCCCCGGCCGTCGAGCTGGAGGCCGAGGGCAGGCGTCCCCGGCCCACGGCTGAGCAGGTGCCCCTGCCCGGTGACGAGGTCGGCGCGGTAGATCGACCCGTCCGCCATCGATCCGAAATAGGCCACCGGCAGCGCCCCGATGGCGATCCCCTCGGCCTGGAACCCGTCGGGCAGCGCGACGGTGGTGGGAAACAACAGCTCCCGCGCGCCGACGTGGTCGACGGGGAGCAGGACGGCCGCGGCGACGGCGACCGATCCGAGGAGACGTACCGCACTGTTCATGTCCTCCATCGAACGTCGTCGCGATCAATGAATCCAACACATGTTCGTCACGGCAGCGATCGTGATCCACGATGGAACGATGGAGTTGCAGCAGTTGCGCTACGTGCTGGCCGTCGCCGAGACGAACAGCTTCACCCGAGCGGCCGAGCGCTGCCTGGTGGTGCAGTCCGCGCTGAGTCACCAGATCGCCAAGCTCGAGCGCGAGCTGGGGGCGGCGCTGTTCGAGCGGACCAGTCGTCGCGTGCGGCTGACCCCGGCCGGTGCCGCCTTTCTCCCGGCCGCTCGCCAGTGCCTCGAGGCCGCCGAGCGGGCGGGCGCCGAGGTCGCGGCCGCGATCGGGGAGGTGCGCGGCAGGCTCGCGGTCGGGCTGATCCCCACCGTCGCCGCGGTGGATCTGCCCGCCGCGCTGGGGGATTTCCGCGCCCGCTACCCGGCGGTGCGGATCAGCCTGCGGGTCGGGGCGAGCGAGGACCTGGCCGAGCAGGTCGAGCAGGGCGCCCTGGACGTGGCGTTCCTCGGCCTGCCGACGACCGCCCGTCCGCGCGGCGTCGCGGTCCACGAACTCGCGCGCGACCGGCTCGTCGCGGTGGTCGCGCCGGAACATCGGCTGGCGACCGCGAGCGAGGTCGACCTGCGCACGCTGGCCGAGGAGGTCTTCGTCGATCTCCCGCCGGGGACCGCGGGCCGCGTCCAGTCCGATCTCGCTTTCGCCGCGGCCGAGCTGACCCGCGACGTCGCCTTCGAGGTCACGACGGCGGACTACATCGCACGCCTGGTCGCCGCCGATCTGTGCGTGGCCATGCTCCCGAAAGCCCATGCGCCACAGCTGGTCGGCGTGCGCACGATCGAGGTCACCGACGCGCCGAGCCGGGTGGAGTACGCGGTGTGGAGCCGGGCGGGTCGCAGTCCCGCCGCCACGGCGTTCCTCGCCACCCTCGACATCCCGGCCGACCCGCGCTGACAGCCCCGCCGCGCACGGCGGGGCTGCGCGGGAGCACGCGGCTCAGGCCGGGGTGACCGCCACCGGCAGCGACTCCAGCCCGCGGATGACGACGTTCGGCTTGAACGGCGGGTTCTCGCTGCGCAGTTCCAGCGAGCCGACCTTGCGCAACAGCACGTCGAGCAGGATCTCCATCTCCAGCAGCGCCAGCGGAGCGCCGAGGCAGTAGTGGATACCGAGGCTGAAGCCGAGGTGCTTCTTGGCCGGGTTCTTCGGATCGGAGTAGCGGGTCACGTCCACCCGCTCCGGGTCGGGGAAGGCGGCCGGATCGTGGTTGCTCGAATTGATGAGCACCACAACGCCTTCGCCCTGGTCGAACCGGTGCCCGGCCACGGTGATCGGCCGGGTCGCCGCGCGCGTGGTGATCTGCACCGACGGGTCGAGGCGCAGCAGTTCGTCGGGCGTGTGGGCGAGCATCTCCGGACGGTCGCGCAGCACCTGGATCTGGTCCGGGTTGCGCAGCAGGCGCAACATGCCGGTGCCGATGAGATTGGCGGTGGTCTCGTGCCCGGCGACGAAGGTGGTGATGCAGGTGGCGAGCAGTTCCTGTTCGGTGAGCACGTCACCACGGTCCTCGACCTGCGACAGCGCGCTGAGCAGATCGTCGCGCGGGCTCACCCGGCGTTCGTTGAGCAGCTCACGGAAGTAGCCCATGAATCCGCGCGAGGCCGCGCTGCGCGCCCGCAGGCATTCCTCGGGCAGCGTGTAGTCGTGATCGAAGCCGCGGGCCAGGTCCTGCGACCAGCGGTGCACCTGGTCGTAGGCCTCCTTCGGCACGCCGATCAGCTCGCAGGCGATGATCAGCGGCAGCGGGTAGGCGATCAGCTCGACGAGGTCGAATTCGCCCGCGGCCACGGCGTCGTCGACGAGCTGCTCGCACAGCTGCTCGATGCGCGGGCGCAGCCGGGTCACCATGCGCGGGGTGAATCCCTTGGTGACGAGGTTGCGCAGGCGGGTGTGGTCCGGCGGCTCCATCCACAGGAACGACGTGGGCAGTTCCTCGGGGGCGTTCTCCGGCGACACCGTCGGGTGCATCATCGCCGCCTCCTCGGCATGGCTCCAGGCCGTGGTGGACAGCACCGCCGCGCAGTCCTCGTACCGGGTGAGCACGTGGTGTCCGAGCGGGGTCTGATGGATCGGGCCCGCCTCGCGCAGCACGCGGGCGGGACTGTAGGGGTCGGCGCGGCCGTCGGGGCCGAACAGCTCGACCAGGGCGGTCTGGACGGCGTCGATCGTGGAGGTCATGGATGGGTCTCCTCGCGGGTGGTGGTCAGGACAGGAGGATGCGGCGCAGCGTGCCCGGCGCGGTGAGCGCGGCGGGCGGATCGACCAGGTGGGCGACCCGAAGGAAGGTCCTGGCCACGCGCGGATCGTGGTGGGCCACGCGCTGCACCCTGGTCACGAAGACATCGGTGAGCCGGGTCCGCAGGGTGCGCCTGCCCGCGACGCCGGGATGGCGCAGATCCGAGCCGGCGGCCAGCTGCCAGGCCACCGCGACCGGGTCGGCGGCGGCCGCGTAGAAGCGGGCGGGCACGTCCGCTGCGGCCAGGCAGTCCCGCAAAGCGGCCGCTTGCAGCGCGGCGACGGTCATGCCCTGGGCGTAGAGCGGGTTGAACGCGCACTGGGCGTCGCCCAGCACGACGAGCCCCGCCGGCGGGGCACTCTGACGATCGAAGCGCCGGCGCACAGCGGTGCGGAAGCGGTACGGAACGGGCTCGCCGAGGGCGTCGGAGCCGACGACGATGGTGTGGATGTCGGGCGCCGACAGCGACGCGGCGTAGTCGCGGAAGCCCTGATCGTCGGTCGGCGGATGGTCGCCGAGCATCCCGGCGAGGGTGACGTGCCAGCGGTCGCCCTCCACCCGCACCGCGCCGCCACCACGCCCGTCGGCGCCGGTCGACACGATCACCGATGCCTGACCGCCGAGCTGGCCGGGCCGGTGCCGGAAGAACCGAGACGTGTAGCCGAGGTCCACCTCGAGCCGTTCCTCGGCGGGTATCTCCGCACCGATCTCGCTGAGCCACTGGGTGATCCGTGAGCCGCGGCCACTCGCGTCGACGATCAGATCGGCGGCCAGGGTCTGCTCCCCCGCCGGGCCGGTCACCCGGACGGCGCGCACCCGATGGGCGTCGCCGACCAGCCCCTGCACGGTCGTCCTGGTCAGCAGTTCGATGCCACGCAGCCGCAATGTGCGGCGGCGCAGGACGGTCTCGAGCAGCGATCGGGTCGCGATGAGCGAGGTGAGTCCGGTCGCGCCCGCCGCCAGCCGGGAACCGCCGACATACCAGCGGGTGCCGACGAGCACCTCGGCCACGGTCGCGCCGTCGCTGACCGCCTCCTCGGTGAACCCCGGGTACAGCTCCTCCATGATCCGACGACCCCGGTCGAGCAGCCCGTGCAGATGCCAGGCCTGCGGAACGCCGCGGCGCACCGTCTCTTTCGCGTCCAGCTCGTCGCGTTCCACGAGCGTGACCCGGTCGAACCGCTCGGTGAGCACCCGTGCCGCCAGCAGCCCGGCGAACCCGGCGCCGATGACGAGCGCGTGCTGCCGCGACGCGGTCACAGGGTCACCGGGAGGTGCCGGATGCCGCGGTGGATCAGGCTGGGCCGGTACTCGATCGGCTGCTCGGCCAGGGCCAGCTCGGGCGCCCGGTCGAGCAGCGTGCGGATGGCGGTCTCGGCCTCGATGCGGGCCAGCGGCGCGCCGACGCAGTAGTGGATGCCGAGGCTGAAGCCGAGATGCTTACGCGGCGGGCGATTTCCGGTGAAGCGGGTGATGTCGAAGGTGTCGGGGTCGTGGTAGACCCGCTCGTCGCGGTTGGCCGAGCCGGTGAGCACGACGACGCCGTCGCCGCGGCGGAAGCTGTGCTCACCGACCCGGGTGTCGGCCAGCGCGACCCGGATCGTGAACTGGGTCGGCGCGTCGTAGCGCAGCATCTCGTCGATGGCGGGGCCGATCAGCTCCGGGTGGGCGCGCAGCAACGCGAGCTGGCCGGGGTGCCGCAGCAGCGCGAGCATGCCGTTGCCGATCAGGTTGATCGAGGTCTCCATGCCCGCCACGAGCAGCAGCAGCGACATGCCGATCACCTCGGGCTCGGTGAGGAAATCGCCGTCCACGCTGGCCGCGACCAATTCGCTGAGCAGGTCGGTGCCGGGCCGCTGCTTCTTCTCGGCGATGAGCCGGGCGAAATGGCCCATGCAGGCGATGGCCGCGTCGGTGCGGGCGCTGATGTCGTCGGGCCCGAGCAGCGAGTCGGGGTCGCTGCCGCGCGCGATGGCCAGCTGCCAGGCGCGGAAGCTGGGGCCGTCGGCGGCGTCGGCGCCGAGCAGCCGGACCGCGACCATCGCGACGGCCAGCGGGACCGCCAGATCCTCGAGCACGTCGAGCTCGCCGCGCTCGAGCGCCGCGTCGACCAGGCCGTCGACCACCGTGCCCGCCACCGGCGCCAGCTCGCCGATCATCTTGGGCGTGAACGCCTTGGCCACCAGCTTGCGGTAGCGGCCGTGTTCGGGCGGGTCCATGCGGACGAACGAGCCGGGGATGGCGGCACTGGTGTCACGGAAGGGGCTGATGCCCGCCGCGTAACCGTGGCCCCAGTCGGCGCCGGTGAGGACGGCCGCGCACTCCTCGTAGCGGGTCACCAGCCGCACCGGCACCTCGTCGAGCGAGTACGGGAACAGCGGGGTGGCGGTGCGCACGCGGGCGTAGGCGGGATAGGGATCGGCGCGGTGCTCGGGCGCGAAGGCGTCGAAGGTGAGGTCGGCGGGGACAGCGGTACTCATCGGCCCTCCAGGCTGATTCGCAGTTCGGACATGCCGCGCACGACCACGTTCGGGCGATACGGCGGTTCGGCGAGCAGATGCATCCGCTCGACCCTCGTGGCGACGGCGCGCAGCACCGCCTGCATCTCGAGGCGGGCCAGCGGCGCGCCGAGGCAGTAGTGCAGGCCGAGACCGAACGACAGGTGCCGTTCGGGTCGCCTGCCGGGCAGGTAGCGGCCGATGTCGAAGCGGTCGGCCTCGGGGAAGGCCTCCGGATCGCGGGCCGCCGAGCCGATCAGCACGATCACCGCGTCGCCGGGGACGAAAGTCCTTCCGGCGAGCTCGATCTCGTGCCGGGCGGTGCGGGTGGTCAGGTGCACGGGCGGGTCGTAGCGCAGCACCTCGTCGACGGCGGGACCGCACAGCGCGGGGTCTTCGCGCAGCCGCTGGAACTGGTCGGGATGGCGGATCAGCGCGAGCAGCCCGTTGCCGATGAGGTTGACCGTGGTCTCGTGCCCGGCCACGACGAGAATGAGCAGGGTGCCGATCAGTTCGGTGCGGGTCAGCCGGACCCCCGCCTCCTCGGCGTGCACCAGCGCGGTGATCAGGTCGTCACGCGGGTCGGTGCGGCGCTGGGCGACGAGGTCGCCGAAGAACTCGTCGAACGCGTGCACGGCGGTGGTGCGCGCGGCCAGTTCGGCCGGGCTCAGCAGGGTGTCGGGGTCGAGGCCGCGCGCGATGTGCGCGGAGATCTCCCGCACGTGGGCGTGCGCTTCGGCGGGCACGCCGAGCAGCTCGCAGATCAGGGTCAGCGGCACCGGGTAGGCCAGCGCCTCGAGCGCGTTCGTCTCGCCGTCGGCCAGCATGGCGCTGAGCAGCCCGTCGACGAGCCGGTCGGCGCGGTCGTGCAGCCCCGCGACGGTACGGGCGGTGAACGCCTTGCCGACCAGACCGCGCAGGCGGGTGTGGTCCGGCGGTTCCATCCACAGGAACGAGCCGGGCAGCTCCACGTCGCTGTCGCCGTGCAGCAGCTCCGGTTCCTCGGCATGGCTCCAACGCGGATCACTCAGGATGGCCTGGGCCTGCGCGTGTCGCGGCACCAGGTGGGTCTCGCGGGGGCCCGGCACGAACGGTCCAGCGGCGCGCAGGGTCTCGTAGCTGGGATACGGGTCGTGGCGGCGGTGCGGCGCGACGCTCTCCAGCACCGCGATCTGCACCGGGGTCGGGTCCTCGACCGCGACATGATCGGTAGTCACCGGCAGCTCCTAGGGGCGATTTCGGTGCGGGGATTTCGCCGCTCATCGTCGTCGCGCGGTGGCCGCGAATTCGCGCAGTATTGCCTGCTCCGATCGGGCGATAGTCGAATATCTTTATCAGGCAGTGCAATTGGACGATCGACGGTGATTATCGGCGCGCGTATTTCGTTATTCGTTCAACGCGATGTCATATGCCGCTGTTGTCGTTTCCGGCATGAATTCCTCGCGTTCGAGCGACACGCTCCTCACGCTGCTGGCCGGGGTCGCCGCCGAGCACCCCCGCGTGACGGCGACGTTCTGGTCGGTCTCCGAGCACCTGGACAACGCCGCGTTGCAGGCCCGCGCCCGGACGACGGCGACCGCCCTGGTGCGGCGCGGGATCGGGCGGGGCGAACCCGTCGGCGTGCTCAGCCCCAACGCGCCGGAGTTCCTGACCTCGCTGTTCGGCATCGCCGCGGCGGGCGGCGCGGCCACTCCCCTGCCGCTGCCCGCCGGCGCGGGGGCGACGGCCGCCTACCCGGCCAAGCTGGCGGCGATCACCGCGGCGGCGGGCATGCGGACGATCCTGGTCTCGCCCCGGTTCGCCTCGATGATCCCGTTGATCGGGGACATCGGCGTCGAATTCGTCGACACCGGCGCGCTGGTCGAGGACGTCACCGCGGCGGTGGACATCCTGCCGACGCCGGGCCCCGACGATCTGGCCATCGTGCAATTCACCTCCGGCAGCACCGCGCTGCCCAAGGGCGTGCGCCTGACCCACGCGAATGTGGTGAGCGGACTGGCCGCCATCCGCACCGGTATCGATCTCGGACTCGATGATCAGGGCGGCTTCTGGTTGCCGCTGTTCCACGACATGGGCCTGTTCGGCACCCTGTCGGCGGTGCTGCGCGGCATCCCGGCGCACGTGTGGTCGCCGATCGCGTTCGTGAAGGATCCGGCGCGCTGGTTCGGTGAGTTCGCCGCGACGAAGACCACCATCACCGCGATGCCGAACTTCGGCTACGAGGCGCTGCTGGCGGCGATCCCGCCGGAGCGGGTCACCGACTACGACCTGCGCCACTGGCGGATCGCGTTCAACGGCGCCGAGCCGATCGCCGAATCGGTGGTCTCGGCGTTCTGCGAGCGGTTCGCGCCCGCCGGTTTCGCGCCGTCGACGATGTTCGGCGTGTACGGCATGGCCGAGGCCACGCTCGCCGTCGCGTTCCCACCGCTGCTGCGCGAGCCGGTGTTCGAGTGGGTCGACCGCGCCCAGCTCTCGGACGCCGCGGTGGCCGAGGAGGTGCCCCGCGGCGGCGACGGCGCGCGGGCGGTCGCCTCGGTCGGCGCCCCGGTCGCCGGGATCGCCGTGCGGATCGTGCACCCCGGGACCGGCGCCGACCTGCCCGACGGCCGGGTCGGCGAGATCCTGATCCAGGGCGCCCCGGTCACCGACGGCTATCTCACCGCCGACCGGGAGGCCGTGGCCGACCGCTTCGTCGAGGGCTGGCTGCGCACCGGTGACCTCGGCTACCGGCGCGGCGCGGAACTGTTCGTCACCGGCCGCTGCAAGGACATGATCACCGTGCGCGGCGTGAACTACTACGCCCAGGACGTCGAGGCCGCCGTCCGTGACCTCGACGGCATCCACAAGGGCCGCTGCACCGCCGCCGTCGATCCCGACGGCGACGACGTGATCGCGCTGATCGCCGAGACCGAACGCACCGGCGACGCGGCCGACGCGCTCGCCGACGCCATCCGCGCGGCCGTCACCGCCCACCTCGGGCTCGGCGCGGTCGAGGTGCATCTGGTCGCGCCGCGCAGCATCCCCCGCACCAGCAGCGGCAAGCTCCAACGCCTCGCCGCCCGCGATCTGATCGGCCGGCGATGACGCCGCGCCCGGCTCCCCTTCGATCGAACGGAGTGCCTCGTGCACAGCTTTGACGTGTTCCGCCACTACGAACGCCTGCACTGGAAACTGAGCGATCTGGACCTGTCCGCGGTCGACCCGACACTGGTCCGCCCCGAATACATCACCCTGGCCAAGAGCGCGGCGATGGGCGAGTCCAATGTGATCGCCGCGGTGCACGGCTTCCTCGACGAATTCGTCGACGACTACGACTTCTCCACCTTCGCGGTGGTGTGGGGCTACCAGGAGGTGCAGCACCACTACGCGTTCCGGTCCTGGCTCGGCGCCATCGGCGAGGACGTCGAGGACCGCGCCGTCGACGCCATGCGCGAGCCCTACGCCCCGGGCAGCACGCCCTCGGCGACGCTGGCCACCAACATCATCTCCGAGCTCACCGTCAACCACGTGTACCGCGCGGTGTCGAGCTGGGTGGCCGAACCGGTGCTGAAGGAGTTGCTGCTCAACGCCAGTCGCGACGAGGCCGGGCACGCGCGCGAGTTCATCCACTACACCAACGAACGGCTGAAGAAGCGGCCGGAGGAGCTGCCCTCGGTGCTCGAGACCCTGTACGTCTACAGCTCCGAGGCCAAGATCAAGCATCCGGTGAGCACCTTCAAGGCCGGCATCGCCGAACTCGGCGACCACGAGACCATCGACACCGGCTTCGAGCTGTTCCTCGAGCAGGTCGCCGCCGAGGGCGAGCTCGAGGTGCTGCACGACAAGGTGCGCCGCACGTTCGCCTCCATCACCGGGCTCGACCTGTCCAGCAACGCGAAGGTGCGTCGCGCGCTGGCCGACGCCATCGCCTGATGACGGCCGCCGAGCAGACCACGGCCGTCACGGTGCCGTGGTCGGTGATCCCGGACTACCACTGCTTCGGCTGTTCCCCGCACAACGCCGCCGGGCTGCGCCTGAGCTTCACCCCGCGCCCGGACGGCGCGCTGGAGGCGGCGTTCCGGCTGGGCCGGGCCTTCGAGTCCTATCCCGGTGTCGTGCACGGCGGCCTGATCGGTGTGGTGTGCGACGAGGTGATGGGCAATCTCATCGTGCTCGCGCGCAACGTGCCCGCCTTCACCGTCTCCCAGCGCACCCGCTTTCTCACACCCCTGCTGATCGAGCGCGAATACCGCTGTGTGGCAACGCTACCGCCCGAACGCGGGTCTGGGCCGATCGCCGCGCACGCGGAGATCCTCGATGCCGACGGCGCGGTGTGCGCGTCGTCGACGGCCACCTACCAGCCCTTCGACCTGCACGCGGTCCGCGATCAGCTCACCCTCGACGACGACGAAGTCGCCCTGCTCGACCACGCCCTGTCCACGTCGAACACCTTCTCCCCGAACGGAGCCCGGCCATGACCACCACTTCCGCCGACACCATCCTGCGCACGGTCACCGAGATCGCGATCACCGAGACCGGCCTGCCCGCCGCCGAGCTGACCCCCGACGCCGACCTGCGCGCCATGGCCGGCGTCGACTCGGTGCGGGTGCTGCGGATGATCGCCCGCATCGAGCGCACCTTCGACATCGAGCTCGAGGACGAAGACGTCTTCGGCATGTCCACCCTGGCCGAGGTCACCGCCGTGGTGGAACGCGCTGTCGAGGCGGCGGCATGACGGTCGTCGCCGATACCAATCAGCACTACGATCTCGATCCCGACATCTTCGGCGAGTTCCTCGATCCGCTGCGCAAATACAGTGCGGCGCTGTACGAATCGGACACCGACACCCTGGAAGCGGCCCAGCGCAACAAGCTGCGATTCGTCGCGGAGCGGCTGGGCCTGCGCGGCGGGGAACAGCTGCTCGACGTGGGGTGCGGCTGGGGTTCGCTGATCCTGTACATGGCGAGCGAATTGGGGTGCCGGACACTGGGGATCAGTCCGGCGCCGCGCCAGCACGAGTACATCGCCGCGCAGGCCGCCGCCCGCGGGGTCGCCGATCTGGTCAGCACCCGGGTCGGGCATTTCGAGCAGCTCGAGCTGCCCGCGCGCGGCTTCGACGCCGTCACCCTGCTCGGCTCGATCGTGCACATGCCCGATCCCGACGAGGTGTTCCGGCGCGCCAAGGCGGTGCTGCGTCGCGGCGGCACGCTCTACGTGTCGGAGAGCTGCTTCCGCAACGCGGCCACCCGTTCCGCGTTCGACGATCGCGACGGCACCGGGTTCGTCCGCGAGGACATCTTCGGCTTCGGCGAACTGCGTCCCCTGTCGGAACTGATCGCGGCCGCCGAGAACGCGGGGTTCTCGGTGATCTCGGTCGACGACCTCACCGACGCCTACCGGCGCACGATCGAGGACTGGATCGCCAATGTCGACGCCGCCGCCGATCGCATCGACGCGCACGGCGCCGGCCTGGCGGCCAAGCTGCGCCACTATCTCGAGATCGCCAACGCGGGCTGGGGTTACACCACCAAGCATTACGCGCTGGTCTGCCGGAATGCCAGGTAGGACATGATCAGCACACCGGGGCTGCTGCCCGTCACCGAGCTGACCGCCGCGGTCGACGGATTCCTCGCCGCCTCCCCCGCGACCCGCGCCTGGGACGTCGAGACCGCCTTCGACTGGGCCGCCGCCGACGCGGGCAGGCTCACCGAGGGGCAACGGTCCGCGGTCCAGTTCGTCACCCTCATCGAGGACCACCTGCCCGGCTATTTCGATGTCTACCACCGGCACTTCCCCGTCGACTCCAGCGTGGATCTGCCGACCTTCGAACACAATCGGGAGCTCTACCACTTCACCGTGCGCTGGGCGCTCGAGGAGGACACCCACGCCAGGGCGCTGGCCCGCTATCAGGAGGCGGCGGGCATGGCCGAACGGTCAACGCTGCGTTCGGAACTGGCGGTCGAGGGACACAAGCCGTTCGACCTGCCCTACGACCATCCCGTGCAGTTCTTCGCCTACGCGCTGGTGCAGGAGAAGGCGACGCAGATGTACTACCAGCAGCTGCGCGACGTCGTCACCGATCCGGTGCTGGCGGCCGTGCTCACCCGCCTGTCCCGCGACGAGGCCAGGCATTTCAGTTTCATGGCCGAGGTGGTGACCCGGTACCTGCGCCACGACGGTGACGCGGTGGTGGCGCCGATCCGCGACGTCATCGCCCATTTCCGGATGCCGCTGTCGGACACGCTGCGCGGCTACTGGCGGTGGGCGCTGCGCATCGCCGAGGTCGCCGATTACGACCACACCGCTGCCTACGAACACCTGGTGAAGGTGATCGATCGGGCCGTGGACACCCGCACCGAGCCCGTCGACGAGCTCATCTCCTTCGTCGAGAGCTGCCGCACCGTCGCCTGAGACACAGCGAAACGGCCCTGCTCGGCGCTGAGCAGGGCCGTTTCGCTGTCGTCAGTTGCTCTGGGCCAGGACGAGAATCGTGGTGCTGCCGTGGGCGATGAGCTTGCCCGCGGCGTCGGTGATGCGGCCCTCGGCGGTGGCGGTGCGCCTGCCGACGTGAACGGCGGTGGCCTCGCAGGTCAGCCGGCTGCCGTCGAGGGTGACCGCGCGGATGAAGTTCACCTTCAGCTCGAGGGTGGTGTAGGCGACACCGTCGGCGAGCTCGGTGAACACCGCGCTGCCCATCGCGGTGTCGAGCAGCGTGGCCAGCACGCCGCCGTGCACGGTGAACATGGCGTTGATGGTCGCCGGGTTGGGGTCGAGGTAGTAGCGGGTGCGCCCCTTGGCCGCGCTCTCCAGGCGGATGCCGAGCGAATCGCCGACCCCCAGCTTCTCCTGCAGCCCGCGTTCGAACACCGCGGTCAGTTCGGCGACGCGCCGAGCCGCGGTCGCGTCGACGTCGACATCAGTACTGGTCATGGTTTTCCTCCCTGCGGACGATTCCTCCGCCATTCGACCAGCGCGTGGTGAATTCCGTCTGGCCGCAAGCCATTCCATCCCGACCTCCGATCGCCTGATCGAGATCACCCGAGTCCGGTGAGTCGTGCACCGGGCGCCGGTACCGTCGCGGGATGGCCGACATCACCGCAGCTGCCCCCGTCGCGTCCATCGGCGCCGACTTCTTCGACGATCCGCACGCCCACTACCGGCGCTGGCGCGCCGAGGCCCCGGTGCACCGGGTCCGCTTCCCCGACGACGTCATCCGCTGGGTGATCGTCGGCTACGCCGAGGCCCGCCAGGCCCTGGCCGATCCGCGCCTGGCCAAGGACGTGGTCCGGGTCGACGCGATCGTGCACGAGAAGCGCGACTCCACCCCGTCGGACCCGAACGTGCTGACCCTGCTCAGCCACATGCTCAGCACCGACCCACCCGCGCACACCCGGCTGCGCAAGCTGGTCAACAAGGCGTTCACCGCCAAGCAGGTCGCCGCGTTGCGCCCGCGGATCGAACAGATCACGGCCGCGCTGCTCGACGCGATCGCCGAGCGCGACGAGGTGGATCTGATGGCGGAGTTCGCCAATCCCCTTCCGGTGACGGTGATCTGCGAACTGCTCGGGGTGCCCTACGCCGATCGTGCCGACTTCCAGGCCTGGACCAGGGCGCTGGTCACCGTGGTCGGGGAGGGCGAGGACACCGAGCGGCCCGCCGCGTCGGCGGCGATGGTCGGCTACCTGGCGGACCTGGTGCGGGCCAAGCAGGCCGATCCCGCCGACGACCTGCTGTCCCAGCTGGTACTGGCCGATGACGACGGCGACCGGCTCACCGACCGGGAGCTGGTGTCGATGGCGTTCCTGCTGCTCGTCGCCGGGCACGAGACCACCGTGAATCTCATCGGCAACGGCGTCAACGCGCTGCTCCGCGACCGTGCGCAGTGGGAGTCCCTGTGCACCGACCCGTCGGGCGTGCCCGCGGCGATCGAGGAGTTCCTCCGCTACGACGGACCGGTCGGCATGGCGACGGCGCGCTTCACGACCGAGCCGGTCACCCTGGGCGGCATCGAGATTCCCGCGAACGAACTGGTCTACGTCTCCCTCGCGGCCGCCAACCGCGACCCCGCCCGCTTCGCCGACCCGGACACCCTGGCCACCGATGGTCACCCCACCGGGCACCTCGCCTTCGGCCACGGCATCCACTTCTGCGTCGGCGCCCCCTTGGCTCGCCTCGAAGCCGAAATCGCCTTCACCACGCTGCTCACCCGTTTTCCCGAGCTGCGCCTGGCACCCGCGGCGGCCACGGTCGCTTGGCAGACCAGCACACTCATCCGCGGTTTGCTCGAACTCCCGGTCCGACTGCGCTGAGCAGAGATCGCGCCACCCGGGTCGCGGCGGCTGCGCATCGTCCATCCCCGCGGGTTGCGCGATGCCGCCGATCCACGACCGCGGCGGGAGCACCGCGGGGCCGGATCACTCGCCCCGCCCACCGATGCCGTGCGCACCGGCCGGCGGGCGCTACCGGGCGGGTGTGTCGGGTCGGCGGCGTAGCATCGGGCTCGATCCAGCTGTCCACGGCAACGAGGTGACCATGTCCAAGAAGCTCGCGTCCGTCCTGCTCGCCACCGTGGCGGTCAGCCTGCCGCTGTCGGCGGCGCCCGCCGTGGCCGCCGCGCCGGCCGCCGCGTCCGTGGCCTCCGGTTCCGCCGAACTCCCGCTCGCGATTCTCGACACGCTGGTCTGCCTGATCCAGCTGCCGCCGTCGGCCTCGGGTGATCCGTCCCAGGGCTGCAACACCTGAGAGATCGCGGGCCGTCCTGCAGACCGGCTAGAACAGGCTGGTCTGTACCGGGGCCGAGGTGGCCGTGATGGCAGGGTCGAGCACGATCCGGCGCCCGATCAACCGCGAGTCGTTGACCAGCAACAACTCCCCGTCGCCTGACTCGTCCGCGCAAGCGATGGTGTGGCCGTGGGCGGTGACGGCGTCGAGGACGTACTCGCCGCGATCCTCGGTGAACTCGAGGGCATCCGGGAAGCGGCCTCGCGCGTGGAGGGTGTCGTAGAACTCCCGGCCGCCTGACCAGGCTGTATCGGTGCGGGAGGTCTCCGCGGGCAGGACCCCCGCCGCGTGCTCGGCCGCGTCCGCGACGGCGGCCTCCACCGCCGCCCAGGGCCGCAACGGTCTGGTCAGGATCCTGGTCTTGGTGACACCGGCGACGGCCTGCCGGAACCCGGCCCGCTCCGACACCGCCCGCTCCAGCTCGCGCACATGCAGCCCGTCGGGCGAATCGGTGATGAACCGCGCCACCAGCGCCCCCTGCTCATAGAGCCGGCGATGCCGCCGCACCGCCGAGGCCGTCCCCACCTTCGTCATCCCGTCCCCGAAGTAGGCGATGTACAGATGGTGCGGCTGCGCCACGTACTCCCGCACCTGCTCCGGCAACCCCGACAACGGCCCCCGATGACTGTGCACCACCGCCCACCCCTCGGTCACCCGGCACTGCGCACATTGTTTCCCACTGTCGACCCTCGCCCACCGCGGACACACCTGCCGTCCCCGCCGCCCACCACCGAACCCGTGATATCCCAGGCAATACCGCGCATCCCCGTCCACCCGGAACGCCAACCGGGTCCCGACCCCCGGCAGAAATTCGATACTGCCGTCCTCCCGGATCAGCTCGTAACTCCACCGCCCCTGCTCGTCCCACCGTGTCCCGCAATACAGAGCAGACCCCGCCATCATCCCGCGAACCTACCGGAACCCGCGCCACGCACCTCCCACTGACCGAACGGACCACGAGTCGCAGACTGCCCAGGGCTCGTCCGCGCGAGCACGGCCGTCGGCCCCATCGTGTGTGCGGGCCTGAACCGACAGGCCGACGTCTGGTCGAACTGGTGAGCATGCCTGCGACGTCCTGACGTAACCTGAGGGGGTGACGGAAGAAACACCAGCTCAGCGGCTTCGTCTCGCACTCGAGATGTCCGAATTCGGCGTGCGGATGTACCGCATGCGAATGCG
Organism: Nocardia neocaledoniensis; assembly: GCF_029868625.1. GTDB lineage: Bacteria > Actinomycetota > Actinomycetes > Mycobacteriales > Mycobacteriaceae > Nocardia > Nocardia neocaledoniensis_A. Next base: position 18,523 of record NZ_JARWOJ010000186.1, on the reverse strand, counting down.
CCGGATGTACCCGCTCGCCTCGTCGACCGACCTCGATGACCTTGTCGCGTCCTGGCTATTGTCCCGATCTGGAACCGGAGAAGCATTCGGCCACCCGTCCGCCCGATTCGCGTGAACGCACTCGAATCAGCGCTGCGGCGAGCGCGAGCCGATATCGACAAACTGGGGTACCGGTGGGCGCTCGTCGGCGGATTCGCCGTATCGGCCCGCTCGATTCCCCGATTCACCCATGACATCGACCTCGCGGTGGCGGTGGCCAACGACACCGATGCCGAAGCCGTGGTACGCAGCATGTTCGACGCGGGTTACACCATGCACGCGTCCGTCGAGCACGACAACGGCCGTCTCGCCACGATCCGCTTGCGCCGAAATTTCGATGGCGTCCCCGTTCTCGTCGACCTACTGTTCGCGAGTTCAGGAATCGAGTCGGAGATCGCCGCCGGGGCTGACGAGATCGAGATCGTCCCCGACCTCAGTCTCCCCGTAGCAACCACCGGTCACCTGATCGCACTCAAACTCCTGTCCCGTGACGACGACACGCGACCACAAGACCTCGCGGATCTGCGCGAATTGCTGAGCGTTGCCACCGAGGCGGACATCGCGGCGGCTCGCGCGGCCGTGCGCTTGATCGAGGACCGCGGCTATCACCGCGACCGCGACCTGGAAGCAGATCTGGACATGCTGATTGCCGTCTGACCCTTCGCGTTCACCGGCTCGACAGTCAGTGCCCGTAGGAGCTGTCACGTTCCGATGAGTGAACGTGACTCACAGGTCCAGGATCAGGACTTCCGAGTGGGCTCGGGAGACGCAGAGCATCATGGTTTTGCCGGATTCGCGTTCCTCGGGGGTGAGGAGGGAGTCGCGGTGGTCGATGGCGCCGTCGAGGACGGGGGTTTCGCAGCTGCCGCAGGTGCCTTCGCGGCAGGAGGTGATGACGGGGACGCCTGCTGATTCGAGGACGTCGACGATGGAGCGGTCGGGGGCGATGCGCAGGGTTCGGCCGGTCTGGGCCAGGTGGATCTCGAAGGCGGCGTCGGGGCCGGTGCGTTCGACGGCGCGCGCGACGAATCGTTCGGTGCGCACGGTGATGCCCTGACGCTGCCCTTCGGCTTCGACGGCGGCGAGGAGGGGTTCGGGCCCGCAGCAGTACACCATCGCGCCCGGGCTCGCGGCCAGCACATCGGCCACCGGGAGCAGACCGGACACGTCCTGGGGAACCAGGTTCACCGCCGGATACCGGGCGGTGAGCATGTCCGCGAAGGCCATGTGCGCCTTCGTCCTGGCACCGTAGTGCAGGGTCCAGCGCGCGCCGGCGCGGTCGGCGGCGGCGATCATCGGCAGGATCGGGGTGATCCCGATCCCGCCGGCCACGAACGTGTATTCGGGCGCGGCGCTCAGTTCGAAGTTGTTGCGCGGCGACGACACCGACAGTGCGCTGCCGGGCAGCGCGGTGCGGTGCAGGTACGCCGACCCGCCCCGGCCTGCCGGTTCGTGCAGGATCGCGATCCGCCAGCGATCGCGCTCGGCCGGGTCGCCGCACAGGGAGTACTGCCGCACGCCCGCGTCCCCGACCGCCACATCGATGTGCGCCCCCGGCGTCCACGACGGCAATTCCCCACCGTCGGCCGCCGCGAGCACCAGCGCGAACACCGCGTCGGCTTCGTCGGTTCGTTCGATCACCCGCACGCTCAACCCGGTCACGCTCGTGCCCTTTCGCAGTCCGGCCACTCTCTACGGCGAAGTCGTCCCCTTCACCGTGGGGTCCGCGCCCCGCCGCCGCGCCCGCCCCATGCCGAGTCGATTGGACCGATCGACATTCACTATCGCCCCGGCAGCGGACACGGGCCCCACCCGACACTGACCCCATGACTCCAGTGGCGGAACTGGTCGACAAGACCAGACAGTTCGTGGCAGACCACGTGATCCCGGTGGAACGCGAGGTCGTGGTCGGTGGCCGGGTCACCGACGACGCCCTGCGCCTCGACCTGCAGAAGAAGGCCAAGGAGGCCGGGGTGTTCGGCCCGCTCTCCGATCCCGAATACGGTGGTCTCGGCCTCGACACCAGGGCTCAGGCCGAGGTGCTCGAGGCGGCGGGCGCGAGCCTGCTCGGACCGCTGGCGGTCAACGCGTGGGCGCCCGACGACGGCAACATCCACCTGCTGGCCGCGGTCGCCAACCCCGAGCAGCGGCACCGGTACCTGGCTCCGCTCGCCGCGGGCGAGGTCCGTTCGGCGATCGCCATGACCGAACCCGCCCCCGGCGCCGGCTCGGACCCGCGGATGCTGGCCACCGTCGCCGAGGAGACCGATTCCGGCTGGGTCATCAACGGCCGCAAGCACTTCACCACCGGCGCTCAGGGCGCCGCGTTCACCATCTGCGTCGCTACCACCGTCGACGGGCCGACCATGTTCCTGGTCGATCAGGACAACCCGGGGCTGCGCGTGGGCCGCCGGATGCCGACGCTGGATCACACCAGCGCGCCGGGCGGACACTGCGAGGTCGAGTTCTCCGACTGCGAGGTCCCCGAGTCGGCGATCCTGGGCACGGTCGGGCGCGGCCTGGATCTGGCGCAGGTGCGGTTGGCGCCCTCGCGCCTGGTGTTCTGCATGAACTGGCTCGGCCTGGCCGTGCGCGCCCAGCAGCTCACCATCGAGCACATCAGCGGCCGCACCTCCTTCGGTGTGCCGATCGCCGATCACGGCCTGGCCCAGGGCCTGATCGCCGACAACGAGATCGACATCGCCGCCGCGCGCGGGCTGATCCGTACCACCGCGGCCACCATCGACGAGCACGGCGCCGCCTCCGGGCAGGCCAGGCACGAGGCCTCGATCACCAAGACCTTCGTCTCCGAGGCGGTCTGGCGGGTGCTCGATCGCGCGGTGCAGCTGCACGGCGGACTCGGCGTCTGCGAGGACCACCTGGTGGCCCGGTTCCTGGTGGAGGCCAGGGCTTTCCGCATCTACGAGGGTCCGTCGGAGGTGCTGCGCTGGTCGATCGCGCGGCGCGTCCTGCGCGGACCGCGCTGAGAGGAGGACGACGAGATGACCCGCAGCATCGCCGGATTCGGCGCCGCCTACCCCGCCCTCGACCCCGACGCCGTCGACTTCGACTACCTGCGCGACGCCTCCCAGGCGCTCGTGCCGTTCGGCGCGCACGTCGGGACCGTGATCACCGAGATCTCCCCGGACCGCTCGGTGGTGGAGATCCCCGCCGAACCGGTCATGTGCAACCACATGGGCACGGTGCATGCGGGCGCGCTGTTCACCGCCGCCGACATCGCGGGCGCCGCGGCGTTCGTCGGCGCGGCCGCGCACCGCCTGCACACCATCGACCGGCTGGTCCTGCGCGGCGGCACCGCCGCCTACCGGAAGCCGGCGCGCGGCCGCATCCGCGCGGTCGCCACCGTCGACGCCGCCGAGCTGGCCATGATCCTGGCCGCGACCGCGTCCACCCGCTTCGGCCTGTCCGGTCGCGCCGAACTGCTCGACGACAACGACGTGCTCACCGCCGAATTCACCTTCGACTACGTGTGCGATGTCCGCATCGCCGGAACGGACGACGCATGAATCCCACCTCGCGCACCGATTCCGCGAAGGACGGCGCCACGGTGACCACGCCCGACACCGCCCTGGTCGACACCGTGGACGGTGTCCGGTTCACGGTGCGCTGGCTGGCCGCCGAGGACCCCTCCGCCCCGGTGGTGCTGATCCTGCCCGCGATGGCGATGAAGGCCCGCAACTACCAGGCACTGGCCAAGGCGCTGCACGCGACCGGGCTGTCGGTGGCCACCGTCGATCTGCGCGCGCACGGCGAGGCCGAGCCCGCGCTCGGCGAACACACCGACTTCGGTTACCGCGAGATGCTCGAAATCGACCTGCCCGCCATCGTTTCCGTGATCGAGCAGCGGTTCCCGCAGGCGCCGCTGCACCTGTTCGGGCACAGCCTGGGCGGTCAGCTGGCCCTGCTGTTCGCCGCCGCCGAACCCGAGCGGGTCGCCGGGGTGACCGTGATCGGCACCGGCACCGTGTTCTGGTGGGCGTTCGGTCCGCGCCGCTGGTTCGAGGCGCTGAGCCAGATCCAGTGGATCGGTCTGGTCGCCCGCGTCAAGGGGCACTGGCCGGGTGGGGTGCTGATCCCGGCGCCGATGCCGGGCGGGGTGATGGTCGACTGGTCGATCCACTCGCTGACCAGCTACTACCGGCCGCGCGGCACCACCCGCCGCTACAACTCGCTGCTGGCGCGGATGACGCTGCCGGTGCTCGCGATCTCGCTGTCGGAGGACGTGCTCGGCCCGAAGTCCAATGTCGACTTCCTGGTGTCGCGGATGCCCGCCGCACGGGTCACCCAGTGGCACATCGACGCGGACTCCGCGGTCGAGCACCGCGATCACTTCGCCTGGTTGAAGGATTCGCCCGCGATCGCGACCGAGGTGTCGCGCTGGATCACGACCGGCACCGCGCCGGCCTGAGGAGAGACGTGGCACGACTGCAGATCCAGGCGGTGTCGAAGAAGTTCGACACCGACTACGCGGTGCGCGAGGTGAGCCTCGACATCGCCGACGGCGAATTCATGGTGCTGCTCGGCCCCAGCGGCTGCGGCAAATCCACCCTGCTGCGGATGATCGCCGGGCTGGAGGAACCCAGCGAGGGCCGGATCCTGGTGGGCGGCACCGACGTCACCGACGCCGCGCCGCAACGCCGTGACCTGGCGATGGTGTTCCAGAGCTACGCGCTCTACCCGCACCTGTCGGTGGCCAAGAACATCGGCTTCCCGCTGCGGGCCCGGCGCAGGCCGCGCGCGGAGATCGCCGAGCGGGTGGCGGAAGTGTCGGCGACCCTGGAGTTGTCGGCGCTGCTGGACCGTCGCCCGGTGGCGCTCTCGGGCGGGCAGCGGCAGCGAGTGGCGTTGGCGCGGGCCATGGTTCGCGATCCCGGCGCGTTCCTGATGGACGAGCCGCTGTCCAATCTCGACGCCAAACTGCGCAGCGCGACGCGCGCCGAACTGATCGCCCTGCACCAGCGGTTGGGGGCGACGTTCCTCTACGTCACCCACGACCAGGTCGAGGCGATGACGATGGCCTCGCGCATCGCGCTGCTCAACGAGGGCCGGGTCGAACAGTGCGGCACCCCCGCCGAGCTCTACGACCAGCCCCGCTCGACCTTCGTCGCCGGATTCCTCGGCGCGCCACCGATGAACCTGTTCCCCGCCGTCGTCACCGCGGCCGAGGGCGCGCTGCGAGTGACGGCCGACGGGGTCGACGCCGCCCTCGCCATCACCGACGATCTCGACGCCGCCACCCCGGTGATCGCCGGTATCCGGCCCGAACGCCTGCGCATCGACCCCGCGGCCAACGACGTCCGCGGCACGGTGCGCATGGTCGAGAACCTCGGCAGTGAGGAACTGGTGCATCTCGACGCGGGCGCGACCAGCCTGTGCGTGCGCGCCGCGCGCCCGGCCGGTGTCGCGGCGGGCGAGAACATCACCCTGCGCGTGGATCCCGCCGACATCCACCTGTTCGACCCCGATACCGGTTTGCGGCTGACCTGGCGTGCGCCGCAACCGGATCCGCCCAAGCCCGTGGACGCGGCGGCCGTGCCCGTCCCCTGATTTCCCGCACCACTCGATGAGGAGAACCACCATGAAACGCACCCTGCCCATCCTGGGCGTGGTGTTCACCACCGCGGTCGCCCTGAGCGGCTGCGGTCTGGGCGGCACCGTGTCCTCGGACACCACCTCGACCGCGCAGATCCCGGAGCTGAAGCCCGACCAGCAGGTCTCGATCACCTTCGAGTCCTACAACTACGGTCTCGCCGGTGCCTGGACCGATACGTTCAACGCGCTGATCGCCGACTTCGGCAAGAAGTACCCCAACATCAAGGTGACGGCGCAGAAGCCGCAGGGCAACAGCCCGAACCCGGCCACCGACACCATCTCCAGCATCCAGAACCAGATGGTCGCGGGCACCCCGCCCGATGTCGCCCAGCTCGGTTTCTCCGATCTGGACTTCACCATCAACCAGCTGCAGGCCAAGCCGCTGGACAGCCTCGTCGGCAAGCAGGAGGTGGCCGCCAACTTCGACGGCCGCCACGCCTACGCCCCGCGCGCCCGCGTCCTCGACGACTGGAACGGCCACACCTACGGCGTGCCGTTCGTGTTCTCCACCCCCGTGCTGTATTTCAACGCCTCGCTGTTCGCCGAGGCCGGGCTCGATCCGGCCAAGCCGCCGGCCACCTGGGCCGAGGTCGCCGCCACCGCCGAGCAGATCGCCGACCGTACCGGCAAGGGCGGGGTGTACATCGACTGCCTGACCAAGACCGCCAAGGACTGGTGCTTCCAGTCGATGGTGCGCTCCAACGGCGGCCGGGTCATCTCCCAGGACCGGCGCACCCTCACCTACGCCGACACGCCCGTCGTCGAGGTGACGCAGATGGCGCAGAACCTGGTGAACTCGGGCAGCATGCCCAAGCTCAACCAGAAGCAGGGTTACGAGGCGTTCGCGCGCGGCGAGATCGGCATGATCCTCGAGACCAGCGCCATCCAGGGCACCTTCGTCACCGGCGCCAAGGACAAGTGGGATCTGCGCTCGGCGGCGATGCCCGCCTTCGGCGACAAGCCGACGGTGCCCACCAATTCCGGTGCGGGCCTGCACATCCTGTCCAACGATCCGGCCAAGCAGCGCGCCTCGTGGGAGCTGATCAAGTTCCTCACCAGCGAGGAGTCCTACATCAAGATCGCGCAGAACATCGGCTACCTGCCGCTGCGCACCGGCCTGCTCGACCAGCCCGACGGCCTGAAGGACTGGGCCGCGAAGAACCCGCTGCTGAAGCCGAACGTCGCCCAGCTGGGCACCATGGAACCGTGGGTCTCCATGCCCGGCAACAACTATCTGCAGATGCGCGACGGCATGATGGACGCGGTCGAGGCGATCGTCTTCCAGGGCAAGGATCCGCAGTCGACGCTGACCGCCGCGCAGGCCGAGGGCGCCAAACTCATCCCGGCGGCATGATGAGTGATCTGACCATCGTCCAGCTCACCGACACCCACCTGCGCCCGACCGGTGAGCTCGTCCACGGTGTCGTCGACACCGACGCCAACCTCGCGCGGGTGCTCACCCAGCTGCGCGCGGCGGGGCAGCACGTGGATGCCCTGGTGCTCTCGGGTGACCTGTCCGACAACGGGTCACCCGAGGCGTACCGGCGGCTGCGGGCGGCCGTGGAGCCGGTCGCGGCCGAGCTCGGCGCCGAGATCGTCTATGTGATGGGCAATCACGACGAGCGGGCGGCCTTCGGCGAGGAACTCCTCGATCGGGCGCCCGGTTCGGTGGATCCCGCCCTGCCGCACGATTCCTGCGTCGAGATCGCCGGCCTGCGCGTCATCGCGCTCGACAGCACGACACCGCTGCGGCACGAGGGCAGGCTCGAACTCGAGCAGCTGGCCTGGCTCACCGACCAGCTGCGCACGCCCGCGCCACGGGGCACGCTGCTGGTGCTGCACCACCCGCCGATCCCCTCGCCGGTGGCCACCGCCGATTTCCTCAAACTCGAGGACGCCGACCGGCTGGCGGAGGTCATCGAGGGCTCGGACGTGCGGATGATCCTGTGCGGCCACAACCATCTGACCGCCGCGGCGGCGGTGGCGGGGATTCCGGTGTGGATCGGTCCGGCGCTGTCGTACCGGATCGATCCGATGGCACCGGCCGGGCGCCACCGCGGGTTCGCCGGATTCGGGTACAGCCGTATCGATCTGGTCGGTTCGACCCTCCTGGCGACCGCGATCGAGGCGACGGAGGCGGTGCCGGTCTACGACCGGCCCGAGGCCGAGGTGCTCGAGCAACTCGCGGCGATCGCCGCGCGGACGCGGTGACATGTTCGTCATCGACGATCGGCAGGACCCGGCGCAGGCGGTGCACGTCGCCGCTGCGCCGGGTCCGCGCCGGTTCACCCGTCGCGCGCTGACCCGCCTCGTCGCGCCGTACCTGTATCTGGCGCCCGCGCTGGTGCTGCTGGTGGTGTGGACGTATCAGCCGCTGGCCCAGGCCGTCGAGCTGTCCACCTATTCGTGGAACCTGCTGCCGACCGCGCCGATGAAGCCGGTCGGGACGGCCAATTACGAACGGCTGCTGGATCTTCCGGCGTTCTGGGGCTCCCTCGGCCGCACCGCGACCCTGATCCTGGGCCTGCTGCCGTTCACGGTGCTGCTGCCGGTGCTCATCGCGCTGGCGAGCCGGCGCGTGCACGGCCGGGCCCGCACCATCTATCAGGCGCTGGTGTTCGCGCCGTTCCTCGTCGCGCCGGTCGCGGCCGCGGCGGTGTGGCGGTGGCTGCTCCACCCGGGGTCCGGGTTCGTCGACCAGCTGCTCGGCACCGGCCACAACTGGGTGTACGACGCCTCGACCGCGCAGGCGGTGATCATCCTGATCACGGGGTGGCAGCTGCTCGGTTTCGCGACGCTGGTGGTGTGGGCCGGGCTGGCCGGGATCAGTGGCGACTACAGCGAGGCCGCCCGGGTCGACGGGGCTACGCCGGGCCAGATCCGGCGCTGGATCACCCTGCCGCTGCTGTCCCCCACCCTGCTGTTCCTGGTGCTCACCACCGTGCTGCTCAGCCCCACCCTGTCGTTCCCGCTGATCGACTCGATGACCCAGGGCGGGCCGTCGCAGGCCACGACCAACATCTACTACCTGCTCTGGGACTACGCGTTCCACAGCTTCGACGCCGGGCTCAGCGCCGCGGCGGGTGTGCTGTTGTTCGTCGGCTTCGGCGCGTTGGCCGCGGTGCTGGTCTGGATCTCGGAAAAGGTTGCTGTTCATGATGATTGACCGTCTGCGCGCGGCGGGCAGCCATCTGCTGCTCGCCGCGACGGCGCTGCTGTGCGTGTTCCCCATCTACTGGCTGTTCGCCACGGCACTGCGCCGTCCCGAGGACGTCACCTCGCTGGCGCCGCTGCCGTGGCCGCTGTCGATCGACAACTATCTCGACGCGGCACAGAAGGTGGACGTCGCGGGCCTGATCGCCAACACGTTCTTCGTGGCGATCCTGTCGGCGGCCGGACAGCTGCTCATCGCGCTGCTCGCCTCCTACGCGTTCGCGATGTACACCTTCCCGCTCCAGCGGCTGATGTATCTGGCCTTCGTCGGCGTCTGGCTGGTGCCGTTCCAGGTGACAATGCTGCCCAACTACATCCTGCTCAACGAGCTGGGCCTGATCAACACGCTCATCGGCTGCGTGCTGCCGACCCTGTGCTCGGCGCTCGGCGTGCTGCTGTTGCGCCAGCACATGTCGGCGTTCCCGAAGGAGCTCATCGCCGCCGCGAAAATGGACGGCCGCTCCTCCTGGGCCATCCTGTGGACCGTGGTCGTCCCCAACCTGCGCCCCGCGCTGGCCGCCCTCGGCATCCTGCTGTTCATCAACGCCTGGAACGAGTACTTCTGGCCGGCCGTGGTCCTGCGCCAATCCAACGACGTCCTCCAACTGGGGCTGCGCAGCTTCATGGGCACCGAGGGCGATCAGTGGGGTCCCATGATGGCCCTGGCCAGCCTGGCCTGCCTTCCGGTCCTGCTGCTCTACCTGGTCCTCCAGCGACACATCGTCAACGCCTTCGTCCGCTCCGGGCTCAAGTGAGCGCCGAGCCCCGTTCACAATGGTCGAGTGGGTTTCACACTCTGCCGTGACGCGACGGCCGCCGAGTGGCTCCTCGAGCAGGGGCTCGCGTGGCATCGGCTGGCCGCGCGCGGCCCGGCCGGATACCCCGGATACGCTCGGGTCAGGTTCATCCCCGACCCGAGCTTTTCCGGGCAACAGCTGAACGACGTCCGCTTCGATCAACGCGCACTGTCGGAGAAGGAACAGGTCGGCATGGCGTTGGAAACCCTGGCACGCTTCACGACCACGCCCGACACCTGCTATTTCGCGCTCTGGAACGGGCGGAGCACGATCACTGTCGACTCGGCGCCGCAGCTCGTGATTCCCCACCGGGACTACTGGCTACTCGCTGGCGCGCTCGCCGACTACGCGGACTGGAACAGCGATGATCGCGAACGATGGCCGTTCGGCGATTGCCCCGATCCCGCGTTCATCTGGCCCGCGGACCGTGCGTGGTGTGTCGCCCACGATGTCGATCCGCACTTCGCCTCGATCGGTGCCGACGCGGAGGCGATAGCGCTGCTCGTGGCTGATCGGCGCCTCGACGCCGTGCCCGACGACCCGTCGCGCGAGCCGCCGTATTGGTACTGACGCGCGCTCTGTGCGGTGTCGGAGAACGGTTGGTGCCGAAGTCGGATCCATCCCGCTTGACGAAGCTTGTCGCGGATCATAGATCAGCCCATGACGGTGGGTTCGGTGGTTCGGGGGCGGGTATCTCGGGTGGGGGTGCTCGTGGGGAGTCTCGTGGTGGCCGGGGTGTGGGCCGCGAGTTGGGCGGTGGCGCAACCGTCTTCGACGGTGCCACCCTCGGGCACAACGACCACGACCTCCGGTGGTGGGACCAGCGACGGGTTCACACCGACAGTGCGGGCCCCGGCTACCGCCAGGCAGGGTGGCTCGATCTCGGTGTCCGGGACGAACTGGCTGTGCGGTGAGGTGAGGTCCGGATCCTCGCTGTCCCGGTGGTCACGGAGCCGGTCATCACCGAACCGGTCGTCACCGAACCTGTCGTCACCGAGGAGCCGCCCGTCATCGACCCGGTGCCGCCGACCGCCGAAGCGCAAGGCCCGGACGGATCCTCGGGGTCGCCGTCGGCCGGGCCGGTCGGGCTCGTCGGTCTGCTGCTCGTCGGCGGGGCCATCGCGCTCGCTTTCCGTGGACGATCACGCACACCTGATCCGCGACCACCCGGGGTGGGTGTCCGCGTCCCGCCCGAACAGCGATCCCCCGAGGTCAGTGTTCGCGTCCATGCCGATCCACGGCCACGCCTGGTGGTCAGGACCGAGCCACCCCGGGTGCCGACCGTGGCGATCAGGACGCACCGACCGGAACCGATCATCACCGTGCGAGAGGTCCGCTGATGTTCCCCGACGCCCTGACCGCGCGAGCGGTGCTGTACGACAACGCCTCCCACGAGGTCGGGCGCGCCGAGCTGACCGCCCGCTTGCGCGAGCTCGGCTTCGATCGCGAGATACGGCTGGCCGCACCGGCGCTGGGCCCGCTCGTGCGCGATCTCGCGCTGCCCGAGATCGCGGCCGCCGTGGACGGCCTGCTCGACATCAGCGTCGGCGACGCGGCGCTCGCCGGGTGGCGCGGATACGACCGGCTCCGTGGCGCCGCCCAGCGCACCCGCACCGGCCCCGAGGAGAACGTCGAGCTGCTCGCCCACGACCTCACCCACACCTACCGACCGCGCCTCGAGATCCTCGTGGACGGGCAGTCGTCCGGATCGCTCACCCTGGAACTCGTGCTCGCACTGGAGGTGCAGCCGCTGGCGGCGACCGTCCGCGACGCGCATCTCGTCGCCCTCGGCCTCGGCGACTGCACCGTCTCCGTCTCGGTCGGCACCGCGTCGGTCGGGACGATCATCGAGCGCCGGCGCGACATCCCGACCGCACGGATGGTCGACCTCCGCAGGCCGGTCCCCTTGCTCCTGAACGGCCGCCCCGGCCCGCAGCGCGGTCCACGCCCGTCCACCTGAACGCGCGACGCCCACATGCCCTCTCGCGCAAGCGCGGTCGACCGCACCGAACCGTCGTCACCCGCGGCCGGTCGGCCGGATCGTCGAGGCGGGCTCGGCGCATGGGCGATCCCTCGGGGGCGGCGATCAGCGCACGGCGACCGGTGTGTTCAGCTCGCCGATGAGGGCCGTGTCGTGGGTGGCGGACCGGAAACGCGGATGGTCGAGGATGTCGTGGAGGAAGTCGGTGGTGGTGGCCACGCCGGGGCCGGTGATGGTGGTCTCGGCTAGGGCGCGGCGCATGCGGGCGATGGCGGTTGGGCGGTCGGGAGCCCACACGATGACCTTGGCGAGCAGCGAATCATAGTGTGGCGGAACGGCATAGCCCGCTGCGACATGTGTGTCCACGCGCACGAAGGGACCTGCCGGGAGCGCGCAGTCGACGAGGGTGCCGGGGGCGGGCGCGAACGCGCGTTCGGGGTCTTCGGCATTGAGGCGGCATTCGATGGCGACCCCTCCTGGCCACTGATCGGCGTCGAGGGTCAGCGGTTCACCGGCCGCGATCCGCAGTTGTTCGGCGACCAGATCGACGCCGGTGACCATCTCGGTGACCGGGTGCTCGACCTGGAGGCGGCAGTTGACCTCCATGAAGTAGAACGCGCCGTCGGGGGCGAGCAGGAACTCCACGGTGCCCGCGCCCACATAGCCGGCGGCCGCGCACCCGCGCACGGCGGCGGCGCCGATGCGTTCGGCCAGGTCCGGTGACAGGCCGGGCGCCGGCGCTTCCTCGACCAGCTTCTGGTGCCTGCGCTGCAGCGAGCAGTCCCGCAGGCCGAGGTGGACGACCGTGCCGTGGGTGTCGGCGAGGATCTGGACCTCCACGTGCCGGGCCGACTCCAGGTAGCGCTCGACGTAGAGCCTGCCGTCACCGAAGACGGCGGCAGCCGCGGCCCTGGTGTGCTGCCAGGCCGTGGCGAATTCGTCGCCGTCACGCACCACCCGCATCCCGCGCCCACCGCCACCGGCGACGGCTTTGATGATCACCGGATAGCCGATCTCGTCGGCCAGGGCGCGCGCCGCGTCGGGATCGTCGATGGCGTCGCGGCTGCCGGGCAGCAGGGGCAGGCCCGCGTCGGCCATCAGCGCGCGGGCGGTGGACTTGTCGCCGAGCCGGGCCATGACCGTCGACGGCGCCCCGACGAACACGAAGCCCTCCGCCTGGCACACCTCGGCGAAATCCGGGTCCTCCGAGAGGAATCCGTAGCCGGGATGGATGGCGTCGGCGCCGGTGGCGCGGGCCGCCTCGATGATCGCGGGGATCGACAGGTAACTGCGTTTGGCCGGGGCCGGGCCGATCTGGACGCGCTCGTCGGCCAGGCGCACCGCCGCCGAATCACGGTCGGCGGCCGAGTGCACCGCCACCGTCGCGATGCCGAGTTCGCGGCAGGTGCGGATCACCCGGAGCGCGATCTCCCCGCGATTGGCGACCAGCACCTTACGGAAGGGCGGGGTCACCGCAGTGCCTCGAACACGATCAGCGCTTGGCCGTGCTCCACGGCGTCACCGTTGTCGACCAGGATCTCCGCCACCACGCCCTCCCGGGTGGCGGTGACCGGGATCATCAGCTTCATCGCCTCGATGATGCCCACCTGCTGACCGGCGCGGACGGGGTCGCCCACGGCGACGAACGGCGCGGCACCGGGTTCCGGCGCGTGATAGAACACGCCGACGGTCTCGGCGGTGAGGGGAAACGTCGACGCGGCGCCGTCGTCGGCGGGCCGCGCCGCGACGGGCGAACTGTCGGCGGCGGTGTCGGTCGGGACGAGCATCAGATGCCCGGCCGTGTCACCGTCGCCGGCGGGCACCGAGGCCCGCTCGTCCCACGTGATGCGCAGGGACACCGGGCCGTTGGCGACCGTCACCGAGGTCGGGGCCGACCCGGTGGCACGCACGCTCATGGCGTGGCGGCTGAGCACCGCGAGGCTGTGGTCCGCTTCGGTCGGGCTGACCGCCCGCGCGGCGGGGTCACTGGTCACGGACTCGGTCATCGGGGCTGCTCCTGGATCTCGGGGTTCGGTCGCGGCGGGGTCGGTGCGCTGCAGGCCCTGTCGCAGGGCGGTCAGCGGATGGCGGATCAGGAAGTCGACCATGAGGTCTCCGGGAGTTCGCGGGGCAGGCCGTAGCCACGGAAGCGGCTGTGTCGCTGTGCGATCAGCTCCGCGGTCGGCCAGGCGCGCAGTTCGTGCACGGCTTGGCGCACCGCCCGTTTCAGCAGCGCTGCCGCGCCGACGGGATCGCGATCGGCGCCGCCATCGGGTTCCGGGACGACGGCGTCGGCGATGCCGAGCTCGAGCAGGGCGGCGGCGTCCACGCGCAGCGCGGCGGCGGCCTGTGGCGCGGCGGCGGGGTCCTTCCAGAGGATGGCCGCGCACCCCTCGGGGCTGATCACCGAATAGATCGCGTTCTCGCACACCAGGACCCGGTCGGCCAGCGCCAGCGCGAGCGCCCCGCCGCTGCCGCCTTCGCCGGTGATCACGGTGACCACCGGAACGGGCAGTCCCGCCAGCAGTTTCAGCGATTCGGCGATGGCCACCGCCTGGCCCTGTTCCTCGGCCTCGATGCCGGGATAGGCGCCTGCCGTGTCGACCAGCGCGACGACCGGACGGCCGAGCTTCGCGGCAAGGCGAAGCACCCGGACGGCCTTGCGATAGCCCGCCGGAGTGGGCATCCCGTAGTTGCGTTCGGTGAGTTCGGGGCCGGTGTGGCCCTTCTGGGTGCCGAGCACGACGACCGGCAGGCCGTCGAGGCGGGCCAGGCCCGTGATCATGGCGGGGCAGTCGGCCGCCATGCGATCGCCGTGCAGCTCGACGAAGTCGTCGAAGGCGCCGGCGAAATAGTCCAGTGCGGTGGGCCTGCCGAGCCGTCGGGCCGCGCGGACGCGATCCCAGGATTCGCCGCTGGTGAGTACGGCGGGGTCGGTGATCACCGCGTCGGCGTCGCCGGGCCCGGTGTGGCGCTGCGGCCGGTTCGTCATCGCGACCAGCCGCGAGAGCCGGGTACGCAGGGCCCAGCGGTGGCAGATCATGTCGACGATGCCGTGTTCCAGCAGGAATTCCGCGGTCTGGAAGCCCGCGGGCAGGGTCTGGCCGATGGTCTGCTGGATCACCCGCGGGCCCGCGAAGCCCAGGCGCGCACCGGGTTCGGCGATGATGATGTCGGTGGCCGTGGCGAACGACGCCGCGACACCACCGTAGGTGGGGTCGGTGATGATCGAGATGGTCAGCACGCCGGCGTCGTCGAGCCGGCGCAGCGCCCTGCTGGTCTTGGCCATCTGCATCAGCGCGACGATGCCCTCCTGCATCCGCGCCCCACCCGAGGCGGTCACGAGCACCAGCGGGGCCCGGTCGGCCAGCGCCGCTTCCGCCGCGGCGGTGACCGCCTCACCGACGGCACTGCCGAGACTGCCGCCGAGGAAGCGGAAGTCCATGACCGCCAGCACGATCGGTGTGCCGTCGAGGGTGCCGCGCACGCACCGGATCGCCTCCGGCAGCTCCGTGCTCGTCCGCGCCTGCTCGATCCGCTCGGAATAGGCGCGGGTGTCGGTGAAGCCGAGCGGGTCGGTGACGGTCGCCGCGGTGGCGATCGGCCGAGCCGTCCCCGCGTCGAGGAGCTGGTCGACCCGCTGGTCCGCGGTGAGCATGCCGTGGCCGTCGCATTCGGGGCACACCCGGCTCGCCCGCTCGTAGCGTTTGCGGTAGATCATCGTGTCGCAGGCGGGGCACAGCATCCAGGCGGTGCCGGTGGTCGCGGTGGTGTCGACGAGTGTCATCGGTCCTCCAGCGGGCGGGGGATGTAGCGGGCACACGCCGCGGGCAGCCGCACACCGGCGGTGCGCAGCTGGGTGACGCGGGTGAGGTAGGCGGCGCCGAACAGGAGCTGTCCGGCGATCTCGGCGACGGCGCGGTTCTCCGGCGCGGCGAGGTGCGAGCCCGCCACCCAACTGTTGAAGGCGCCCATCGCGGGCCCGCACCAGATCTGGTAGTCGGCGACCCGATCGGCCTCGCCGCGGATACTCCAGCCCGAGGACAGCCCGAGGTACCACCGGAACACCAACGCCATCTTGGCTTTCGGGTCACCCTCGGCCCCGGTCAGCTGGGCCGGGTCGCGCTCGGTGAAGTACCGGACGCACTCCTGCCACACCTCGTCGAGCGGCCTGCGGAACAGGGTGGATTCCAGGTCGGCGCGCAACGGTCCCGGCAGGGCGTCGAGCCCCGGGTAGGCGCGGTAGGTGTCGTAGAGCTTCTGCGCGCGGGCCGCGAACATCGTGCCCCGGCGCAGCACCTGCACCTGCACGCCGAGTTCGAACATGTCCGAGGACGGCGACATGGCGCAGTCGGCGAATTCGGCGCGCGCCAGCAGGGTCTTGGTGGCGCCGCACTGCGCCGCCTCGACGGCCGACTGGTTGACCGACCCCGTCACCACATAGGCGGCGCCGAGACCGAAGGCGGCCGCGACGGCGTCGGGTGTGCCCAGGCCACCGGCCGCGCCGATCCGCACGCGGTCGGCGCCGGGCACGGTGGCGGCCAGGCGATCCCGGGTGGCGATCAATTCCGGCAGCAGGACCGTCAGCGGCCTGCGGTCGGTGTGCCCACCGGAGTCGGCCTCGGCGGTGATGTCGTCGGCCATCGGCACCTGCTCGGCGAGCCGGGCCTGCTCGGCGGTGATCCGGCCCGCCGCGACGAGTTCGCGCAGCAGCCGGGTCGGCGCGGGGCGCAGGAACAGTTCGGCCACCTCGACCCGGGAGACCTTGGCGATCACCCGGTGCCCGATCTCGATGCCACCTCGCCGGTCGACACCGAGGCCGAGGGCGCGGTAGCGCACCACCTCGGTGGTCAGGTCCATGAAGGCGGAGGCCTCCACGCAGCGCACGCCGTGGCGCAGGCAGGCGTCGACGATCGCCCGTTCCAGCGCGGGTTCGCTCGGACTGTGGATGAGATTACAGGCGAACGGCTGCGCGCCCAGTTCCCCGGCGAGCTCGCCCAGTGCCGCGTCCACCGTGGCCGGTGCGACACCCGCGGCGCCGTAGGCGGCCAGGTAACCGTGCCGCGCCATGGCTTTCACCAGGGCGGGCGAGGCGATGCCGTTGGCCATCGCGCCCGCCGCGTAGGCCGCGCGGACACCGTGGGCCGCGCGGAACGCGCTGTCGCCGAGGCGTTCCGGTGGCAGCGGTGCGGCCGCGGCGAGCACCTGGGCCCGGGCGGCGACGCTCTCGTCGGCGGTGGCGCCGACCTGTCCGTCGGCGCGGACGATCCACACCGGCGAGTCCAGATCGAGCAGCAGGGCGGTGATGGCCTCGGTGGTGGTGGCGACCGCCACGGTGCGCATCGTGGTCATCACGCGCTCCGATCGACGAGTTCGACGGCCAGGTCGGTCACCTCGTAGATGCGCAGCCCCGGCTTCCACAGCGAGCCGTCCACCACCGCGGTCACGCCGTGCGGCCCGCGGCGCAGCGCCTTGATGTGGGCTTCGAGCTCGACGGTGCCGTCGGTGGGCAGGAACTGGCCGCGGTAACGCCAGCTGAACGGGAGATCGGCCGGGATGCGGAACACCGGGTCGGCCATGTCGGCGGCGTGGCCGGCGTCCAGGAGCCATTCCTGGACCGCGTGGATCACCGACTCGACGCCGAGCGAGCCGGGGATGACCGGATCGAGGTGGAAGTGGCGCGCGAAGAACCAGTCCGCCGGGTCGATGGGCCGCAGCGAATGCAGGTATCCCGCACCGTGTGCGCCGCCGCCGTCGACCACCTCCACCTGGTCGATGAGGGCCAGTGTGCGGCGCGCGCACAGGGGTGCGTTCGGGTCGGCGCGGCGGGCGGCCACGTCGATCGTCCTGACCTCGGCCGCCGGGTTCTCGGCCAGCCAGGACGGCGCGGGCCGCCCGGCGTCGAGCCCGGTCTGATTGGCGAGCGCCTCGTCGCTGAAGTAGCCGAACATGGTCTCGCCGGTGTAGAACGGCGCGCCGTCCACGCTGAGCGTGTAGTCGAAGGTCTGCAGGGAGGAACCGGGCAGGATCGTCGTCGACAGCATCCGCGAGGACTGTTCGATGGTGCGGTCCCGTAGGTCGACCTGCCGCAGCACCGTCGCGGTGCCGCCGAGATTGCGCAGGCTCAGGGTGGTGCCGGGCTGGGTCAGCGTCGGCCCGGCGTAGTAGCCCATGAGCAGCGCCGCCTGCAGCGAGGTCTCCATGTACACGAAATGCGGCATGGATTCGTTGGCGGTGTCGGCGTAGTACCAGGAGTCGGCGGGCGAGTCGTATTCGGTGGTGTAGGCGGCGCGGTCGAGAGTGCCTCGCGCGCCGTCGAATTCGCGCACACGGTCGACCAGGAGCAGTCCGCCGGTGGGCAGCCGGGTCGCGCGGACCCCGGTGTACTCCGCGAACTCCGGGCCCATGGCGATCGCCTGGTCGCCGCGCGCCAGATGGGTCATGTGGAATTCGTTGAGCAGCAGGTTCGGTACGGCCTGGCCGGGGCCGACGCCCACCCCCGGCGCCTCGGTGACCGTGACCTCGACCGACATGCCCGGTTCCCCGCCCGAGAAGCTCACGGTGCCCGCGACGTGGGGACGGGGAACGAGATCGAGGTCGGTGACGACCAGTTCCACGGTGCCGGTCGTGGCGGCGTGGGCCACGGCCGCCGTCCCGTCGGTCAGCGTGCTGCCGGACAGGCACAGGTGCATGCCGGTGAACAGCGCGAATACCTGGGCGACCTGGCGGGCGGCCGCGCCGGGGGGCCCCCCGGGGTGGGGGGGCGCCCCCCCCCCCCCCCGGGCGGCCGCGGAGAGACGGAGGCGGCAAACCCCGGGGGCCCACCCCCACCCCCCCCGCCCCCGTTCAGGGCGACGCCGAGTTCCTCGAGCTGGTCGAG
>NZ_JARWOJ010000185.1 GCF_029868625.1 Nocardia neocaledoniensis | reverse complement strand
CGCGTGGGGGGGTGCCCTGTCGGGGGGGGGGGTGGCGGGGGGGGGGGTGCTCCCACCCCCCCCCGACTTCCTAAACCGTCTGTGTGTGTGTTTGCGCCCCGTCCACTCGGTGGGGGGGGGCCGGGTCGACCCCCCCCCCCGCCGGCGGCGCCCCGCGGACGTCAGATGAGCGCCTTCTGCTTCCGGATCCGGCGGCGCACGTCGCGCATCATCGTGTACGTGCCCGCGAACCGGATGAACTTCGGGATGAAGCGGTTCACGAAGCCGACGAACAGGAACAGGTGCTCGAAGCGCCGCTGATCCGACGCGCTCCATTCCACGCCCATCTCCGCGCGGAAATGCGGGGGCAGGAAGCCCGCGGTCAGGAACTGCAGCAGCCCGCCCCCGATCACCCGCATCGGCCAGTTGATCATCCGCAGATGCAGGAGATCGTCGATGTAGGCGCGGAATTCGTCGTCGCACACCACGCCCTTGCACGCCTCGAGCCAGTAGGCGTCGAAGTCGGCCCTGGTCTTGGGCCACATGTCGGGGTGCACCTGCAGGGTGGTGCCGAAGGTGTCGGCGCCCTGATAGAAGGCCTCCAGTTCCTCGGCCGACATCTTGCCGTGCAGCATCTGGTGCGTGTCCTCGAAGCCGATGTAGATGGCCGCGGCCACATACATCTGCAGATGGCGGTCGAAGGCGTTGTACTTCACCTTCGAGTCCGGCCGCGATCGCACCTGCCGGTGCGCGACATTGACCGCCTCCCGCATGGCCTTCTTGTCCTCGTCGGTGCCGAGGACGGCGGTCGCGAGGTAGGCGGCGGTGGTACGCAGCCGCTTCCACGGATGCACCATCAGCGCGCCGGATTCGACCTGGCTCTCCATCACGCCCGCCGCGACACCCTGGTGCGCGAATTGCATGGCCACATTCGCCGCCGCGCCGGCGAACATCCAGAAGTCCAGCGCGTCGGCCAGTTGCGCCGGCCGCTTGCGCGGGGAGCGGTAGGTGTCGGGGATGTGGATGCGGACCTGATCGAGGGTCAGCACCTTCTCGCCCCGCCCCGCGTCCTCGGACGGGCTCCGCGCGGATCGCCACTGTGGCGCGGGCCCCTCCTCGACGTATCCCGCACTGTCCGGATCCCCGTAGTCGGGTTCGCCGGGCCTCGTTGCCGTGGTCATCGCCATCCTTTCCCTGAGGTGCCAGCGCGCCCGGATCCCACCACTGCGAATCAACACCGGGAGCGGCCCTCTATCTGAGCTATGTTACCGCTCATTCTCGCGACTCATGCAGAGTTTCGACCAAAGGTTCGGCATCTAAGTTGGTGATGATTCACGACATGACGGTCCGACGGATCGGCCCTGTGCCTAGATGAGGTTTCGGCCCTTGGCCCGGCGCCTGCGCATGTCGGCGAGGTAGAAGTCGAAGGGCTGCATCCGCACCGACTCGGGCATCACCGCGACGAACCGGCCCGCGGTGCGCAGCGCCAGCTCGAACACCCGCTGCCTGCGCGGGCTCCAGGCCAGGCCGAGTTCGTCACGGAACCACTGCGGCAGGAACCCGGTGGTGAAGAACCGGTTCGCCCGGCCGAACAGCAGCCGGGTGTGCCTGCGGTACGGGCCGAGGCCGACGACCTGCTCGAGCAGGTAGGCCCGCACCTCGTCGTCGAAGGACAGCTCGCCGAGCATGGAGTCCCAGTACCGGGCGAACGCGGCGCGGTCGGCGGGCC
Source organism: Nocardia neocaledoniensis (assembly GCF_029868625.1). Lineage (GTDB taxonomy): Bacteria > Actinomycetota > Actinomycetes > Mycobacteriales > Mycobacteriaceae > Nocardia > Nocardia neocaledoniensis_A. The sequence continues at coordinate 16,766 of NZ_JARWOJ010000185.1, read as the reverse complement.
ACAGCTCCGCCGGCACCTGCAGCGTCGTCCCGAATCGCGCGGCGTCGCTGTACAACTCGTCGATGAAGTCCTCGTCGAGACCGCCGTTGAGCCAGGTCAGGGAGTCGAGAGTGCCACGGTACAGGCACGCGGCCACCCACAGCTGCAGCCTCGGGTCGAAGGCGTTGTAGCGCACGGGGCTGTCGGGTCCGGATCGGACCTGACGGTGCGCGGTGCCGACGGCGGCCCGATAGGCGGCCCGGTCCTCCTCGGTACCCGCCATGGCCACGGCGAGATAGGTGAGCGTGGTCCGGCCCCGCTTGAGCGGATGGGCGGTGAAGCTGCCGGACTCGACGACGCTCTCCACCACGCCACGCCCGACGGGGGGCAGGCTCAGCTGCATGATCACATTGGCCGGACCACCGAGCGCGGCGCCGAACCCCGTCAGATAGCGACGCCTGCGCGCCAGATCCGGGTCCATGACCGGCCGGCTCGCGGCCCGCTCCGTGCGCGCCGACGACCGACCTCGAAACACCGTTGTTGAGAGATTCACACATAAAGTCTCTCATTGTTTCTTTCCACACACAATGGCCCTCCGGTCAACAAGTTACCAATCATTCCCTCAGGTACCGCATCGCGATCGCGACCATCTAGCGTGCGACCTGCGCATTACCCGAACTAAGTTACCGTTGATTCTTTCAGGCGATAAGCTTGCTGCGAAGGTGAACGCACCGCTCCACCCTCGTCCGATCACTCCCACCCCCGGAGGTACCCGTGCCGTCCGCCCCCTCCGCGCCGACCGTCGTCGTTCGCGCCGTCGCCGACGCCCTCGCCGCCGTCGCCGTTCTGCTCCGGCGTGGCGCGATCGAGCTACGGCAACCGCTGGAACTGGTCCGCACGGCACGCGATGCCACCACGCTCGGTCCGGTGGTCACCACGCTGGCACACGCGACCCGCGGCACGCGCTCGGCCCCGGCGCTCATCGACGACCGTGGGCCGATCACCTTCGAGCAGCTCGATCACGCCTCCAACCGGCTGGCCAACGGCCTTGCCGCACAGGGCGTCACGACGGACACCGTGCTCGGCGCGCTGTGCCGCGACCATCGCGGTTTCGTGCTCGCCCTGCTCGCCGCGGGCAAGCTCGGCGCCCGCATCGTGCTGCTCGGCACCGACCTGGCCGGCGCGCGGCTGCGGACGGTACTCGAGCGCGAACACATCGACCTGCTGCTGGTCGACGCGGAGTTCGTCGACCGCTTCGACGACCTCCCACGCGCGGTGCCGATCATTCTCACCAGAGCCGGGGACACGAATCCGCGTGGCCTGCCGACCATCCACGGCATCGCGGCGTGGCGCTCGGCACTGCCACTGCCCGCTCCCGACGATCCCGGCGGCATCGTGGTCCTCACCAGCGGTACCACCGGGACGCCGAAAGGTGTACAGCGCGGCCGGGTTTCGCCCCTGCAGGCCGCCCAGTTCCTGGACCGGGTCCCGCTGCCGACCGCGGGCACGATCGTGCTCGCGGCGCCGCTGTTCCACGGCACCGGCCTGTCCCAGCTGATCCTGGGCTGGGCACTCGGCAACACCGTGGTGGTGCTGCCCGGCCGGTTCGACGCCCGCCGCACCATGGCCGCGGTCGCCGAGCATCGTGCCGACGCGGTGATCCTCACGCCGGGCATGCTGCGGCAGATCGTCGACCTGGGTCCGGCCGCGCGGGCCGAATACCCCACGGCCACACCGACGGTGATCCTCTCCGCCGGCGCGCCGCTCGCGCCGGACCTGTGCCACCGGACCGCGCTGCTGTTCGGGGACGTGCTCTACAACCTCTACGCCTCGACCGAGGTCGCCGTGGCGGCGGTCGCGACACCGGAGGACCTGCGCGCCGCGCCGGGCACGGTCGGTCGCCCGCCGGTCGGCTGCCACGTCGCCGTCTACGACCGGCACCGTCGCCGGATCACCACTCCCTGGGTGGTCGGGACCGTGTTCGTGTCCAGCGGACTCACCGTCGCCGGGCACACCGACGGCACCGGCTCCGAGGTCGTCGACGGCATGTACTCCAGCGGCGACCTCGGCCATGTCGACGGCGAGGGCCGGTTGTTCATCGACGGCCGCGTGGCGGGCGGTGATCGGCCATGACGCTGCCCGACGTCACGATCGAGCGGCCCGCGGCGGGTGCTCTGCTGCGCAGGCACCTCGGTGATCGCCGCTTCCTGTTGACACTGCCCCGCGCGGTCGGGCTCCAGGTCCTGCACCCGGCCATCGCGCCCGCCCTCGCCGAACACACCGCGACCCGGCTGTGGGATCACAAGAAGCGGGCGGTGCTGCAGATGATCCACCTGGCCTGCGCCGCGCACGACACCGCCGCCGCGATCCGCTTCGCGCACGAACACGTCAAGGGCACCGACGACCACGGACGCCGCTACCACGCGCTACACCCCGACACCTTCCTGTTCCAGCACGCGACCTATGTAGACGCCCTCATGACGGCGGCCGACCTGTTCGGGCCCGCGCTCACCGCCGAGACCAGAGCCGAGCTCTACAGCCAGTGTTGCCGGTGGTATCGCAGCTACGGGATCAGCGACCGCGGACTGCCTGCCGACTGGCCGGAATTCACCGAGTACTTCACCGAGACCTGCGCGAGCGTGCTCCGGACGACCCCGGCCGCGGCGACGCTCGGCCCGCAGGTCCTGCGCCCGGACGCGTGGATCGTCCGGCACCTGCCGAGCGCCGCGGTGCGGGCCATGCAGCATCCCCGGGCCGCCGAACTCTACGGGCTCACACCCCGCCCGGCGGACGCGGCCGCGTTGCGCGCGGTCGCCGCGCTCACCCGCGCCGGGGTCGCCACGGTGCCACGGTTGCGCACGGTCCCCCAGGCGCGGGCCTGAACCCTGACAAACCGGAGCTCAGAGCCGTTCGATGATGGTCGCGTTGGCCAGGCCGCCGGCCTCGCACATCGTCTGCAGCCCGTAGCGCCCACCGGTCTGCTCGAGGTGGTTGACCATCGTGGCGAGCAGCCGGGTGCCGGAGGCGCCGAGCGGGTGCCCGAGCGCGATCGCGCCACCACGCGGGTTCACCCGGTCCGGATCGGCGCCGAGTTCGTGCTGCCAGACCAGCGGCACCGGCGCGAACGCCTCGTTCACCTCGAAGGTGTCGATGTCGTCGACGGTCAGCGAGACACGCTCGAGCGCCTTGCGGGTCGCGGGCACGACCGCGGTCAGCATCAGCGTCGGATCGTCACCCATGACCGCGAAGGAGTGGAAGCGGGCGCGCGGGGTGAGCCCCAGCTTCGCCGCCGCCGCCTCGCTCATGATCAGGGCGGCCGAGGCGCCGTCGGTCAGCGGGGAGGAGTTGCCCGCGGTCACCGACCAGCCGATCTCCGGAAAACGCTCCCCCATCGCGGGATCGGTGAAGGCCGGGCGCAAGCCGGCCAGACCGTCGACCGTGGTGCCCGAGCGGATGGTCTCGTCGGCGGTGAGCTCACCGGCGGCCACCAGCTCGGCGTCGAACCCACCCGCCGCGGCCGTGGCGGCGGCCAGGCGGTGCGAGCGCGCGGCGAACTCGTCGAGGGTCGCGCGGTCCAGTTTCCAGCGCGCGGCGAGGATCTCCGCGGCGATGCCCTGCCCGATCAGGCCGTCGGGGTAGCGCGCGGCCAGCGGCGCGCGCAGCGAATCCTTGCCCTGGGTGTTGGAGAACATCGGCGCCCGGCTCATCGATTCCACACCGCACGCGATCGCGATGTCGTAGGCGCCGGCGAGCACGCCCTGGGCCGCGAAATGCACGGCCTGCTGGCTCGAGCCGCACTGCCGGTCGACCGTGGTGGCCGGGACCGATTCGGGGAAGCCCGCGGCCAGCACCGCGGTGCGGGAGATGTTGTTGGCCTGCTCGCCGCTCTGGGTGACGCAGCCGCCGATCACGTCGTCGACGAGCGCCGGATCGATGCCGGTGCGCTCGACGAGGGTGCTGAGCACCCCGGCCAGGAGGGTGGCGGGGTGCACCGACGACAATCCGCCGCCTGCCTTGCCCCGGCCCGAGGGCGTGCGAACCACATCGACGATGACTGCGGACATCATGTTCCTCCTGCGCGGCCGCCGGACCTCGGCGACTCCACCCATAAGTTACCGATGATTCTCACCGCCGACAACCAGCGGCCGGTTCGGGTCGCACGCTGTGGACAATCCGGTGAGCCTGAAATATGTTACCGGTAATTCTCGTCACAGTCGCGAGAATCTGTAGTAACTTAGCCGAGGTGCACGGCGCGGTTCCCCGCGGACGTACACAGAGCTGTCCCGAGATCACGGGGAGGATCACGGGACGTCAAGCGCCCTTCCCCAAGAATGCTCGGAAACATCATGCGACCGTCGACGACGTCGGCCACCCACCGCTTCGCCTGGACGGTCCCCGCAGGAAGGAACACCGGTACCGCCATGTTGCGACGGCTGGACAGGTTTCTCAGCTACGAGATGAAGGTGTCGGAGTTTCTCGGCACCCTCATCATCATCGGCATCCCCTACGCCCTCGTCGGTGGCGTCTGGACGCTCACCCACACAAGCCATCTCGGCGATCTGCACGGCGTCGACCTGGTGGTCTCGTTCCTCGGCTCGATCGTCTGCTGGCCCGTGCTCCTCTTCGCGAACGTGACGATGACCTGATGATGGCACTGGTCTGGGTCATCGATCTCGTGGTGATCGTCGTCAAGATCCTCGGCGGACGCACACAGGTCAATCCGGTACTCCGATTCGGTCTGTGGCTCGCCGTCCTCTGCGCCCTGGTCCTCGGCCTCGCGGCCGTCGCCGGTCTCGTCGCCCTGCTCCATCACTGGCTGAGCACGCTCTAGCCACCGAGCGCCCTCCCGAAGCAAGAAAGGATCGGTGCAGCGTGACGCCGCAACCGGCCACCGAACCGTCCGAAGTCGGACGGATCATCGACAGCGCCACCGGGCTCTGGCGACGACACCCCCAGCAGTCGGTCGAGACGCTGGGCCGACAGGTCCTGCTCGGCCGGACCGCGATCGTGCAGCTGGTCCTGTCGATCGTGCACCGGCGATTCCCGTTCCACGAGTTCGTCAAGCAGTGCGCGTTCATGGCCAATGTGTCGGCCCTGCCGACGGTGTTCGTGGCCATCCCGGTGGCGGTGGTGGTGTCGATCCAGGTCGGCGCGCTGGTCAACCAGGTCGGCGCCACCACCTTCATCGGCGCGGTAGCGGGCCTCGGCATCATCCGCCAGGGCGCGCCCCTGGTCACCTCGCTGATGATCGCCGGCGCGGTGGGCTCCGCCATCTGCGCCGATCTCGGTTCGCGGACCATTCGCGAGGAGATCGACGCGATGAAGGTGATGGGCGTCGACCCGGTGCGCCGGCTGGTCGCGCCGCGACTGGCGGCGGCGGTGCTGGTCAGCATGCTGCTGTGCGGATTCATCGTCTTCGTCGGCTTCGCCACCGCCTACATGTTCAACGTCTACGCCCAGCACGGCACGCCCGGTTCGTTCATCAGCTCCTTCGCCTCGTTCGCGGTCGCCAACGATCTGATGGTCGCGCTGTTCAAGGCGGCGATCTTCGGTGCGCTCACCGCGATCATCGCCTGCGACATCGGTTTGCACACCAAGGGCGGGCCGGGCGGCGTGGCGAACGCGGTGAACTCGGCGGTGGTCAGTTCCGCGCTGATGCTGTTCGCCACCAACATCATCGTCACGCAGCTCTACAACAGCTTCTTCCCCTCGAAGGTGGTCTGAGATGGCGGCCGAATACACCCCGCCCACCCTGCGCCCGGTGCGCGTGGTCGGCGCCGCGGCCAAGATCCCGGTGCAGGCCAACCAGCGCCTCGGGCATCAGGCGATCGTGTTCTTCCAGACCCTGCTCGCGATTCCGTTCACGCTGCGGCACTACCGCAAGGAGGTCGCCCGGCTGGTCGCCGACGTCGGCTGGGGCAACGGCTCGCTGATCGTCGGCGGCGGCACGGTCGGCGTGGTGGTCGTGCTGTGTGCCTTCGGGGGCATCACCGTGGGCGTCGAGTCCTACACGGCGCTGAACCTGCTGACGATGGGACCGCTCACCGGCGCCATCTCCGGCTTCGCCACCACCAGGGAGATCGCGCCGATCCTGGGCACGCTCGCCTTCGCCATCCAGTCCGGCTGCCGCTTCACCGCCCAGCTCGGCTCGATGCGGATCTCCGAGGAGATCGACGCGCTGGAATCCATCGCCATCCGGCCGCTGCCCTACCTGATCACCACCAGGATGCTCGCGGCCACCATCACCATCATCCCGCTCTACACGCTGGGTCTGGCGGTGGCCTACGTGGCGACCAAGCTGTCGGTGCTGTTCCTCGGCGGCACCACCGCGGGCACCTACGACCACTACTTCTTCCAGTTCCTGGTGGGCGGGGACGTGTTCTTCTCCCTGGGCAAAGTCGTGGTGTTCGTGCTGATCGCCGCGTTCATCCAGTGCTACTACGGTTTCGTGGCCACCGGCGGGCCCGAAGGTGTCGGGGTGGCCGCCGGGCGGGCCATCAAGATGGTCATCGTCGTGATGGTCTTCACCAATCTCTTTCTCACCCTTGCTATCTGGGGCATCGACCCCGGATTCCGGATCTCGGGATAGGTCGATCGAATGATTCTCGATCTCAGCGGCCGCGGCCCCAAACCCCTGCAGCTCACGCTCGCGGGGCTGGCGGTGATCACCGCCTTCGCGGTCGCGCTGTATCTGCTCGCCCTGCGCTACAACGGCGAATTCGAAGACACCGTGGTGGTGGGCGCCGACCTCACCAGCACCGGCGACGGGCTACCCCAGCGCGCCGACGTGAAGTTTCGCGGCATGGTGGTGGGCGCGGTCGGCTCGGTGGAGATGGTGGCGAAAGGCGAACGTCAGCGCGCCACTCTCGAGCTGAAACCAGGTCTGGCCGAGACGATCCCGGACACGGTGACCGCCCGGGTCGTCCCGGACAACATCTTCGGTGTCTCCTCCATCCAGCTGGTCGACAACGGCGCGGCCGCCTCGACGCTGCGCGCGGGCGCCACCATCGCCGAGGACACCAGCGAGGCGACGGTCCAGCTGCAGTCCACCCTCAACACCCTGCGCGAGGTGCTGTCCACCATCCAGCCCGAGAAACTCGGCCGGGTGCTGGCCACGCTGTCGGCCGCGCTGGAGCCGGGCGCGCGCGTGCCCGGCTCGACCATCGAGCGACTCGACACCTGGCTCACCACCGTGCACCAGATTCCCGAGATCGGCGGTCTGCTGGGCAATCTCGGCCGCGCGGCGACCGCGCTGAGTCAGTCGGCGCCCGAACTGGTCGGGGTGCTGGCCGATTCGGTCACCTCGGCGCGCACGCTCAACGAGCACCGCGCCCAGCTCGTCGAGCTGCTCGTGCAGGGCAACACGACGGTGGACTCGGTGAACGCGCTCTTCGCCGCGAACCCCGATTCCGGCAAGGAGCTCGTCGCCGGACTCGACGTGCTGATCGGTGGCATCGCCAAGGACCCGGGGGCCCTGCAGGCCACCGCGGCCAACCTCAACACCTCTTTCCGCAAGCTGCAGCAGACCTTCAACTTCGGTCCGCGCAAACAGATGACCTGGCGCATGGACGTCACGTTCACCCCGTTCCAGCAGTACACGGCGCAGGACTGCCCGCGCTACGGCGAGCTGGCGGGCCCCCGCTGCGGTGGCCCGACCGTGCCCGAAGTCGCACCGCCGCAGGAATACCCGGCCTCGATGCTGCCGGGCTGGCTCGAGTCCGCCGGACCGAAGCCGGTGGTGGAGATCCCCGGCCTGCCCCAGCTGCCGGGCATCGGCCTGCCCGCCGTTCCCGGCCTGCCCGCGATCCCAGGTCTGCCCGCGATCCCCGGGCTGCCCGCCATTCCGGGGATCACCGCACCGGCCGCGGCGACCGACCCCGCGCCGGCCGCCACCCCGGCGGGGCACCCCCGGCTGACCGGCATCGCCGCGGTGTCGGCGCTGGTCGGCGGTGAGCCGACCTTCAGCCAGCTGCTGCTGCTCGGTTCGATCCTGGGCGACATTCCGGTCGTCCCCGACACAGAAGGTGGTGTCACCCGGTGAAATACACCAAACCGCTGATCGGCTTCAGCTTCTTCGTCGTCCTGGCCACGGTGCTCACCTACACCATCTGGTCGACGTTGCAGCGTGAGGTCCCCGGCAACACCACCAGCTACTCGGCGGTGTTCAGCGATGTCCTCGGTCTGCGCGTCGGCGACGACGTCCGCATGGCCGGGGTGCGGGTCGGCCGGATCGACAAGATCGACTTCACCGACGACTACACCGCCCAGGTGGACTTCCAGATCGAAGCCCGCCAGCAGCTGACCGACACCACCAAGGCCCTGGTGCGCTACCAGAACCTGATCGGTCAGCGCTATCTCGCGCTGGCGCCGGGCACCGAGGCGGGGACGGTGCTCGCCGCGGGGGCGCAGATCCCGATCGACCGGACCGAGCCGTCGTTCGACGTCTCCTCGTTGCTGTCCGGATTCGAGCCGTTGTTCAGTGTGCTGCAGCCCGATCAGATCAACTCGCTCTCGGAGACGCTCATCCAGGCGTTGCAGGGCAACGAGGTGTCGCTGTCGGCGCTGATCACCCAGGCCGCGCAGCTGGCCAGCACCTTCGGCGAGCGTGATCAGATCCTCGGCGACGTCCTGAGCAATCTCAGCTCGGTGATGGCGGGCCTGGCCAACCGCAGTGGCGAACTGGAAACCCTGATCACCCAGACCCGCAGCCTGATGGACGGGCTCTACGCCGAAGGCGAATCGCTGAAGAGCTCGGTCGAACGGGTCTCCGGGGCGACCGACTCGCTGGTCTCGCTGATCGGGCAGGTCAAGCCCGGTATGGCCACCGCTCAGCAGAACGCGACCACGGCCGTGATGATGCTGCTCTACAACGGCGCGGCACTCGACCGCATGGCAGTCGAATTCCCCGACTTCCTCAACGGCGTGGCCCGCTTCACCCAGTACGGCACCTACGGCAACGCCTACATCTGTGGCCTCGACGTGTCGCTGTGGGGCGTTCTCCTTCCCGAGGGCCTGTTCTCGCAGGTCGGCGGCAACTCCCATTCAGAGGTGTGTCGATGATCAAACCTCGCGTTCCCGATTTCCTGCTGTACAACCGGCACCTGCGACTCGGTCTGATCGCGGCCGCGTCGGTGCTGGTGCTGCTCGGCGCGTCGAGTCTGCTCACGCAGATCCGGCTCGGCGACATCACCATTCATGCCGAGTTCGCCCAGGCCGCCGGTCTGCAGCAGGGCGCCACCGTCGACATCGCCGGCATCGAGGTCGGTGAGGTCCAGTCGGTGAAGCTCGTCAACGACAAGGTCGACGTCGCGCTGCGGATCCGCCACGACATCCGGCTCGGCGCCGACGCGAGCGCCGCGATCAAGATGTCGACCATTCTCGGCCGCCTGCACGTGGAGCTGAAGCCGGGCGACGGAAAGGGCCTGCCCGGCAAGCGGATAACACTCGACCGGACGTCGGTGCCGTACAACCTGAGCAAGGTCATCCAGGATCAGAAGTACACGTCCTCGTTCGAGCGCATCGAACGCATCGATCCGAACAAGCTGCGCACCGCGCTCGACGTGTTCAGCGCCCAGCTCGGCGACTCCCCCGCCATGGCGGTGCAGGCCCTCGACAGCATCGGCGCGCTGGCCCAGGTGATCAACAGCCGACGCGACGAGGTCGACACGCTGCTGAAGAGCATGGACCAGGTCTCCCAGCTCGTCGCCGACAACCGCAACAGTGTGCTCGTGCTGCTGACCAGGGGCGAGGCGATCGGCGCCGCAGTGCAGCAGCGCCAGACCCTGCTCACCCAGCTGCTCGACAACGTCGCGGAGATGTCGAAGTTGCTGCAGGACATGGGCATCGAGAACAACGGCGAGCTCGGCCCGCTGATCGCCAACCTCAACACGATGACCGACGGGTTGACCAAGAACAAGGAGAACCTGGACCGGCTCTACGAGATCACCCCGGTCACGTTGCGCCAGTTCAACAATCTGCTGGGCAACGGACCCTACGGCGAGATCTGGGCGCCGTGGATCCTGCCGGACAACTGGCTGTGCTTCGCGCAAGCCGTACAGGGGTGCAACTAATGAGCACGGGTACCACTCGCACGGGCAAACTGGCCGCGCTCTGCCTCGCCGCGCTGTTGGCGGCGGGATGCGCGCTGCTGCCCGACAGCGTCACCGGAGCCGGTGACCGCATGCTGAGCCAGCAGAAGCGCATCAGCGCCGATTTCGAGAACGTGGCCGGGCTGTACCCGGGCAACGAGGTCTCGATCCTCGGTGTGCCGGTCGGTGTCGTCGACTCGGTGACACCGCGCGGCAGCTACGTGGAGGTGGTGATGTCGGTCGATCGCGACGTACGCATCCCCGCCGACGCGATGGCGGCACTGATCTCGCCGCAGCTGATCACCAACCGCCACGTCGAACTCGCCCCCGCCTACACCGGGTCGGGCCCCGAACTCGCCGACGGCGCGCACATTCCGCTGGCACGCACCAGGACACCGGTCGAACTCGACCGCATCCTGGCCAATTTCGATCAGCTCGGTGAGGCGCTCAAAGGCGACAGCGAGCAGGGCCCGATGGCGAGCCGGGTGCTGTTCCCCCTGCTCGACGGCAACGGCGACCGGCTGCGCGAAACTCTGGACCAGCTCTCGGCGGCCTTCGAGGTGACCTTCGCCAACAAGGACCAGATCGCGAACACGATCGTGCGCCTGAGCGAGATCACCCAGATCATCGCCGAGAACGACCAGACGGTCCGGGATTTCAGCGGGCGCATCACCGAACTGATCGCGCTGTTCGGTCAGCAGTCCCCCGGCCTGCAGGCGGTGCTGACCCAGCTCGACGACTTCATCACCAATACCGCCTCCGTCGTCGGCCAGAACGAGGATCAGCTCGCCGGCGCGCTCACCAAGTTCGTCGCGATCGCCGCCCAGATGCGGGCCAACGCGCGCTCCCTCACCGAGATCGTCGATGTCGGCCCGCTGATGTTCCAGAACTTCGACAACGCGATCAGCCGGGAACACCAGGCCCTGCGCCTGCACGGCCTGCTCGACAAGATCGTGCTGGACAGCGAGGTGATCGCGACGTTCTGTGAGCGTGTGCAGATGCGGCTGGACGGGTGTCGCACCGGCAAGATCTCCGACATGGGCCCCGATTTCGGGCTCACCGCCGCGCTGTTGGGACTGACGAAATGACCCTTCGCACCACGCTGGCCGCGGCGTTCTGCGCGGCCGCGGTCGCCGCGTCCGCCAGTGGCTGCTCGATGACCGTGGCCGAGCTGCCGATGCCCGAACCCGGCATCGGCGGGCCCGGCTACACCCTGCACGCCACCTTCCGCGACGCGCTCAACCTGCCCGACCGGGCACACGTCAAGATCGGCGGCACCGATATCGGTGTGGTCACCGGCATTTCGACCACCTCGTTCCTCGCCGATGTGGAGATGCTGATCCGCGAGGACATCCAGCTGCCGGAGGGCACCACCGTCGAACTCCGGCAGGCGACTCCGCTGGGCGACATCTTCGTGGCGGTCACCCTGCCCAGCGCCCAGGAGGCGGGGCCGCCGCTGCGCGAGGGCGCGCGGATCGGGCCCGAGCGCACCGGCTCGGCCGCCTCGGTGGAGCAGCTGATGATGTCGGTGTCGATGCTGATCAACGGCGGCGGGCTCAATCAGGCGGCCCGCGTCACGTCCGAGCTCAACTCCATCTTCGCGGGCAAGGCACCGCAGCTCCAGCACCTGATCGGCGAGATGACCTCGGTGATCGCCGCGCTCAACGCACGTACCGGCGATCTCGACGCCACACTGCACGGATTGTCGGTCCTCACCGGCGAATTGGCCCGACGCAAGGCCGAACTCGGCGCCGCCGCCGACAGCTTCCCGCAGCTGATCGGCTTGTTCGCGGAGAACAACCAGGCCATGGTCGACCTGATCAACAAGGTCGCGGTCACCATGGACGCGCTCGGCGACTTCAGCCGGACCAACGGTCCGCAGTTCGTCAGCCTGTTCCAGAGCATCCAGAACCTGATGAACGGGTTCGTCCAGATGGGCGACGATCTCACCGGTGCCCTCGACGGCTTCCACTCGATCTATCCGCAGGTGATGGCCAGCATGGAAGGGCCGAATCTCTCGGTCGGGGCGATTCTGTCCTACCTCGACATCGGCGCGATCACCGATCCGGCTGGCAGTCGCTGGCCCGACGGTACCGACATTCCCGCGTTCGTCGGCAGCATCACCGATGTGATCGCCAAGGTGACCGGCCGCCTCAACAGCACCCCGCAGCAGCCGCCGCAGGAGGGACCCCGATGAATTCACCGTTGTGGCAGTGGCTGGTCCGCCGCCGCGTCGCGGTCGCCAATGTCGGCCTGATCGTGGTCATGGTGCTGGGCAGCCTGTACCTGGGCGGTGCGGTCCTGCGGATCGACCCGACCAGCGCGCGGTTCGCCGTCACCGTGGAACTGGCCACCTCCGGCGGTCTCACCGCGGGCAGTGACGTGACCTTCCGCGGCGTGCGGGTCGGCCGGGTCGACGAGGTCCGGGTCGACGAAGTCGGCATCACCGCGGTGGCCGCGATCGACGAGGGGACACTGATCCCGCTGGGCGGTACGGTCGCCGTCGCCCGGCTCTCGGCGGCGGGTGAGCAGTATCTGGACTTCCGGCCCGAGACCGACACCGGACCGTATCTGGGCGACGGCTCGGTCATCGCCCGCGCCGACACCGCCGTGCCGGTGCAGGTGCAGTCGGTGCTGGGCAATATGGCCGGCCTGGTCGGCGGCATGAATCCCGAGCGCCTCAATGTCATCGTCGACGAGCTGGACAAGGCACTGGCCGGTGGGCCGGATGCCTTGCGCAACATGATCTCCGGGCTCAGCCGCGCGATGGCCGGTCTCACCGACCTGCTGCCGCAGACCGAACACCTGCTGCGCAATCTCGAGGTCATCGCCGAGACGACCTCGCACGCCCAGCCGGACCTCGGCACCATCACCGGCGCGGGTAGCGCGCTGTTCCAGCAGTTCACCGCCGCCGACGCGGAGCTGCGGCACCTGCTCGAACAGGGCCCCGGCCAGCTCGCCACCCTCGGCGGGTTCATCTCACGCACCCACGATCCGATCACCGACCTGGTGGCGAACTTCGTGGCGATCACCCGGGCGGCCAAACTGCGCCAGCCCGCCCTGGAGCTGCTGTTCCCCACACTGAGCCGCTTCGCCGAGGCGGTCGGGGTCCCGGCCCACGACAACGCCTTCTTCACCCTGGTCGACCCGTGGCCGCGACCGACCTGCGACTACGACACCGTCCCGATCGTGCCGACCAACGCCACCACCGACACCCGGGTGCGGCTCTACAACTACTGCGTCACCGACAATCCCGCGCTGCAGGTCCGCGGCTCGGCCAACGCACCGCGACCCGCCGGTCCCGACAACGGCGCGGGCCCGCCGCCGGGTGTGACAGGCAACGAACTGTCCCGGCCCGCGGTACCCGCACCCCGATAAGGAGTCACGATGAGCAACGACGAAACCACCGACACCACTGGCGCATCCGAGACCGCGGCGCCGACCGCCGACAAGCCGGCCGCGACCCGCAAGTGGTGGGCGGTCGACCGCAGGACCCTCGGTCTGCGCGGCGCCGCGGCGATCGTGCTCGGCGCCGCGGTGGCCACGTCGGTGTACTTCTTCGTGGAGAGCAAGAGCAGCGAAGACCTGCTGGCGGCCCACGAGGAAGCCCGGGTGGCCGCCTGCCGTTACGGTCCGGTGCTCGCCGACTACGACAGCAAGAACCTCGACACCTATTTCCGAACCGTGCTCGACGGCGCGACCGGCGACTGGAAGAAGCAGTTCGAATCCACCAGCGCCGAACTGCGTGACGCGCTCACCCAGGGCGAGGTGGTGTCGAAATCCACCGACACCCAGTGCGCGCTGCGCTCCGGCGACGAGACGGCGGCCGAGGCCATCGTGGTGATCGGGACGACCATCTCGAGCCTCGGCACCGAGCACAAGGCCAAGCCCGGCCAGCTGTCGATGGTGCTCAGCTTGCGCAACGACGACGGCCGCTGGCTGGTCGAGAAGGTGAACTCCCCACTACCGACGGCGCCCGCCCAGTGACCGAACCCTCCTCGACCTCGGCCGCGCGCCCCCGCCAGGTCCGGCGCAGGCCGAAGAACCGGCGGGCACAGATCGCGGCCGAGTCGGCGGCGGCGTTCGGCGCGCACGGCTACCACGGCGTGAGCATGGACGACATCGCCCGCAGGCTCGACATCAGCTCGACCGCGCTCTACCGCCACTTCCCGAGCAAGTACGCGCTGTTCCGGGAGGAACTGCTGCGCCTGTCCGGTCTGGCGCTGCACGCGGTCGAGCTGCCCCCGGAGGCGGCCGCCTGGTCTGCGCGGGCACGCCTGGATCATGTGCTCGACGCGATCGTCGTGCTGACCATCGGCAACCGGCCGACGGCCGCGCTGGCCCGCTGGGAACGCCGCTACCTGGAGCCCGACGATTTCGCCGAGTTCACCGCGCAGTTCACCGCCGCGATCGCCGCTGTCCGCGCGCTCATCCGCGAGGTACGCCCCGAACTCGACGGCTACGACCGTGTGGTCCGCGCCGTGTCGCTGTTCGCGGTGATCAGCAGCATCGGCGATCATCACACGGCGATGTCGGCGAAAACCCTCGCCCCGCTGCTGAAGGCGACCGCGTGGGCGATGGTCGACGCGGACCCGGTCGACAGGCGCGCGCCGGAGCTCATGCGCAGGGCCGCGGGTCGAGCGCAGCCGTTCAAACACGAACTGCTGCTGCGCAGGGCCGTCGAGCTGTTCCACGAGCACGGCTACCCGAACGTGAGCATGGAGGACATCGCCACCGCCGCCGATCTCTCGGCCGCCTCGGCGGTGTACCGCTACTACCGCAGCAAGAGCGACCTGCTCGCCGCGGCGTTCCGGCGCGCGGCCGACCGGGTGTCCGGTGCCATCCTGCCCGCGGTGAGCGCCGCGGCATCGCCCGCCGAGGCGCTGGCCACGCTGATCGATCTCTATGTCACCGGCTCCTTCGACGAACGGGCGCTGACCTTCGTCTACTACGCCGAGTTCAGCCACGTCGACCAGGCCGACCAGGTGACGTTGCGCCACCGCCAGCAGCTCATCGTGACCGAGTGGGCCACGCTGGTGACCGAGGCCAGACCGGAGCTGTCGCTCGGCGAGGCCAAGATCCTCGTGCACGCGGCGTTCAGCCTTGTAGTCGACCTCGGCCGCACCTTCGGCGACGATGGGATCTGCCCGCCCGAACTGGTGATCGGGCTCCTCCAGATCATCACCCTCGGCGGACCACTCCCCCGCTGACGCCCGTCGCCCGGACCAGGGAGGCCGGCACCGCGTCGTGACCGAATCCGGTGCACGGCGCCCACCCGCTCAGGCGATAGCATGGCGGGCAAGATCATCGGGAACGTGCGGTCCCGCGAGGAACAAAGGGCGAGACGACGAGCAAGCAGGCAGACGAAGCACCTTCGGCGGCGCCGGAACGCCCGATCCGGCGCAGGCCGAAGAATCGGCGTGCCCAGATCGCGGCCGAGGCGGCGGCCGCGTTCGGCGCGCACGGCTACCACGGCGTGAGCATGGACGACATCGCCAAGCGGCTCGACATCAGCTCCACCGCCCTCTACCGGCACTTCCCCAGCAAGTACGCGCTGTTCCGCGAGGAATTGCTGCGCCTGTCCGGTCTGGCGCTGAGCGCGACCGAGCTGCCCGACGAGGCCGCCGACTGGACCGCGCGACAGCGCGTCGAGCACGTCCTCGACGCGATCATCAGCCTGACGATCGCCAACCGGCCCACCGCCGCCCTGGTGCGCTGGGAACGCCGCTACCTAGAGCCCGCCGATTTCGACGAGCTCACCGCGCAGTTCACCGCGGCCATCGCCGCGCTGCGCACCCGCATCGGCGAGGTCCGCCCCGAACTGGACCGGCGCGATCTCGCCATCCGCGCGGTCTCGATCTTCGCGGTGGTCAGCAGCATCGGCGACCACCACGCGACGGTCCCGGCGAAAGCGCTCGCCCCGCTGCTCACCGCCATGAGCTGGGCACTGATCGACGCGGACCTGACCCACCCGGACATCGCGGCGCCGAGCGCTCCCGCCAAGGAGCAGTACCAGCCGCTCAAGCACGACCTGCTGTTACGCCGGGCCGTGGAGCTGTTCCACGAGCGCGGCTACCCGAACGTGAGCATGGAGGACATCGCCACCGCCGCCGATCTGTCGGCCGCCTCGGCGGTGTACCGCTACTACCGCAGCAAGAGCGACCTGCTGGTGGCCGCGTTCCGGCGCGCGGCCGATCGGGTGTCGGGCGCGATCGCCCCCGCGATCGCCGCGGCCGACAGCCCCGCCACGGCGCTGCGCACCCTCATCCGGCTCTATGTCGCCGGATCGTTCGACGAACGCGCGCTGACCTTCGTCTACTACGCGGACTTCGGTCACGTCGACCGGGCCGATCAGGTGACGCTGCGGCATCTGCAGCAGCTCATCATCGCCGAGTGGGCCAAGCTGGTCGTCGCGGCGCGCCCGGAGCTCTCGCTCGGCGAGGCCAGGATCCTGGTACACGCCGCGTTCAGTCTCGTGGTCGATCTCGGTCGCGCGTTCGAAGACCGGATCTGCCCGCAGGACACCGTGATCCAACTGCTGGAGACGATTCTGCTGGGGCGGCCCGCAAGCGCGGGCTGACCCGACGTGGGGGGGGGGGGGGGGGGGCGGCGGGCCGGGCCCCCCCCCCCCCCCCCGCGCCCCCCGCCGGCGGGGGGGGGGGGGGGGGGGGGGGGGGGGGGGGGCGCGCCGGGGGGGGG
>NZ_JARWOJ010000184.1 GCF_029868625.1 Nocardia neocaledoniensis | reverse complement strand
CCATCGCGGCGTTCCGCTGGGGCCGGGTCGCCGTCGCCGATCCGGCGGCGTTGGCCCCGGGCCGGGGGGTTGGGGGGGCGCCGCGGCCCCCCCCCCCCGCGCCCCCCGGCCACGAGGGGGCCCACCCCCGGGGGGGGCCGGGGGGGGGGGGGCCCGGGGCCCCCCCCCCCCCCCCGCCCGGGCCCAACGCCGCCGGATCGGCGACGGCGACCCGGCCCCAGCGGAACGCCGCGATGGTGGCGTCCACCGCGACTCCGTTGATCCCGATGGCCTCCTCGATCGCCGCGGCGGGCAGGCGCAGCCCACCGGTCTGCACCGCGGCGCCGACGATCAGGAAGTTGGCCGCGGCGGTGTTGCCGAACAGGGTCTCGGCCGCCGCCAGCGCGTCGAAGTGACTGATCGACTTCGTCACGGCGGCAAGCCGACCCAGCAGGATGTCGGTATCGGGGTAGCCGACCGACTTGTCGTAGACCATGTCGCCGGTCGGGGTCTGGCTCGTGGAGGCCACGCCGAGGGTGCTCGCCGCGTCGCCGTACTGGAGGTAGCGGGGATCGGTGGCGGTGAGCAGGTCGACCGCGAGCAGGCAGTCCGCGCTGCCGGGGGTGAGCCGGTTGGACGGCTCCAGCGCCGTGGTGGAGAAGCGCAGGTGCGAGACCACCGGTCCGGCCTTCTGGCTGAGCCCGATCTGGTCGAGGCTCTCGACCTCGTAGCCGGCGCGCAGGGCGGCGGTGGCCAGCACCTGGTTCACCGTCACGATGCCGGTGCCGCCGATGCCCGCGATCAGCACGTTCTGGGTGCGCAGCGGTGCGGCGACGCCCGGGTCGGGCACGGCGGGCGGTTCGGCGACCTCGCGCCGGGCGCCCTTGCTCGCGGCCGGGTCGATCTCCACGGTCACGAACGAGGGGCAGTCGCCGTCCAGGCAGCTGTAGTCGGTGTTGCACGAGGTCTGATCGATGCGGGTCTTGCGGCCGAACTCGGTCTCGACCGGCTGCACCGACAGGCAGTTCGACTTGGCGCCGCAGTCGCCGCAGCCCTCGCACACGGCCTCGTTGATCACCACGCGGGTGTTGCGGACGGGCAGCGCGCCGCGCTTGCGCTGCCTGCGCGCGTCGGCGGCGCAGTGCTGGTCGTAGATCAGCACGGTGACGCCCTCGATCTCGCGCAGCACCCGCTGTGCCTCGTCGAGCCGATCGCGGTGCCACAGCAGCGTGCCCTTGGCGAGCGCCCGCTTGTTGTGGCGCCCTGGCTCGTCGGCGCAGATGATGATCCGGCGCACGCCCTCGGTGGTGAGCTTGTGCGTCAGCTGCGCGACGGACAGGCCGCCCTCCACGTCCTGGGCGCCGGTCATCGCGACGACCTCGTTCCAGAGCAGCTTGTAGGTGATGTTCACCCCGGCCGCGACGCAGGCCTGCACGGCCAGCTGCCCGGAGTGGAAGAAGGTGCCGTCGCCGATGTTCTGGAACAGGTGCGGCACATCGGTGAAGGGTGCCTGGCCGATCCACTGGCTGCCCTCGCCACCCATCTGAGTGAGCCCGGTGACCGCGCTGTCGGTGCGCCCCGACATGGTGACCAGCGTGTGGCAGCCGATGCCGCCGCCGCCGATCGACCCTTCGGGCAGGGCGGTGGAGCGGTTGTGCGGGCAGCCGCTGCAGAAGTAGGGCGTGCGCTTGGCCGAGAGCACCTCCAGCGGAAGCGCCGGCGGCGCGGCCCTTTTCAGCTCGACGTGGCCGCGCAGCACCCGCCGCAGCGGGGCCAGCAGCCGCCCCGCGGTGAGTTCGCCGTCGACCGGCATCAGCCGCGGGCCCCCCCCGGCCCGCAGGGGGAGCCCCCCGGGGGGGGCCGGGGGGGGGGGGGGGGGGAGGGGGGCGCGGGGGGGGGGGGGACCGGGGGGGATTGACGTGAGCGGCGAACGGACCTTGCAGGACCTGTTGACAGAAGCAGCCGAAGGAAGGCTGTCGGTGACCTTCGGCGGCTCTGTCCGACTCGATGCCGAGGAGTTCGTCTACATCGAGCGGGAGTGCAAGAC
>NZ_JARWOJ010000183.1 GCF_029868625.1 Nocardia neocaledoniensis | reverse complement strand
GGGCCGGTGGGGGGGGGGGGGGGGGGGGGGGTGGCTTTGCCGCACCCACTGGCGGCGCGGCGCCCCCGCGTGGGGTGGGCTACCGGGGCGGGGCGGGGGGCCGGGCCGCGGCCCGGGTGGCGCCGCGGCCGTGCGCACGGCCGCGGCCAGTTCGGCCACCGTCGGCGCGTCGAAGACCATGCGGACAGGGATGCGGGTGTCGAGGGCGGCACCGAGTCTGGCCGCGATCCTGGTCGCGATCAGCGAATTGCCGCCGAGGGCGAAGAAGTTGTCGTCCAGGCCGACCCTCGGCACACCGAGCAGTTCGGCGAAGATGTCGGCGACGGTGCGTTCGGTGGGGGTGACCGGAGCGCGGAACCGGCCGGACCTGAGGTCGGGGGCGGGTAGCGCGCGGCGGTCGAGTTTGCCGTTGGCGGTGCGCGGCAGTGCGTCCAGCACCACGAACGCCGTCGGCACCATGTAGGACGGAAGACGCTGCGACAACACCTCTTTCACGGCTTCCACGCCGAACGCGGCGTCGCGTTCCGGCACCAGGTAGGCGACGAGCAGTTCGCCGAGTGCCTGGTCGGTATGGACGGTGACCACGGCCTGATACACCGCCGGATCGGCGGTGAGCGCCGCCTCGATCTCACCCGGTTCGATCCGCAGGCCACGCAGCTTCACTTGCAGATCGGATCGGCCCAGGTATTCGAGGACATGTGCGCGCCTGCGCACGAGATCGCCGGTGCGGTACATCCGTTCGCTGGTCGCGAGGGCGGCGGCGGGTGTGTCCACGGAGGCGGACGCGACGGGTACCGTGCGGCCGGCAGTCGAGCGGGTGCTGTCGGCGCGTGCGGCGGGTGCGCGGTTGTCACGGCCGGGAGCGGCAGCGCCGTTCCCGGTCGTACGGTGGGTGGATCCCGAGGCGAAGGGGTTGGCGACGAAGCGGGCGGCGGTGAGGTCCGGTCGGCCGTGGTAACCGCGTGCCAGCGCGGGGCCCGCCAGGTACAGCTCGCCGACGACGCCGTCGGGGACGGGGTGCAGGCGCTCGTCCAGCACCATCGCCGCGAGGCCGGGAACCGCGGTGCCGATGGTGATCTCGCAGCCGGGACGCAGCGACCCGGTACCGGTGGCCCAGATGGTGGCCTCGGTGGGGCCGTAGTCGTTGAAATGCACGCGGCCGGGCGAGGCCCACCGCTGCACCAGCTCGGGCGGGCAGGGCTCGCCGCCGGTGATGATCGCGCGCAGGTGTTCGTGATGCACGGTGTCGACCGAACCGAGCGCCGAGGGAGTGAGCGCGATGTGGGTGACCCGCTCGCGAGCGAGCAACTCCCCCAGTTCCGCTCCGCCGAACGCGGTCGGCCCGGCGACCACCAGCGTCGCGGCGGCGCCCGCCGCGAGCAGCAGTTCCAGTACGGCGGCGTCGAAGCTGGGTGAGGCCACGTGCAGTACCCGGGATCCGGAGGTCAGCCCCAGCCGTTCCCGTTGCGCGGCGACCAGATTGGCGAGCCCGGCATGGGTGACGACCACGCCCTTGGGGCGACCCGTCGAACCCGAGGTGAAGATGACATACGCGGGGTGCGCGACTCGCACGATGCCGCGCAGTTCGGCGGGATCGATCGGCGCGTCCGAGACGGCCTCCAGTTCGGCGGCAGCCGGATCATCGAGCAGCAGCCAACGCACCGACCGCCCGCCCGAGCCGCCATCGGCGGTGGACCCATCCGCGGGAGTGATCCATGGGCGGATGGATTCGGCTCCAGACGTGGTGATGCCGAGGGTCGCGCCGGAGTCGGCGAGGATCTGGGCGATGCGTTCGGCGGGGTAGGCCGGGTCGACCGGGGCGAAGGCGGCGCCCGTCTTGGCCACCGCCCAGACCGCGAGTACCGACCACGCGCTGCGCGGCAGGGCGATCACCACGAGTTCCTCCGGGCCCGCGCCCGCCCGGATCAGGCTGCGGGCCAGCCGGTTCGAGCGTTCGTCGAGATCGCGATAGGTGAGTTCCGTTGTCCCGTCGACAAGGGCGATGCCGTCCGGGTTGGTGGCGACGGCGGTGCGCAGCAGGTCGGGGAGCAGTGCGGGCGGGGCGACGGCGGGCATCGCCGGACCGGGCAGGATCGTGCGCTCGCGGGCGTCGAGCAGATCGATATCACCGACCGGCACACCGGGATTCGTGCTCACGGCGCGCAGGACGCGCAGCCAGCGGTCGGCGAACCGCCCCACAGTAGCCGCGTCGAACAGGTCGGTGGCATAGCCGAAACGCGCCGACAGCCCGCCCGCGCCGTCGTCACCGACGGTGACGCTGAGGTCGAAGCGCAGGCTGCGCTGCTCCAGATCGATGGGCTCGACCTGGAGTTCGGGCAGCGTGAACTCGGCATGGCCGAGGTTCTGGAACACCAGCATGACCTGGACGAGCGGGTGCCTGGCCGCCGAGCGGGCGGGATCGAGCAGGTCGACGAGCTGTTCGAACGGCACCTCCGTGTGCGCGAAGGCGTCGAGGTCGGTGCGGCGTACCCGATCGAGTAGTTCGGTGAACGGCAGCGCGGTGCCGACCTGGGTCCGCAGCACCACGGTGTTGACGAACATGCCGACCACCTCGTCGAGTTCGGCGATGCCGCGCCCGGCGACCGGCGTGCCGACGGCGACGTCGTCGGTGCCGCCGAGCCGCGCGAACAGGACGGCGAGCGCGCTGTGCAGCACCATGAACAGCGAACAGCGGTTGGTCGCCGCGAGCTGTTCCAGCGCGGTCCGCGTGCGCGAGTCGACGACCCGGTGCACGGTGCCCGCGCGCAGCGACGCCACCGGTGGGCGCGGCCGGTCGGCCGGGAGTTCCAGCCGATCCGGCAGCCCGGCCAGCGTCTCGGTCCAGTAGGCCAGCTGACGAGCGGCCGGCGAGTCGGGGTCCTCGGGATCGCCGAGCCGATCACGCTGCCACAGTGTGTAGTCCGCGAACTGCACGGCGTCGGAGGGCCAGCGCGGCGTGTCCTCGGCGACCCTGGCGGTGTAGGCGGTCATCACGTCGCGGGCCAGCAATCCCATCGAGTATCCATCGGCGCTGATGTGGTGCACGACGACGGCGAGCACGTGCCGATCGGCGGCGAGCCGGAACAGCCGCACGCGCAGCGGGACGGCGGCGGCGACATCGAAACCGGCGGTGACACAGTCGAAGACGGCCTCGGACAACTCCGCCTCGGCGGTATCGATCGGCGTGACATGGTCCGCCAGTTCCTCGGGCGCCACCACCACCTGGTAGCCGACACCGTCGTGGTCGGGGTACATCGTGCGCAGCGCCTCGTGCCTGCCGACCACGTCGGTGAGCGCCGCGCGCAGGGCGGCGACATCGAGTAGGCCGGTCAGGCGCAGGACGACCGGGATGTTGTAGGCGCCGGAGTCCGGGTCGTACTGGTTGACGAACCACATGCGCCGTTGCGCGGGCGCGAGGGGAATCCGGTCGGGGCGTGGCCCGGCGCACGGTCCGCCGAGGGCGTTCGCGGGTAGGACGGTCTCGCCGCCCAGCCGGGCCGCGAGCCCGTGCACGGTCGGTGCCTCGAACACCAGCCGCAGCGGCACCTCGACCCCGAGCTCGGCGCCCAGTCGCGCGGTGACCCTGGTGGCCGACAGCGAGTCACCGCCGAGAGCGAAGAAGTCGTCGTCGGCGCCGACCTCGGACCGGCCGAGGACCGCGCCGTAGGCGTCGGCGACCAGGCGTTCGGCGCCGACCGGCGCGACATAAGGCGCCGCGGTGTGCCGTGGCTCCGGCAGCGCCCGCACGTCGACCTTGCCGTTGCCCGTGACCGGCAGCGCGTCGAGCACGGTGACCGTGGTGGGCACCAGGTGCCGGGGCAGCCTGCGCACCAGGAATTCGCGGAGCGCGGTCGGGGTCGGCTCGGCGCCGGCGACCGGTGCCACATAGGACGCCAGCGTCTGTCGCCCGTCGGGTCCCGGCCGTGGCACGGTGACCGACAGCGCGACGCCCGGCGCACCGAGCAGGGCCGCGTCCACCTCGCCCGGCTCCACCCTGATGCCGTGCAGTTTCACTTGGGAATCGTTGCGGCCCACGTAATTCAGGCGGTTGGCGGTGGTTCTGCGCACCAGATCACCGGTGCGGTACATCCGTTCGCCCGGCGCGCCGAACGGGTCGGCCACGAATCGTTCCGCCGTGCGGGCGGCCGCACCCACATAGCCGCGGGCCAGGCCGGGACCCATCAGGTACAGCTCGCCGACCGCTCCGGGCGGCACGGGGCGCAGCCAGCCGTCCAGGACCGCCAGGCCGCAGCCGGGCAGCGGCAGCCCGAGGTCGCCCGCGTCGTCCCTGCTCAGCGGCGCACTCATCGTGACGGCCACCGTGGCTTCGGCGGGGCCGTAGGAGCTGAGCATCGTGCGGCCCCGGCCAAGGCGCGCGACCAGTTCGGGCGGGCAGGATTCGCCGCCGGTGACGATCGTGCGCACCCCGGCGACCGCCGCCGTCGGCAGCGTGGTGAGGACCGCGGGCGGGGCGACCAGGTGGGTCACCCCGGTGCCGGTGATCGTGTCGGCCAGCGCGTCACCGGCAGTGGCCTCCGGCGGGGCGACCACCAGCGTCGCGCCGGTGTGACAGCTGGTGAGCCACACCAGGATCGCGGCGTCGAAGGCGGGGTTCATACACAGCAGCAGCCGGTCGCCGTGACCTGTCCGCAGGCGCTCCGCCATACCGGCGACCAGCCCGCTGAGCCCGGCGTGGGAAAGCATGACGCCCTTGGGAATTCCGGTCGAGCCGGAGGTGTGGATCAGGTAGGCGGGGTGCCCGGCGTGCAGTGGACGGATCCGGTCGGCGTCGGTCACCGGCCGGGTGGAGTAGTCGGTGGCGGTGTCGTCGACGTTCAGCCAGGTCACATCGTCGGGCAGTCTGTTTCGATGCCCGGCGCGGGTGATGCCGAGGCGGGCGCCGCAGCCGCCCGCGATGGTGGCGATGCGTTCGGTGGGGTGGTCGATGTCGACAGGGACGAAGGCGGCGCCGGACTTGGCGATCGCCCACGCGGCCAGCAGCCAGTCCGCCGAGCGCGGCAGCGCCAGCAGAACGGTGTCCTCGGGTCCCGCGCCCGCGGCGATGACGGCGCGAGCCAGCTGATTCGACCGGCTGTCGAGCTCGGCATAGCTCAGCGTTGTCGCGCTGTCCACCACGGCGATTCGGTCGCCGCCCAGTCCGTCGGCGAGCAGGTCGGGCAGCAGGCGCAGGGGTCGCGGCCGGACCCGGACGACCTCCCCACCGGGCACGCCGCGCACCGCCGCCGTCGGCCGCGCCGGATCGGCGAGCTGGTGGAGAATCCTGGCCAGCCGCTGGGCGAGCGCGGTGGCCTCCGTCTCGTCGAAGAACCGGTCCGAGCAGGTGAGCTCGAGGCGCAGGCCGTCGTGGGCGAAGGCGGCCAGGCACAGCGGATAGTGCGTGCCGTCGCGGCCGTGGAAGTCGCGGACCCGCAGCCGGGCCTGCGCCGAGGCGGCCCGCAGGGCCTCGACGTCCATCGGATACGACTCGAAGACCATGCTGGTGTCGAACAGCGGACCGAGTCCGGCGATCGCCTGGATCTCGGTGAGGCCGAGGATGTTCCGGTCCACCAGCGCGCCCTGTTCGCGCTGGACCCTGGTCAGCAGGTCACCGACCAGCTCGTCCGGTGAAAGGCCGATGCGCACCGGGACGGTGTTGACCAGCATGCCGACGATCCGCTCCGCGCCCGGCAGCTCCGGCGGACGACCCGAGACCGTGGTGCCGAAGACCAGATCGGTGTGGCCGGTCAGCTCGGCGAGCAGCAGCGCCCACGCGGTCTGCACGACGGTGTTCAGCGTAACGCCGCGCTCGGTGCGGTGGTGGTTCAGCGCGGTGGCGGTGCCCGGCGCCAACGGCACTTCCCGGCGCAGGTCGGTGGGCTCGCCGTCGTGGGTGAGTGGCGGGCGGACCGCGGTGACCAGGGTCGGCCCGGCGAGTCCGGTCAGCACGTCCGACCACGCCGCCCTGGCCGCGGCGGCGTCCTGGTCGTGCAGCCAGCTCAGGTACCGCCCGTAGGAGACCGGTTCGCCCAGGGCGGCGGTCTCGGAGTCGTAGAGCGCGAGCAGTTCGCCGAACAGCAGTGGCATGGACCAGCCGTCGAGCACGAGATGGTGGTTGGTGACGATCAGCCGCACATCGCGCGGCCCGCACCGCACGCACAGGAAGCGCAGCAGCGGTGGCTGTTCCGGGTCGAACGGGCGCGCGAGTTCCTCCGTCGCGAGCCGCGGGCAGTCGTCCTGGCTCGCCTCCAGCACCCGCCACGGCACCGTGACCTCGTCGATGACCAGCTGCACCGCCGCGTCGTCGGTGGTCACGAAGGCCGTGCGCAGGGCGGGATGCCTGCGCACGAGGGTGGTTGCGGCCGACTCGAGGCGCGCCGGATCCACCGCACCGTCGAGGGCGAAGACGGCCTGCACGGCGTACTTGTCGGGGTGCCCGGCGGTGAGCCGGGTGTGGAACAGCAGGCCCTGCTGCAACGGTGACAGCGGCCAGACGTCCTCGATGCCCGGATACCGGCGCTGCCAGCCGACGAGCTGTGTTCGGGTGACCGGTACCAGCGCGATATCCGACGGGGTCAGCCCGCCCGCACCCGGTTCGGCGATCGCCCGCGCGATCGTCGTCAGGGTCTCGTCCCAGTGCCGGGCGATGCCCGCCACCTCGTCGCGGGTGATGACTCCTGACGGGAACCGCCACACCGCATGCACTCTCGGGCCGTCCGCGTCGTCGATGGTGACCGCGTCCACGGCGAGTGCCGCGCTCGCGGGCAGGTCGGCATCGCCGGCGGCACCGAGCCGGTCGGCCACATCGACCGGCAGCCACGGCAGGCCCGCGCCGGTGCCCGCTAGCTGACCCAGGTAGTTGAACCCCACCGGCGGTTCGCCCAGGGCCGCGAGCCGTACGCTCGTGTCCGGCCGCAGGTAGCGCAGTAGCCCGAAACCGAAGCCGCCGTGCGGAACCGCGCGCAGTTGTTCCTTCACGGCCGCGACCATGGCGACCGGATCTGGATCGTCGCCGAGGTCGAGCGCGATCGGGAACTGGCTGGTGAACCAGCCGACGGTGCGTGACAGGTCGGCGCCGGGCACCACTGTCTCGTCCCGGCCGTGGCGTTCCAGCATGAGCAGCGCGGGGCCCGAGGTGCCGCGATGCTCGGAGACGGCCGCCACCAGCGCGGCGAGCAATGCCTCCTCGACGCCACAGCGCAGGGCGGTGGGCAGATGCCGCACGAGCTGTGCGCTCGTCTCGTTCGAGAGCGTGATCTCCAACCGGTCCAGCCCGGCGCCCACATCGCGCGCTGGATCGAGTTCCCGACGTCCCCAGCGCGGCTGCGGTGTCGCGAGCACACCGGACCAGTAGTCGAGCTCACCACGCCATCCCGGGTTGTCGGCCGCCGCCTCGAGCGCGTGCGCCCACGTCCGCATGGAGGTTCCGACCGGCGGCAGTTGCGGCGAATCCCCCACTGCGACAGCACTCCAGGCCGTCATGAGGTCGGCGATCAGGATGCGCCACGAGACGGCATCGACGGCCAGATGATGCACGGCGACAACCAGCCGCCCGCCGGTTTCGCGATGATCCACGCCGAGTACCTGCGGGCCCGGCTCGACGGGCCCGTGGTCATCGTTCCCGATCCGGAGGCCGCGATCACCGACCGTCTGCTGATCGCCGCTGTCCGGCTCGAGCCAGATCGCGGCGAGGACGGTACCGGCCGCGGGGTCGAGCCGGTCCACGACCGCCGCGGTCGCCGCGTCGATGGTGGACGTGTCGAGCCGGGCGCAGCGCCGGTGGGCGAGCACCGTGGCGGCGTCGATGGTCGCGGGGGCGGCCACCTCGAAGCGGTCGCCGTCGACGGCGCGGAGGCGCAGCATGTCGTGGCGGTCGAGGACGGCTTGGAGCGTGCGGGCCAGGGTGCGGCGGTCGACGTCCGCAGGCAGGGCGAGCACCATGGTCTGGGCGAAGTGCTGCCAGCCCGGGCGGGCGAGCAGCCACGCCATGATCGGTGTTCTCCGGACGTAACCCACGCCGCCGCCTGGCAATTCACGCAGGACCTGCCGCTCCCCCGGTTCGGCAACCACCGCCGCCAGTCCGGCCGGGGTGGGGTGCTCGAACACGTCACGCGCCGAGAAGACCAGGTCGGCGGTCCGGCCCAGGGACACCAGCTGGATCGACAGGATCGAGTCACCGCCGAGCGCGAAGAACGACGCCTCCGCCGACACCTCGGGCACGCCGAGAACCTGCGCGAACAGGGCGCACAGCGCCTGCTCCACCGCGGAGGCGCCGGCGCGCATCTCAGTCGGCGCGGCCGCCGGTTCGGGTAGCGCTCGGCGGTCGACCTTCCCGTTTCCGGTGAGCGGCAACGAATCCAGCACGGTGACCGTGGCGGGGACCAGATGCGCGGGCAGCCGTTCCATGCAGAATTCCCGCAGTGCCGCCCCGTCGAGGGACACCGACTCGGCATGTACCGGAACCACATACGAGGCGAGCATGTCCCGCCCCGACATTCCGACCCGCACCACTGTCACCGCGAACTCCACCCCGGGGCAGGTGGCCAAGACGGCGTCGACCTCTCCCGGTTCCACGCGCATCCCGCGCAACTTCACCTGAAAATCGCTGCGTCCCAGGTACTCCAGCACGAAACGTGTGGCCGGAGCGCCATCACCCGCACCGCCCGTCACCCGGTCCGCACCGGAGACAGCGACACCATCGAGCGGCGCGCGGCCGGTCGCGTGCCAGCGGACCAGGTCGCCGGTGCGGTACATGCGTTCGCCGGGGGCGCCGAAGGGGTTGGGCAGCATGCGCTGGGCGGTCGCGCCGGGTCGACCGGCGTAGCCGCGGGCGAGGCCCGGTCCCGCGATGTACAGCTCGCCGGGGGTTTCGGCGGGAACCGGCCGCATGCGGCGATCGAGGACGTGGAGGGTGACGCCGGGGATCGCGGAGCCGAGACCGGCGACGCGGTCGCTCGTCAGCGGCGGGGTGAAGGTCGCGGCGACCGTGGTTTCCGACGGACCGTACGAATTCACCAGGGCCCGACCGGGTCCGAACCGCGCCACCACCTCCGGCGGGCAGGTCTCACCGCCGGTGGAGACCGCGCGGACACCGTCGAGCGCGCCCGGTGGCAGCGTCGCGAGCACGGCAGGCGTCGAGCACAGGTGAGTGATGCCGGACTCGCGGATCACCGCGGCCAGCTCGGCGCCCGCCACCGAGTCGGCATCGGCGATCACCAGCGTCGCCCCGGCGGTGAACGCCACCAGCAGCTCGAGCAGCGAGGCATCGAAACTCGGATTGAGACAATGCAATACGCGCGACTCCCGATCCGCGCCATAGGCATCGCGAACCGCCGCCACCAGCGAGGCGATCCCCACATGGGTCACCACCACGGCCTTCGGCGTGCCGGTGGACCCGGACGTGAACACGATGTAGGCGGCATTACCGATCGTCGCCCGGGGCAGCGCCCCGCCCCCAGCCTCGTCGGCGGCATGCCCGAAACCGTTCCTCGCGCGCGTGTCCGGTCCGACGTCAGCCGCCGCGATACCGGCAACGCTCGCCACCTCGCCAGCGCCAGCCCCAGCAACATCGCCTGCGGCAGCGGCAGCGCCAGCAGCATCGCCGCCAGCGGCGGCCGCCCCAGCTGCAGAGCCAGGGGCGACGGCAGAACCAGCGGCGACGGCGACATCGGCAGTCGCCCCGGCAGCGACCTCGGCGTCTACAGCGGCAGCGAGGTCGGCCTCTCGCAGCAGGATCCAGTTCACCGATCGAGGCAGGTCCGCGACCTGATCGGCAGTCGTGATGCCCAGCCGCGCACCGCATTCAGCGACCATTGTCGCCAGTCGCTCCATGGGATTCGAGATACCCACCGGCACATGGACCGCGCCCGAACGGGCGACGCCCCAGAACGCCACGACCGATTCCAGCGATCGCGGCAAAGCCACGAGGACCGGGGACTCCGGGCCCGCGCCCGCGGCGACGAGTCGGCGGGCCAGGTGGGCCGAATGCTGGTCCAGCGCACCGTAGCTGAGCCTGCGATCGCCGGAGATCACTGCGGTGGCGGCGGGGCCCGCCAGCCGCAGACCGTCGTCGAGCACGTCAGTGAGCAGGCGCGGCGAGGGGGCGGGCGCACCGGACAGTCCGGCGCGCAGGGGCCGCTCGTCGGGAAGGAAGTAGTCGAACGCGCGCACCGGGGTCGCCGGGTCCGCGTCGATCATCGCCTCGAACAATGTCAGGAACCGGCGATGGTGCCGCGACAGGGTCTCGGAGTCGTAGAGATCCGGGTTCGCGGTGAAGTCCACGTGGATGGAGCTGCTCGCGCCGTGCTGATAGAAGTTGACGAACAGGTCCTCGATCGGGCCCGAGGTCAGCACGTGCAGGCTCGTCCGCACGTCGGTGAAGTCGACGTCGGTCGGGAACAGCATGATGTTGACGACCGGTCCGACGAAACCACGACCGGCCTCCCCCTGTCGCATCTCCTCGTGCCGGAACTGCTGATGCCGCAGCGCGCCCGAGACCTCCACCCGGATCGCGTCGACCAGCTCGGCGACGGTGCTGTCCCCGGCGACCCGCACGCGCAGCGGCACCACATTGGCCAGCATGCCGCCGGAACGGCGCAGCGTCGCGGTGGTGCGGCCGGACACCGGCAGGCTCAGCACCACGTCCTCGGTGCCGGTCGCCCGCGCGTAGTACACGGCCAGCGCGGCCATCGCCAGACCCGGCGTGCCGACACCGAATCGGGCGGCCGCCGCGTCCAGCCGGTCCTTCGTCTCGGCGGACAACTCCGCGCGGTGCTGGCGGCCGAGCGCGTGCGCTGGTGCCGCGGCGTCGACGAGGCTGCACCGCGACGGCATGTCGGCGGTCCGCCGCGCCCAGTACTCGGCGTCGGCGGCGAAGCGCGTGCTCGCGCGATAGCGCAGGTCCGCCTCGTGGACGGTGCGCAGGCTCGCCGCGCGGCCCGGCGGCGGCTCCTGCCCGGCGAGGGCGGCGTTGTAGAGCTCGGCGACGCGGTACAGCGCGGTCGCCGAGGCGAAACCGTCGACCACGATGTGGTGGGCACGCGAGTACCAGAGCACGCGGTCGGGAGCGATCCGGATCAGGGCCGTGAGCACCAGCCGGTCGCCGAGCAGGTCGATCGGTGCCGCGATGTCGGCGCGCATCCACCGCAGTGCCTCGGCCTCGGGGTCGGCGGCGCCGGAGAAGTCCAGGTGCGACATCGTCAGCTCGATGCGCCGGTCGACCACCTGACGCGGCCCGTCGGGAGTATCGACCAGCCGCAGCAGACCGGACTCGAACTCGCGGCTCACCTGCTGCGCCACCGCGACCAGCAGGTCGAGATCGAGCGGGCCGCGCATGTCGATGTACTGCGCCTCGTAGAGCGGCACCGTGGGGTCGAGCTGCTGGGCGTACCACATGCCCAGCTGGGCGGGCGAGAGCGGAAACTCCTCGACCGCTGCCGAATCACTCATCGGCGCGGTGGACAGTTCGCGGGTCATCGCTGTCGTCTCCCGGCACCGACGGGCTGGGGCGGCAGCACGTCCGAGTGGTACTCCGGTACCTCCTTGGCCGTGCCCGCGATGAGCCTGCCCACCACGACCTCGCGCACATGGGCGGGCAGGCCGGGCGCGAACTTCTTGACGTAGGCCGACATCCACTCCGGACGCGAGAGCAGGAACGGGAAGTCGGTGGCCATCATCGTGCGCACCACCAGCATGGGGATCGGCGCGTCGAGCGGGTGGTAGTCCTTGTTCCACAGTCCGGGTTCTGTGCAGCCGGGATAGAACTGACCGAGCATCAGTCCCCGTTCGACGAACCTGGTCTTGAGGTCGGCGTGCAACTCGTCGATCAGCGCGTAGTCGCGCAGTTCGGGAACGGCCGTGACCAGGCAGCGCAGCACCGCGGAGCCGCCCGATGCCGGCGCGAGGCGCGAGAACAACTCGAGCGCGTCCTCGATCACCAGCCGCACGTACGGCGGCCACGGGCGTGCTCCGGCGACCCGGCCGACCCAGATGAGGTCGCGACGCATCGCCGGGCCGACATAGGGGCAGACCGGCCCCTCGCGGCCGATCTCGGCCAGCGGCTGGGTCAAATGGTCAAGCGCCCATTCACGGAGACCGTCGATGGTCGCCTGCGTGAAACGCGACGCTTCGTCGGAGGTCGACAACGGAAACCAGCTCATTCCAGAACGGGTTCCAGAAATAACGTCGGTCATGATCCACCTCGCCACCCACGAGGTCGGGTATTCACCGACGACAACGCCGGGCACGCGCGCAGGGGGCCGCTCGAATATCCGGAAAGGCCTCGCTCGCACAAGGTTTCAACGCTATGCACCATGTTGTCGACTCCTGCTATAGACGGCCGAAAAGGGCCGGTTCACAGACCCTTATCTACTCAGGAGGATTCGACATCGGCCACGTACTTCAAGCCCCGACGGCTCAGTTGGATCCCACCTGTCCTGGTATATGGCATGCACAGCGCGAAACGATTCGCTCCAGGGTTACGAATAAATAACCCTCCGATCGCGGACCAATTTCCCGGTACGATTTCCGCTTTATCAACGGCCACATTTCGATCATCAATCGCTGGCCGAGCAGGGGAAATTCAGATAACACCGCGAAACTCCGGCCCGCGGCCCGAAAACAGCGGCGGCCCCCGACGAGAACGTCGGGGGC
>NZ_JARWOJ010000182.1 GCF_029868625.1 Nocardia neocaledoniensis | reverse complement strand
GGCAGGGAAGGGTCGCCGGTCGAGGGGCCGCCGCCGGTGCCCAGGCTCGACTTCGGGGTTGTATAGGACTTCTCGCCGAGCTTGCTGCTGTAGCTGTCGTAGTCGGCTTGGGCGCCCTGCACAGTGGACAGGGCGCTGCTGTACATCTCGCGGGCCAGGTCGATCACCTGCGTTACGCCTCGGTCGTTGGGGGAGACTTTCAGGATCTGGCGGGCTTGGGTGGCGAAGTCGTCGAGTTCGGCATCGAGCGCGGTGGAGGCGGCGGTGTTGGTGCTGACCGCGGCGTCGATCAGGGTGGCGAAGTCGCCGGAATCGGCACTGCTGTCGACGATCTGGGTGCGTGTGCCGCGGATCGCGGGGATTGCGGTGTCGGCCGCCGCTGAGGTCCAGGTCGACTCGAGGTCCGTGGCTCTCACCCGGTACGGGGCTTCGGTCGCGTCGAGTTGGGTGATCGCGGTGTTCAGCAGGGCGATCGCGTCGGTGGAATCACCGGTACCGTCGAACGCTGCCCGCAGGTCGGTGATCGGTTTCGACAGGTAGGTGATGATCGCGTCCGGATCCGGTGTCGCGGTGCTGGTGGCGGGTTTGGTTCGGGGGACCATCACTGTCCTTCGGAGATGGTGGACAGGTTCGCGGCGAGCTGCTGGTCGTGACTGGCAAAGCTTGTTCGGCAGGTCTCGACGTGCCCGGCCTGGTCAGTGACCGCGTTCGCGCAACCCTCGAGGTGGGCGGCGTGGTCGACCAGCGCAGCGATGAGCTGGGTGCGGAACTCGGCGCCGATCAACCCCAGACCCGGAACTGCGGCGGCGGCGGCAGTCGTGGCGTGGGTGGCAGCGGCGAGGTCACCGACAACCTGGGTTCGTGTCACCGCCACGAACTCCTGCGCGGTGGTCGGGTCGAAATCGAGCGACATGATGCCCCCTTCGAATAGTGGTGTGGAGATGGACGAGTCCGGTCGAGATGTCACAGTGACGAAGGTTGTGCACGCGCAGGCCCGCCTGCCGATGGCGGCCAGCGCCGAACCGGTTGGGAATATGGGCTCGTGCTCGGGTCCGTCGGGGCCAGCAGTGCGTCGATGTCCAAGACCTGCCACGTCGCGAGGTTGAGGTGGCGGGCGCCGAGTGCGGCGGCGGCGATCGCTTCGACCAGTACGGGCCGATGGACGCCGAACCCGCTGTGCTGGTGCGGTCGCAGACCGTAGTGGGCCAGCAGGGCGACGAGGTCTGTGCGGGCTCCGTTCACGTCGTTGCTCAGGTCGAGCAGCGCCAGCGCCGTGGAGCGGCTGGTGTGGCGGCGTTCCCAGCGGCGGTTCAACGCCGCGACTGCTCTGGTCGGCTCGAATCGGCGTAGCTGGGGCAGCGGATCGAAGGCCGCCATCGCGCGAGCGCGTCGCCGTGCCTGGTTCAACCCGGTCACGAACTCGCGGTGGACGCGGTCATGGAATCCGTGATGGATGAACAACTGCCAGGCCAACACGGCCGTCTGTATCCGGGCCTCGCGGGCCAGGGTGGCGTCGGTGGCTGGGAAGCTGAGGTAGGCCAGGGCAGTCGCGGTGGACGACAAGGCCAGTCCGGCGATGGTCGTGTGGGCGATCGTGTCGGGCAGGCGCGGTTTCGACTGGCCGCGCAGGACACAGACCTGCCGATCCGGGCGGGGATTGCGGGTCGTCATCAGTTGCCGATCATGGCGTTCATGATGGTTCCGGCGCTGGTGGCGATGGCGCCGCCGATCATGGCTCCGGCGATCATCTTCGGCGATTCCAGGCCGCCGCCGGTCCATTTCTCCCACGCGAACTTTCCGCCCGCGTAGGTGATGGCCACGACCCCCGACAACAGGACGAACCAGGTGAGGTACTGCACCAGCTGCAGGATCTTGTTCGACATCGGCGGCGCTTCGGGGGTGGGGTTGCTCAGCTGTGCGAGCAGGTCGTGACCGGCGGCGAGCACAACGTTCATCAAGTGGTCGGCCTTTCGAGATTGGGATGCGTCACGGTCAGCGGGTGGGGCCGCTGACGCCGGGCTGTCGTGGGATCGATGAGGTCGACGGCGCGGAGGTGTCGCGGTGGATGCCGGGTTGCTGCGGCGCTGCGACCGTGGCGGGCACGGAAGGATCTGGAGTGGCGGGGAGAGCCGTCGGTGGGGAGGCGATGTGTTGGGGGGCTCCCACCACCTCACCCAGCGAGGGGCCTGGGGAGGAGGTGGGAGCGGGCAGGTCCACGTGACGGAACGTGGACGTAGTCGAGGAAAGCCCCACGGCCGGTGTTGTGGTCGGCGCTGTGGCGGTATTCGAGGTCGAGGGGCTCGCGGGCAGGGGTGTTCCGGCGGCGTCGTGGGCGGCGGCGGCCAACCACGCGCCGGCCCATGCGGCGGGGGAAGGACCGTCGCCGATCGGCCGTGAGTAGGCGTCATGACGCATGCCCGTTTCCCAGATCCGCACCCAGGTCGTCAGGTCGAGCAGGGCGTGGTTGTCGGCGACCTCACGGCGCACGACGTCGAAGGCCGCCGCGACGAGTCGATCCGACGTGGTTGGAGGGATCAGCTCGGTGATCGCGGTGGTGAACTTCTCACCCAGCATCGCCACTGCGGCCGCGGGCTGAGACAACCCGATAGTGCCCAACTGGGCGAGGGTAGCCGGATTCAGGACCGAGGCCGCCAGCACGTGGACCGCGTTCAGCCCGATCACGCCGACCCGCATCACCGCCGCCAACGCCGCGTTCACCTCGAGCGGGGTGCGGGGATCGGAGGCGTCGGCCAGCCGCTGGGAGATCGACTTCGACGGCGACACTTCCCATTCGGTCAACGAGGCCCCGGAAACGTCGTCCTCGACGGCGGTCGAGACGGCCTCGAGTGAGGTGTAGGCCAGGGCTTGCCCGATCGAGACCAGCGAGGCGATCGGATCACCGGCCGACAGCAGCGACTGCGACGCCACCCCGGCGGCCGCCCGCAAGATCGCCGACCCGGTCGGTGTGTCGCAGGCCAGATCGCCTGCGACACACAGATTCGCCACCCGACCGGTCAGGGCGCCGTAGTCGGCGGCGATGTCGCGTTGCGGGCCGATGCCGCCACCGGAGGCCACCGACGGAAACGGCGCGGCGGGCAGCAGCGCCAGATGTCGACCGCTGGTGCCCGGTGCCGGGGCCGGGGTGAGGGCATCGGTTCCCGGGAAGACTGGCGCGCCGGGGCTGCGGGTCGGGTCGGCCATCATCACCACGGCCGCGACCGTCTCGGCAGCCACGACCCCCTGTTCCGCGCCGACCTGCTGAGCCACCAGCGAAACCACGTGCGCGCCTTGCGAATAGCCCAGCAGCGCGACACGGGTCTGCGGGCACGCCGAATGCACCTGCCGCATCATTGATTCCGTGCGTACGACACCGGTAGCGACCGATTCCGCATACGGCACGGTTGAGGCGCCGACCGCGCCGCCGAACCCGGCCGGATACGGCACATACGCGCGGTCGACCAAACCGGGATCGCTGGCCGCGGCCATCATCGGACGCACCGCCAGCGACAGCATCCCGGTGTCAGTGCTCGGCGCGGCATCCGGTGACGACTCACCGGTACCCTGCACGGCGAAGACATACAGCGCAGGGCACGCGCCCAGCGCGAGGACGGTTGAGGGCGCCGCGGCCGGGGGCGAGGACGGTGCCCCAGCCGCTGGCGTGGCTGCCGTGACCATTACGGCCACGCCGAGGACGGCGGTGACCAGGCGGGCGGGCATCAGGGATGCTCCGGCGTGTGTGCCGTTGCGCCGAGACCGGCCCACCAGATGCTCAACGGGACGCGTCGTCGGCCGGCGGCGAGGTCGGTGAGGAGTCCGTCGAGCGCCACGGCGAGCTCGAACAACGGACCCCACACCATGATCAGACTGGTCGCTGTATGGGAGTCATCGAGCCGCGCGGCGTATCCGGCCATCCGTGCGAGACTCATCGCGACAGTCTCGGTGTGTGGGGG
>NZ_JARWOJ010000181.1 GCF_029868625.1 Nocardia neocaledoniensis | reverse complement strand
CTCTACTTCTCCAAATATTATTTTTTTTTTTTTTACCTATCTCTCCCGCCTGTTGTGGTCGCGGGGGGGGGCGCCCCCCCCCCCCCCCCCCCCCCGCTCGCCTGACGCGAGAGAAACCATGACATCAGCGGCATCGCTCGGTGTGACCCTGCTGGCCGACGGGTCCATCGATTTCAACGTCTCCGGGGTGATCGACCAGTTCTGGCGATTGACCGTGGACGGTCTCACCTACGGCTCGATCTACGCGCTGGTCGCCGTCGGCTACACGCTGGTCTACGGTGTGCTGCGGCTGATCAACTTCGCCCACTCCGAGATCTTCATGCTCGGCATGTTCGGCACCTACGTCGGCCTCGAACTGCTCGGCTTCGCCCCGAGCGGCAACGTGTACTCCCAGGGCGTCGTGCTGACGGTGGTCTATCTCGGTATCGCGATGCTGATCGGCATGCTGGTCTCCGGCGCCGCCGCCGTCGGCCTGGAACGCGTGGCCTATCGGCCGCTGCGCAGGCGCGGCGCGAAACCCCTCGCCTTCCTGATCACCGCGATCGGCATGTCGTTCGTGATCCAGGAGTTCGTCCACTACATCCTGCCCAAGATCAAGCCGGGGCTCGGCGGCACCAACGCCCAGACCGGTATCCGGCTCGTGGAGCCGAAGGTGCAGTTCACCTTTCTCGGCGCCTCGGTGACCAACGTGGCCCTGGTGATCATCGCCGCGGCCGTGGTCCTCGCGGTCCTCACCGAGATCCTGATCAACCGGACCAAGTTCGGTCGCGCGATCCGGGCCGTCGCCCAGGATCCCGACACCGCGACGCTGATGGGCGTCTCGCGTGAGCGGGTCATCGTGCTGACCTTCCTCATCGGCGGCCTGCTCGCCGGCGCCGCCGCGATGCTCTACACCCTGCACATCCCCACCGGCATCATCTTCTCCGGTGGCTTCATCCTCGGGATCAAGGCCTTCAGCGCCGCGGTGCTCGGCGGTATCGGCAACCTGCGCGGCGCGCTGCTCGGCGGCCTGCTCCTCGGTGTGGCCGAGCAGTACGGGCAGATCCTGTTCGGCTTCGAATGGCGCGACGTGGTCGCGTTCGTCCTGTTGGTGACCGTGCTGATGTTCCGGCCGACCGGTATCCTCGGCGAGAGCCTGGGGAGGGCCCGCGCATGACCGACCTGACGAAAACCCCGGTGGCACAGCCCGATCGGCGCGGCCTCGGCGACGCGCTGCGAACCTGGTGGGACGGGCTGTCCCGGCCCGCGCAATGGGCCGTCGGCATTCCGGTGATCCTCGTGCTGCTGGTGCTGCCGCTGTATCCGCCGCCGCTGCTCGACACCCCCGGCGTGAGCTTCGGCAATGTGATGGCACTGTTCGCGATGTACGCGCTGATCGCCATCGGCCTGAACGTGGTCGTCGGCCAGGCCGGCCTGCTCGACCTCGGCTACGTCGGCTTCTACGCGGTCGGCGCCTACACGGTCGGCCTGCTGACCAGCCCGAACAGCCCCTGGAACCAGACCGACGGCGGCTGGCTCAACCCGAGCTGGGCCTGGCTGGCCTGCCTGCCGATCGCGGTGGCGCTCACGGCGATCTCCGGCCTGATCCTCGGTACCCCGACGCTGCGCCTGCGCGGCGACTATCTGGCCATCGTCACCCTCGGCTTCGGTGAGATCGTGCGGCTGATGGCCGACAACCTCACCGAACTCACCAACGGCAGTCTGGGCCTGTCCAAGATCGCCTACCCGACGGTCGCTGAGTCCGAAGCGCATCCGGGCGGGGTCTTCTCGCCCGGCAACCTCGGTGACACCGACAGCTGGAACCCGTTCGAACGGGCCAACAACGGCACCTGGTGGTTCTGGCTCGGCACGATCCTGGTGATCATCGTGCTGCTGATCATCGGCAATCTCGAGCGCAGCCGGGTCGGCCGCGCCTGGGTCGCGATCCGCGAGGACGAGGACGCCGCCGAGATCATGGGCGTGCCGACCTTCAAGTACAAGCTGTGGGCCTTCACCATCGGCGCCTCCGTCGGCGGCCTGTCCGGTGCGATGTACGCCGGTCAGGTGACCTACGTCAACCCGAAGCAGTTCGACATCATCCTGTCGATGCTGTTCCTGTGCGCCGTCGTGCTCGGCGGCTCGGGCAACAAGCTCGGCGTGATCGTCGGCGCCTTC
Organism: Nocardia neocaledoniensis; assembly: GCF_029868625.1. GTDB lineage: Bacteria > Actinomycetota > Actinomycetes > Mycobacteriales > Mycobacteriaceae > Nocardia > Nocardia neocaledoniensis_A. The sequence goes on along the minus strand of NZ_JARWOJ010000181.1, from coordinate 2,330 downwards.
CTCATCGCGTACCTGCCGCTGCGGTTGCAGTCGGCGAAGCTGGTGTCGAACGAGTCGACCGGTTATGTGCTGCTCGCGATCGACATCGCCGTCCTGATCGGGCTGTGGGTGCTGTGGCGCCTGCGTGGTCCGGTCCTGGGTGCGTGGGCGCGGCGCGTGGTGATCCTGCTCGCCGTGTTCGGCGTGGTCGTCGGGCTGCTGCTGTTCGGCAGTGTGCTGCTGTTCCGGCAGGGCGGCGCGCAGAACCTCGGCGACCTGAAGTACCTGTACTTCGGCATCGCCCTGGTGGTGATGATGATTCTGCGGCCACAGGGTCTGTTCCCCGTGCGGCAGAAATTGCTCACCTACGGCAGACAGGTGTACCAGGCCGTGCGCAAGCCGTCGGCCGAACCGATCGGAGCAGGGCGATGACCGGGCCGGGCGCGGGAGACGCGCTGTTCGACAACGAGGACATGTCGGCCGGGTACCAGCCCGCGCCGGAGGTGGAGAAGGCGGGCGACGTCGACGTCACCGCGGTGCTGCCGGAACTGGGCGACGCGGAGACGGTCGCCGAGGTCGTCGCGCCGCACCGCGAGATCGACACCGCCGTCGGCGCGCCGCTGCTGCGCACCGACGGGCTGACGGTGAAGTTCGGCGGCCTGACCGCGCTGGACGGGGTGAGCTTCGAGATCCGCCGCGGCGAGATCCTCGGACTGATCGGCCCCAACGGCGCGGGCAAGACCACCTGCTTCAACGCGATCACCGGTGTCTACAAGCCGGCGGGCGGCAGCGTGCACTTCGACGGGCAGCCGCTGGCCAAGACCAAGCGCAACGAGATCACCCGGATGGGCATCGCGCGCACATTCCAGAACGTGCGCCTGTTCGGCGAGATGACGGCGCTCGAGAACGTGGTCGTCGGTACCGACGCCAGGCACAAGACCTCGGTGCCCGGCGCGGTCTTCCGCACCCCGCGGCACCGGCGCGAAGAACGCGACGCCATCGAACGCGGCATGGCGCTGCTCGAGTTCGTCGGCATCGCGCCGCGCGCGGTGGAGAAGGCCCGCAACCTCTCCTACGGTGACCAGCGCAGGCTCGAGATCGCCCGCGCGCTGGCGACCGAGCCGAAACTGCTGTGCCTGGACGAACCGGCCGCCGGATTCAACCCCAGCGAGAAGTCGGCGCTGATGGATCTGATCCGCAAGATCCGCGACGACGGCTACACCGTGCTGCTCATCGAGCACGACATGCGCCTGGTCATGGGCGTCACCGACCGGATCGTGGTGCTCGAGTTCGGGCGCAAGATCGCCGACGGCCTGCCCGCCGAGGTCCGCGAGGACCCCGCGGTGATCGCGGCCTACCTCGGTGTGCCCGACGCCGACACGATCGACGCGGTGCGCGAGGAGGCCGGCGCCGCAGCGGCGGCCGAGGCGGCACCGACGCAGGCACCGGCCACGGTGGTGGAGGCCGCCCAGGACGAGCCCGCCGCGGTCACCGAGCAGCGGGTGCCGTTGCTCGAGGTGCGCGACATGGTCGTGAACTACGGCCGCATCGAGGCGCTGCACGGGATCTCGCTGTCGGTCGAGCAGGGCGAGCTGGTGACGCTGCTCGGCGCCAACGGCGCGGGCAAGACCACCACCATGCGCGCCCTGTCGGGCCTGTTACCGCTCACCTCGGGCCGGATCCTGTTCGAGGGCAAGGACATCACCGCGATGAAGGCGCACGAGCGGGTCGTCCATGGCCTGATCCAGGCGCCGGAGGGACGCGGGGTGTTCCCCGGCATGACCGTGGCCGAGAACCTCGACATGGGCTGCTACGGCAGGCCGTTCGAGCAGAAGTCGGAGTACCAGCAGACGCTGGACTGGATCTTCGAGCTGTTCCCGCGCCTGGCCGAGCGGCGCAAGCAGGTCGGCGGCACCCTCTCCGGTGGTGAGCAGCAGATGCTGGCGATCGGGCGCGCCCTGATGGCGCGGCCGAAGCTGCTGCTGCTCGACGAACCGTCGATGGGTCTGGCGCCCATGGTGATCCAGCAGATCTTCAAGATCATCAGCGAGATCAACCGGCAGGGCACCACGGTGCTGCTCGTGGAGCAGAACGCCCAGCAGGCGCTGACCCGCAGCGATCGCGCCTACATCCTGGAGACCGGTGAGGTCACCAAGACCGGCGCGGGCGCGGCGTTGCTCACCGATCCCGCGGTGATGTCAGCGTATCTCGGGCACTGAGTAGCTGGACCACCACGACCCGACCTCGAGGAGGGTCCGCCGCGTCAGCGGCGGTCGCGGGCCGTCCCGTCGATCAGGCGCCGTTGCGTAGGCGACGAAGGAGCAAGCAACGGTGCCTGATCGACGGGACAC
>NZ_JARWOJ010000180.1 GCF_029868625.1 Nocardia neocaledoniensis | reverse complement strand
CGGGCCCCCCCCCCCCCCCCAAACACCCCGCGGGCGGGGGCCCCCCGCCCCCACCGGGGCTCCGGGGGGCGGCTCAAAAACCGCCCCCGCCCTTCCGGGTTCAGCAGACGATCAGCTGTAGATCTTGTCCACCTCGGACGCGTACTGCTTCATCACGACGGCGCGCTTGAGCGACATCTTCGGGGTGAGCTCGCCACCCTCCTGGGTCCAGTCGACCGGGAGGATGCGGATCTTCTTGATGGCCTCGGCCTTGGAGACCTTCTTGTTGGTCTCGTCGATCGCGGCCTGCACCTCGGCGACCAGCGCCGGGTTCTCGATCAGGGTCTCGATCGCGGTGTCGGCGGCGACGCCGTTGCGCTCCTTCCAACCCGGCAGTGCCTCCGGGTCGAGGGTGATCAGCGCGCCGATGAACGGCTGACCGTCACCGACCACCATGACCTGGCTGATCAGCGGGTGCGCGCGCAGGGAGTCCTCGAGCACGGCGGGGGAGACGTTCTTGCCGCCCGCGGTGACCAGGATTTCCTTCTTGCGGCCGGTGATGGTGATGAAGCCGTCGGCGTCGATGGCACCGAGGTCGCCGGTCTTGAACCAGCCGTCCTCGAACGCCTCGCTGGTGGCCTCGTCGTTGCCCCAGTAGCCGCCGAACACGACCGAGCCCTTGAGCAGCAGCTCGCCGTCCTCGGCGATCTTGGCGGCGTGGCCCTGGATCGGGCGACCCACCGAACCCACCCGGATGTGCTGGGGGGTGTTCACGCTGAACGCGGCGGTGGTCTCGGTCAGGCCGTAGCCCTCGTAGATGGTGACGCCGACGCCACGGAAGAAGTGGCCGAGGCGCGCGCCCAGCGGGCCACCGCCGGACACGGCGGCCAGGCACTGCCCACCGAGCGCGGCGCGCAGCTTGCTGTAGACCAGCTTGTCGAAGACGAAGTGCTTGAGCTTCAGGATCAGGTCGGGCCCGCCCTTTTCGAGCGCCTCGCTGTAGGCGATGGCGGTCTCGGCGGCCGCGTCGAAGATCTTGCCCTTGCCGCCGTCGTGCGCCTTCTGCTTGGCGGAGTTGAACACCTTCTCGAACACGCGCGGCACCGAGAGGATGAAGTCCGGCTTGAACTCACCGAACTGCTCGACCAGGGTCGTCCAGTCCGAGGAGTGGCGGATGGTCACCTTGGAGTCGAAGGCGATCAGCGCGACCGCGCGGGCGAACACGTGCGCCAGCGGCAGGAACAGCAGGGTCTTCTGGCCCTCGGTGACGAATGCCGACAGCTCGATGCCGCCCGAGCGCGACTCGGCCCACAGGTTGGCGTGGGTGAGCTGCACGCCCTTGGGCTTGCCGGTGGTGCCCGAGGTGTAGATCAGGGTGGCCGGGGAGGCCGCGCCGACCTGCTTGCGGCGATCGTGCACGACCGAGTCGTCCAGGTCGGCGCCGCGCTTGGTGATCTCGTCGATCGCGCCCTTGTCGATCTGCAGGGTCTCGGTGAGCGCGGGCAGCGACCCGGCCTCGATCTCCTCGATGGTGGCGCGGTGCTTGTCGTTCTCGACGACCAGGATCTTGGTCTCGGAGTCCTGCAGGATCCACTTGGCCTGCTCGGCGGCCGAGCTGTCGTAGATCGCGACGGTGACGCCACCGGCGGCCCAGATCGCGAAGTCGAGCAGCGTCCACTCGTACCGCGTCGCCGCCATGATCGCGACCCGGTCGCCCAGCTCGACGCCGCTGGCGATGAGGCCCTTGGCGACGCCGGTGACGGCCGCCGCGAACTCCTTCGCCGTGACGTCGTTCCAGCCGCCGCTGCCGTTCGGGACGTTGAACAAGACCGTGTTCGGTGACTCCTCGCCGAAGCGGAAGACGTTGTCGGAATTGTTCGCGTTGTCCGGGATGGTGTAGGAAGCCGGAACTTCGAACTCTCGCATCAGTGCCCTTCCAGTGGGTTCTACTCGCCAGTAATCTACGACACGTTCGCGCGGGTCGCGATATCGCCGCCCGAAATGACCTTCACCAGGCCTTATCGTAAATCGTCGATCGATACCGGCTGAATTGCTTCTCGCAGGAAATCCGCGAGTTCGCTGAGTGCCAGCGCGGCCTCGGTGACCAGCGCGGCTTGCAGTTGCGCGACATGCCACAGGCCGCGGGTCTCGGTGAAGCGCACATGCACTCCGGCGCCACGCAGGGCCGCGACGAGTCGTCGGCACTGGTCGTGTAAAAGTTCGCTCACATCGACCTGGACGTAGGTGGGAGGCAGCCCGATCAGGTTTCCGGTGAGCGGAGCGTAGCCCGCCTCGGTCGCGGCGGCGTCGCCGAGGTAGTGCGCGGCACACGCCTGTGACCAGGCCCGATTGATCACCAGATCGCGGGACTTGGCCGGCACCTGCGTCGGGTCGACCCACGGCGCGATGAGGCCGAGCGCGGCCGGGGTCATCGCGTGCCGTTCGATCAGGCGCTGGGCCAGCGCCAGCGCGAGCCCGCCGCCGGCCGAGTCACCGGCCAGGCTGATCTGCTCGGGCCGGTAGCCGACGTTGTGCACCAGATCCAGGAACGCGGCCTCGGCGTCGTCGAGACCGGCCGGGAACGGATGCTCCGGTGCCAGCCGGTAGTCCAGCGAGTACACCGCGCAGGCGGTCTCCCTGGCCAGCCGGGCCACCAGCGACCGGTGCGTGGTCAGCGAGCCGACCACGTAACCACCGCCGTGCAGGTACAGCACCGCGCCCGCGGCCCGCTCCGGCGGCACGGCCCCGGTACGCGAACCGGGGATGGCCGTCTCGGCGATGACCCGCTCCGCCGGGCGGCCGCCCAGCTGCAGGTGCTGCACGACGGAACCGTCGGGCACCAGCTGCATCAGGGAGGCCGCGTCGAGCAGGGCGCGTTGCACCGCCACCGGCAGCCGCGCGTTCAGCGTGACCCGGAAGATCGGGTCGAGCAGCACACGGGCGATCGGCAGCGGAATCTTGAACTCGCGCATGGCGTTTCCCGAATCTCAGTGCGGCATGAACCGGCCGTTGACCACGGCCGAGATCCGGTTGTAGCCCGAGGCGAGGAAGCGCACGCTCACGTCGAGCACCTTGGCCTCCCAGCCGATCAGCACGCGCGCGTGGCCCTTGCGCACCCCCTCGGTGATGGTCTGCGCGGCCATCTCCGGGCTGTGGATCGCCAGGTACTTGTCGAACAGCGAGGCGGTGTTGGCGCCGTCGATGCCCTCGGCGTAGGTGGCGTTGCGGGCCACCGCGGTCTTGATGCCGCCCGGGTGCACACAGGTCACCTTGACCGGCGCCTTCGAGATCTTCATCTCCTGGTACAGCGCCTCGGTGAAGCCACGCACGGCGAACTTGGCCGAGTTGTAGGCCGCCTGGCCGGGCACGGTGACCAGGCCGAACAGGCTCGACACGTTGACGACGTGGCCGTCGCCGGACTCGATCAGCATCGGCAGGAACGCCTTGGTGCCGTTGACGACGCCCCAGAAGTCGACGTCCATGATGCGTTCGATGTCTTTGAAGTCGGTCTTGACGACGTCACCGTGGTAGGCGATGCCCGCGTTGTTGTAGATCTGGTGCACGACACCGAAATGCGCCTTCACCGAGTCGGCGTAGAGCAGGAACGCCTCACGCTCGGCGACATTGAGCCGGTCCGACTTCACCTGCGCGCCGAGCGCCTCGACGATGCGCACGGTCTCGGCCAGGCCCTCGGCGTCGATGTCGGACAGCGCCAGCTTGGCGCCACGGCGAGCCAGGTTCTCGGCCAGCGCGCGGCCGATGCCGGAACCGGCGCCCGTGATCACACAGACTTTGTTCGTGAAGTAAGCATCTTTGCTCACTGTGCTGCCACCACTTTCAGTTCGGTGTCGGAGTCGGTCGAGGAGGTCGTGTTGTAGGCCGCGACGTCGAAATTCTTGGTCAGCCTACGGAATTGGAAGGTGAAATCCGGCCACAGCGTGGTGTTGTTGCCGTGCTTGTCCAAATACCAGCTGGCGCAGCCGCCGTTCATCCACACGCTGCTCGCCATCTTCTCCTGCAGCTCGCGGTTGTACACGCGCACCGCTTCGGGGCTGACCTCGACGGTCTCCAGCTTCTTCTCGTCGATGGTGGCCAGCGCGTCGGCGATGTAGTTGATCTGCGATTCGATCATGAACACCATCGAGGTGTGGCCCAGGCCGACGTTGGGGCCGAGCAGGAAGAACATGTTCGGGAAGTTCTCGATGGCCGAGCCCTTGTAGCCGCGCTGGCCGACCTCGTCGAACTGCTCGGACAGGGTCTGGCCGGTGCGGCCGACGATGGTCTCGAACGCGGGGGAGTCGGTGACGTGGAAGCCGGTGGCCACGATCAGCGCGTCGATCTCGCGCTCGGTGCCGTCCTTCGTGACGATCGAACCGGCCTTGACCTCGGCAATCCCGTCGGTGATCACGTCGACGTTGTCGCGGTCGATCGCCGGGTAGTACTCGTTGGAGATCAGCATGCGCTTGCAGCCGATGCGGTAGTTCGGGGTCACCTTGGCGCGCTTGACCGGGTCGCGGACCTCGGCCAGCAGCTTGCCGCGGGAGATGGTCTCGAAGATCTTCATCAGCGCGGGGTACTTGGCCAGGCCGACGACCTGGGTCTCGCGGGCGGCGTAGATGGCCGCGCGGGACAGGCGCTGCACGCCCGGGATGTACTTGAACGCCAGGCGCTCGGGCAGCAGGTACGGGCGGTCCATGCGCGGCAGCAGCCACGGCGCGGTGCGCTGGTACAGGTCGAGGTGGGCGACCTTGCCCGCGATCGCGGGCACGATCTGGATGGCCGAGGCGCCGGTGCCGATCACCGCGACGCGCTTGCCCGCGAGCTCGACATCGTGGTCCCAGCGCGCCGAGTGGAAGATGTCGCCTTCGAAGTCGTTGATGCCCTTGATGTCGGGCAGCGAGGGCTCACACAGCGCGCCTACGGCGGAGACGACGGTGTGGGCGGTGAAGTCACCCTTGCTGGTGGTGATGTCCCAGCGGCCGGTCTCGGCGTTCCAGCGCATGCCGAGCACGTCGCAGTCGAACAGGTGCTTGTCGAGGACGTCGTTCTGCTCGGCGACCTTGCGGATGTAGGCCTGGATCTCGCCCTGCTTGGAGAACGAGCGCGACCAGTCCGGGTTCAGCGCGAACGAGTACGAGTACAGGTGCGAGGGCACGTCGCAGGCGGCGCCGGGGTAGGTGTTGTCCCGCCAGGTGCCGCCGACGTCGCTGCCGCGCTCGAGGACGAGGAAATCATCGCGACCCTGCTGATGCAGGCGGATCGCCATACCGAGGCCCGCGAATCCGCTGCCGACGATGATCGTCTCGAAGTGGCGCGCGGCGCGGTTTTCGACAGCTTTGTCTGTAACCTTGCGACTCATGTAACCCAGACTACGTCGCTATTGAGACGGAGTCAACAGCTATTGAGCATAGTTCAGTAGTGGCTAGGATGGTCGATGTGAGTATCAGGAGTTCGGGAGCGACCAAGCGGATCCGGCTCAGCCCCGAGGAGCGGCGGCTGCAGCTGATCCACCTCGGCGCCGAGATGCTGGCCGAACGGCCGCTCGAAGAGGTCTCGGTCGACGACATCGCCAAGCAGGCGGGCATCTCGCGTGGGCTGCTGTTCCACTATTTCGCGTCCAAGCAGGAGTTCCACGAGGCGATCGCCCGCCACGTGAGCACCGAGTTCTTCCACGCCGTCATGCCCAACCGCGAACTGTCGCTGTTCGACATGCTGCGCGATTCGATCGAGCGTTTCGTCGACTACGCCACCGAGCACTCGGCGTCCTATCGCTCGGTGCTCCGCGGCCCCGCCAGCGTCACCCCCGACATGGTCGGCTACGTCAACGAAACCCGCGCCGCCATCGCCGATCTCATCGTCAGCGAACTCCCGCTACCCCCCGACGACCCCGACCTCGCCCGCCTCACTCTCGCCATCCGCGGCTGGATCGCCTTCGTCGAGGAGACCATCCTCACCTGGATGACCGAAAAGCCCATCACCCGTGAGCAATTGGTCGACCTGCTGGTGGAATCACTGCCGGCGCTCGCCCTGAGCCCGGCGCTGATCGCCGCGCTGCAGGGCTGAGGTCACCAGCGTCAGACGGTGCCGATCGGCGCGCCGCGTGCAAGGAGGAGGAACTCGCGTGGGTGATCCGCTGAATCCCGATCGCCGGCAGCTCGTACGGCCCGATGGGACTGTCCTACGTGGGTGGTCGGCGGGCGTCGGGCCGACCGTCTTGTTGCTACACGCCGGCGGTGAGCGCGGCCAGGTGTGGGAGCCGGTCGTCGGCGGTCTGGTCGCGGCGGGCCACCGGTGCCTCGCCTACGACCTGCGCGGGCACGGGGACAGCGGTGGTTCCGCGCGATCGGTGACGACCTGCGCGGCCGACATCGCCGCGATGATCCGAAACGAACCGCCCGGCTGTGTCGTCGTCGGTGCCTCGCTGGGCGGGCTGGCCGCGCTCACCGCCCTCGGCGATCCCGCGGTGCGCGAGCGGGTCGCCGGTGTGGTGCTGGTGGATGTCGTGCCGACTATGGACCCCACCCGCGTCCGCGAGTTTCTCGGTGGGGCGCCGGATTTCGGTTCGTATGTCGAGATCGTCGAGGACATCCTCGCCAGGATTCCTCAGCTCGGGCAGGCCGCTGCGGCGCTGGACATGCCCGCGCTGCTCGTACGAGCCGGTGAGCGCACGCCCGTCGCCGATGCCTATGTCGACGAATTCCTGCGCCTGGTGCCGCAGGCCGCCGTCCACCGGATCGCCGGTGCCGGTCATCTCGTGGCCAGGGAGCGCCCCGGCGAACTCGCCGCGGTCCTCGCCGGGTGGCTGTCCACGGCTCTTCGGTGAGGCTGATCAGTCGGCGCCTTTGGGGCGGGCGCGCAGGTGGGCTCGTTCGCCCTGTTTGCCGAAGAGGCTGAGGAATTCGACGGGGTTGTCGTCGGCGGTGCCGAACCAGTGCGGGACGTGGGTGTCGAATTCGGCGGCCTCGCCGGGGGTGAGGACGATGTCGTTGTCGCCGAGGACCAGGCGCAGGCGGCCGTTGAGGACGTAGAGCCATTCGTAGCCCTCGTGGACCTTCGGCTCGGGGGTGGTGCGGGCGTTGGGGGCGATGATCATCTTGAAGGCCTGGATGCCGCCCGCGCGTTTGGTGAGCGGCAGCATGGTCATCCCGAACCGGGTGACCGGGCGCAGGTGGATGCGGGGGTCGCCGGTCTGCGGGGCGTCGACGAGTTCGTCGAGGGTCACGTCGTGCGCCTTGGCCAGGGGCAGCAGCAGTTCGAGGGTGGGTTTGCGGTCGCCGGACTCCAGGCGCGACAGGGTGCTCACCGAGATGCCGGTCTCGGCCGCCAGGTCGGCCAGGGTGGTCTGCCGCTGTTTGCGCAGCGTGCGCAGCCGGGGGCCGACCGCGTCGAGTGCCTGTTCGAGGTCGTCCATGCTGGACAGTTTGCCATATCGGCAAAGGAAGTTGCCAGTGCGCGGGTTGGGGGCGCAAGGTGGATCGCGAAGGAGGTCGAGATGACTGAGTTGAACGAAACCTATGACGTGGTGGTGCTCGGCGGCGGGGCGGCCGGACTGAACGGGGCTCTCATGCTCGCCCGCTCCCGCCGCTCGGTCGCCGTGATCGATGCCGGGTCGCCGCGCAACGCACCGGCCGACGGGGTGCACGGATTGCTGGCGCGCGAGGGGATGCCGCCGCTGGAACTGCTCGAGCGGGGACGTGCCGAGGTGCGCGGCTACGGCGGGCATGTGGTGTCGGGGCGCGTCGTCACGGTCGAGCGCCGCGCGGAAACGGTTGGTGGCGAGACTGATTCGGACTCCGGGTCGGTCGCGGGCGGGGCCGGTCGCAAGGCTGACGGTGTGCCGACCATCGACTCGGTCCGCGCCTCGGCGCCGGAGTTCCGGGTGACGCTGGACGACGGCCGCACGGTGACCGCGCGCCGCATCCTCGTCACCACCGGCCTCGCCGACGAACTCCCCGACGTCACCGGCCTGCGCGAACAATGGGGCCACGGCGTCCTGCACTGCCCGTACTGCCACGGCTGGGAGGTGCGCGACCAGCGCATCGCCATCCTGGCGGGCGGCCCGATGTCGGTGCACCAGGCGCTGCTGTTCAGTCAGCTCAGCGACGACATCGTTTTTCTCACCCACACCGCACCCGCGCTTACCGCCGATGACGCGGAAAAGCTGGTGGCCCGGGGTATCTCGATCGTCGACGGCGAGGTGACCGAGGTGCTGTCCACCGAGGGCGCGTTGTCCGGCGTCCGGCTCGCCGACGGCACCACGATCCTCCGCGACGCCCTCGTGGTCGCTCCACGCATGAACACCCGCGCCACCTTCCTCACCGACCTCGGCCTCACCCCCGAGCCGCACCCGTCCGGCATGGGCGACTACATCCCCGCCGACCCGGCCGGCCGCACCGCGGTCCCCGGCGTCTGGATCGCCGGCAACGCCACCGACCCGTCGGCGCAGGTCGGCGCGGCGGCTGCGGCGGGCGCCATGGCCGGTGCGCAGATCAACGCCGAACTGGTGATGGCCGAGACCGCGCGGGCGGTCGCCGCCCTCCGCGACGGACAGGGAGCAGGCGTCTCCTCCTGAGCCTGATCAGCCGGGCACCGGCGCGTCCTCCGGGAACCGCCGCACCACCTCGATCGTGCCGACGATGTTCTGGTTGAACTGCGCGAGATCCTCTGCGGGAATCCAATATTCGAGGATCTCGCGCCCACCGGCCTGCTGGACCTCGTAGTTGTCGAGAAAGTCCGTGCGCACCTCGAACCGCGTCACATACCCGGCCCCGGACGCCGCGCCATTCCAGTCCCGCGCGATATTCAGCTGGGCGTGATTCGTCGCTGGCGGAATTCGGGAAGGGCGCGCGCGATCGTCACGAAGTCGGTGTCGTTGTGGACGACGGTGGCGTCGTGGCGCAGGGCGACCGCGGCGATCTGGACGTCGGTGTTCTGGGCGCCGCGGCCCGCGCCGATCTTCGACAGGGCGGTGCGGATGCGGCGGACATTGTCCTCGACCATGTCGTCGGCGGGGAGCCAGTGGAAGACCGAATCGTAGAGCTCGGTGAGGTAGCCGAGGTCGGCGGCGTTGCGGGCGCTGAACCGCGCCTCATCCATCGCGACCGTCGACGTGCACAACGCTCCGGTGATCGCGAGTTCGTCGATGGTGCGTTCGACGGCGGCGTTCGTCCGATAGTGCGACATGACGGAGTGGTCGAGCAGATACCTGGGCCGGACGGTGGCCGCGCTCACCGGGCCGCGAGCTCCTCGCCGGTCAGGAACGGGTTGTGATCCATCTGCTCGAGGCGCGCCAGGGCTTCTCGCTGGCGATAGCCCTGGACGAGTTCGGACATCGCGAGATTGATGACCGCCTTTTTGGTGGGTAGCCCGGTCAGGCGCAGGGCCTCGGCGAGTAACTCGTCCGGGATCTCCACCGTCGTCGCCATCGTGCCTCCGGTTCCCCGATATTCAAAATATCAATGATTCGTAATATGAGGCGAGGTGGATCGGCTAGCTCGGATCGAAGGATTCCAGGCCGGTGACGCGGAGGAGGTCGAGGGCTGTCGCGGTGGGGGTGTTCGGGGGTGCGGAGTAGATGATGATGGTCTGGTCGGTGTCGGGGACGTGCATGGCGTCGCAGTCGAGGGTGAGGGTGCCCAGGTCGGGGTGGGCGATGGTTTTGGTGAGGCTGTGCATGGCGCTGGAGCGGCCCGCGCGCCAGTGGGATTCGAATTCTTCGCTGCCGGTGCGTAGTTCGGTGATCAGCCGGGTCAGGTCGGGGTCGTCCGGATAGCTGGCCTTGACCGCGCGCAGACAACCGACGCAGGCGGCGGCATTGCTGTCGGCCTCCTCGGGGGTCATGACGACGCGACCCATGCCTGTGCCGAGGAATCGTTGCCACATGATATTGCGCTGCGCCGGCGGAATGGCCGAGAAGTCGCCGAGTAGCGCCGCCGACAGCGGATTCCAGGCCAGGATGTCGGATTTCGCCGAGAGGACAAGGACCGGCAGATCGGCCAGTCGGTCCAGCAGTCGCTGCACGCTCGGGCGGATCACCAACGGAATCCGTCCTGCCAGTGGGGGTTCGGCCCCGGCGAGCCGATAGACCAGATCCCGATCGACATCGGTGAGCCGCAGTGCCCTCGTCAGCGCGGCCAGCACCTGATCCGACGGCTTCGGCCCGCGCCCCTGCTCCAGGCGCACGATGTAGTCGACGCTCACGCCCGCCAGGCTCGCGACCTCCTCGCGCCGTAACCCGGGCACCTGCCTGCGCGCACCGGCAGGCAGCCCCGCGTCGGCGGGGGTGAGCCGGGACCGCGCGCCGCGCAGCACCGTCGCCAATTCCGCTCTGTCCACGTCTCCATGGTGCCGGAGGGTCGCGCGCCCTGGGTGGTACCGCCGATCCCACTCCCTGTGGCGCAGTCCATACCCGAAGACCCATACGCATACGGATAAATGACCGGTACGCTGCAACTTATACGCTTCCGTATATATGTGAGGGGCTCATGATGGAGCAGGATAGACAGCGGACGATCCGGTGGGCGGGCTGGATTCTGGCGATCATCGGCGGCGGACATCTCACGCTCGGGTTGCTGATCAGTGCGTCCTCCTTCGACGAATGGCTGACGCTCGAACTCTGGGGTCACTGGTGGCAGGACACCCGCGCCGCCAACAGCTTCTGGGCCAACCCCGCCGGCTTCGGCTGGCCGCTGCTGCTCGTCGGCGCGCTCATCGTGTGGATGGACCGGCGCGGCATCGTGCCGCCCGAGTTCCTCGCGTGGGCTGTGCTCGGCTGGGGCGTGGTGTGCGCGGTGATCGTGGAGCCGACGCCGGGTCCGGTGGTGGTGATCGCGGCGATCCTGCTGCTGCGCGGCATTCGCGTCGCCGCCGCGCGGGTCGGGTCCGAACCGGCGGTTCTCGCGCGCTAGGCCCTGGTACCGCCCGTCCTATGCCATACCGGCACTGGAGCGGAGCCGGGCTCAGCGCGAATCTGGGTGCATGACACAGACGATCGCCCTGGTGACCGGGGGCAACAAGGGACTCGGCCGGGAAACCGTGCGCCGGCTGGCTGGCTCGGGCTGGCGGGTATTTCTCGCCGCTCGCGACAAGAGCCGGGGCGAGGCGGCGGCCGCCGACCACGCCGCGGCCGGGCGCGATGTCCGCTTCGTCGCGCTGGGCGTGACCACCCACGCCACCCACGCCCCCCCCCCCGCCCCCCGGCGCGCCCCGCCCGGCCCCCTCGCCCGCCGGATAAAC
>NZ_JARWOJ010000179.1 GCF_029868625.1 Nocardia neocaledoniensis | reverse complement strand
CGGGCATGGACGTCATCTTCGTCGGGCGTCAGCGGATCCTCGACGACATCGCCGAGCACGGGCTGCGGCTCACCGACCTCGACGGCGGCGCGACCGAGGTGCCGCCCGACCGGTTCGGGCTGGCGCTCGAGCCGGACGAACCCGAGCTGGCCGACCTCGTGCTGGTCACCGTGAAGTCCGCGGCCACCGCCGCCGCGGTCCGGTCCGTCGCGGGCAGGCTACGCCCGGGCACACCGGTGGTGAGCCTGCAGAACGGCATCGGCAACGACACCCTGATCCGGGAGATCCTGCCCACCAGCATCGTGCTGGCCGGCATGGTCATGTTCAACGTCGTGCACAACGGCAGCGGCCGGTTCCACCGGGCCAGCGACGGTGTGGTGGCGGTGCAGGACGATCCGGTGGTCGACCGGTTCGCCGAGCGCTTCCGCGCCGCCGGGCTCCCGCTGCGCAGGCACCGTGACCTGCGCCCGGTGCAGTGGGCCAAGCTGCTGCTCAACCTGAACAATCCCATCAACGCGCTGTCGGGGCGCCCGCTGCGCGAGGAACTCGCCGAGCGCGACTACCGCCGCTGCCTCGCGCTGGCCCAGGGCGAGGCGCTCGCGGTGATGAACACTGCGCGAATTCGGCCCGCCCAGCTGACGCCGGTGCCCCCCGAACTGATGGTGCACCTGTTGCGGGTACCCGACCCGATCTTCCGCCGCGTCTTCGGCAAAGTCCTGGCGATCGACCCCCTGGCGCGCTCGTCCATGGCCGACGACCTCGCCCTCGGACGCCGGACCGAAATCGCGTGGTTGTGCGGCGAAATCGTGCGTCTGGGCGAGATGGTCGGGCACCCGACACCGGTCAATCGCCGGCTCACCGAGCTGATCCGCGAGGCGGAAGCCGGGGACGCGCGCCGCTTCACCGGCAGCAGGCTGCTCGCCGAACTCACCGCGGCGGCCGCCACCGTCGGCGGTTGAACGAGTGGCGAACACCGCCTCGGGCGACGGCCCGTGACGCGCGGCGGGCAGGTAGCATCGGTAATCACCACGGTCTTTGGAGGTATCTGAAAATGGGCGCTTTCAGCTGGACGCACCTGCTGATCATCGCTGTGCTGTTCGTCCTGCTCTTCGGCGCGAAGCGGCTGCCGGACGCGGCGCGCGGTCTCGGCCGGTCGCTGCGGATCTTCAAGAGCGAGGTCGGGCAGATGCAGTCGGAGTCGGCCGCACCGGCCGCCCAGCCCGCCGCACCGGCCCCGCCGCAGCAGCTGTCCGCCTCGGCTCCGCAGACGCAGGCGCCGATCGTCGACCAGCAGCAGGGCCAGAAGTCGGTCTGACCCCGGTGTGCACCCCGGAGCGCGGACGAGGAGCTCCGGGGCTGAGTGCTGTTTCGTCGAGCATCCGCCGGACCGAGGGTTAGAGGCCACCACCCACCATGCGTATTCCGTTCGATCCACGGCGCAGCAAGCGCAGGACGAATCCCGACGGCACGATGTCGTTGGTCGAGCACCTGCAGGAACTGCGCACCCGGCTGTTGCTCGCGTTGGCCGCCATCGCGGTCACCACGCTGATCGGCTTCTTCTGGTACGCGCATTCGTTCCTCGGCCTCGAGAGCCTCGGCGAGATCCTGCGCGGCCCCTACTGCGCGCTGCCGGAATCGGCCCGCGCCAGCCTGAGCCCCGACGGCGCCTGCCGCCTGCTGGCGACCGCCCCGTTCGAGCAGTTCATGCTGCGCCTGAAGGTCGGCTTCACGGCGGGCGTGGTGATGGCCGCGCCGTTCTGGCTCTATCAGCTGTGGGCGTTCATCACCCCGGGCCTCTACGCCAAGGAACGCCGGTACGCGGTCGGGTTCGTCACCGCGGGTAGCGTGCTCTTCGTCGCCGGCGCGGTGCTCGCCTACGTGGTGGTCTCGCACGCGCTGTCGTTCCTGCTGACCATCGGTGACAACGTCCAGATCACCGCGCTGAGCGGCTCCCAGTACTTCGGCTTCATCATCCAGCTGCTGATCATCTTCGGCGTCAGCTTCGAGACGCCGCTGGTGATCATCGGGCTGAATCTGGTGGGCGTGCTGCCCTACGAGAAGCTCAAGGCGTGGCGGCGCGGGCTGATCTTCGGCCTGTTCGTCTTCGCGGCCGTCGTGACACCGCAGGACCCGTTCTCGATGCTCGCGCTCGCCGTCGCGCTCACCGTGCTGTTCGAACTCGCGGTGCAGTTCGCCCGGTTCAACGACGCGCGCCGGGCCCGGCGCGCGGCCGCCGCGGGCTGGGGCCCGCGCTCCGATGAAGAGGCCTCGCCGCTGGAGACGCCGGACCCGGTGGCTCCCGCCGACCCGGTCGCGCCCCCGGAGAAAACCACCCGCCCGGTGTCGGACTACTCCGATACCCTCTGACGGGTGACCGATTCTCCCGCGCGGGCCAACGAGTTGGCGCAGTTCGCCAGCGAAATCTCCTTCGAACTCGACCCCTTCCAGCGGACCGCCTGCGCGGCCCTGGAGGACGGGCACAGCGTGCTCGTGTGCGCGCCCACCGGCGCG
This sequence comes from Nocardia neocaledoniensis, assembly GCF_029868625.1. Taxonomy (GTDB): domain Bacteria; phylum Actinomycetota; class Actinomycetes; order Mycobacteriales; family Mycobacteriaceae; genus Nocardia; species Nocardia neocaledoniensis_A. Next base: position 36,743 of record NZ_JARWOJ010000179.1, on the reverse strand, counting down.
GGAAAGACGATCGTCGGCGAGTTCGCGGTGCACATGGCGCTGGCTTCGGGTGGCAAGTGCTTCTACACCACGCCGATCAAGGCGCTGTCGAATCAGAAGTTCGCCGACCTGACCGCGCGCTACGGCCGCCACAGCGTCGGGCTGCTCACCGGAGATCAGTCGATCAACCCCGGCGCGCCCGTGGTCGTGATGACCACCGAGGTGCTGCGCAACATGCTCTACGCGTCCTCGGACGCGCTGCGTGGTCTGTCCTATGTCGTGATGGACGAGGTGCACTACCTGGCCGACCGGTTCCGCGGCGCGGTGTGGGAAGAGGTCATCCTGCACCTGTCCCCGGACGTGCGGCTGGTGAGCCTGTCGGCGACGGTGTCCAACGCCGAGGAGTTCGGCGCGTGGATGGAGACCGTGCGCGGCGACACCGCGGTCGTCGTCGACGAGACCAGGCCGGTGCCGCTGTGGCAGCACGTGATGGTCGGTAAGCGGATGTTCGACCTGTTCGACACGAAATCCAGCGATCAGAAGGTCCTCGTCGACGAGGACCTGGTGCGGTTCATCCGCCAGCGCGAGGCCGCCGACCGGATGCAGAGCTACGGCGGTCCGCGCGGTCGTGGCGGTCGCGGCAACTTCCGGCCGCTGCCGCGTCCCGAGGTGCTGGCCCGCCTCGACGAAGAAGGGCTGCTGCCCGCGATCACGTTCATCTTCAGCCGCGCCGGCTGCGACGGCGCGCTGGCCCAGTGCCTGCGCGCCCGGCTCGACCTGAGCAGGCCGGGTGAGGCGGAGCGGATCGACGAGATCATCGAGAAGCACACCGGCGACCTGCCCAAAGGCGATCTCGAGGTCCTCGGCTACTGGGAGTGGCGCGAGGCACTGCACCGCGGCCTGGCCGCGCATCACGCGGGCATGCTGCCCGCGTTCCGGCACACCGTCGAGGAACTGTTCGTCCAGGGACTGGTGCGCGCGGTGTTCGCCACCGAGACCCTGGCGCTCGGCATCAACATGCCCGCGCGGACCGTGGTGCTCGAACGCCTGGTCAAGTTCAACGGCGAATCGCACGCCGAACTCACGCCGGGGGAGTACACCCAGCTCACCGGCCGCGCGGGCCGGCGCGGCATCGATGTCGAGGGCCACGCCGTGGTGCTGTGGCAGCCCGAGGTCGACACCAGCGCCGTCGCCGGCCTGGCCTCCACCAGGACCTATCCGCTGCGCAGTTCCTTCCGGCCCGGCTACAACATGTCGATCAATCTCATCGACCGGTTGGGCGCGGAGGAGGCGCGCGGCCTGCTCGAGCGGTCCTTCGCGCAGTTCCAGGCCGACCGTTCGGTCGTCGGGCTGGTCCGCGGTATCGAACGCAACCAGGGCGCGCTGCGCAAACTGGAGAGTCAGCTCGGCGGTGTCGACGGCGGCTTCATGGAGTACCTCTCGCTGCGCGACCGGATCAAGCAGCGCGAACGCGAACTCCAGCAGCAGGGCCGCGCCGACCGGCGCGGCGCCGCGGTCAAGGCGTTGATCGGGCTGCGCCGTGGTGACGTGGTGGCCATCCCGTCGGGCCGCCGCGCGGGCCTGGCCGTCATCCTGGAACCCGATCAGACGCCCGGTGATCCGCGTCCGCTGGTGCTCACCGAGGACCACTGGGCGGGCCGGATCTCCGCGGCCGACTTCCCGGTGCCCGCCGAGGCGCTCGGGCACATGCGGCTGCCGCGCCGCGTCGACCACCGCACCGCGCGCATCCGCCGCGACCTGGCCTCGGCCCTGCGCAGCACCGGGATCTCCGCGCCGGGCAGGCGCAGGCGCAACGACCACACCCGTGCGGGCGAGGACCGGGAACTGTCGACGCTGCGGCGCAGCCTGCGCTCGCATCCGGCGCACAGCCGCCCCGACCGCGAGCAGATGAGCCGCACCGGGGAGCGCTACGCGCGGCTCGCCCGCGAGACCGAGTCGATGCGCCAGAAGGTTGCCGCGACGACGAATTCGCTGGCGCGCACCTTCGACCGGATCGTCGGCCTGCTCGAGGAGCGCGGCTTCGTCGAGCGCGGTGAGGTCACCGCCGACGGGCGCCGGCTGGCCCGGATCTACGCCGAGAGCGATCTGGTCGTCGCCGAGGCACTGCGCCAGGGGCTCTGGCGCGGACTCGGCCCGGCCGAGCTCGCGGCCGTGGTGTCCACGCTGGTGTACGAATCCCGCTCCGAAGGCGGGTTCCTCACCGCGTCCGGGCCCACCGAGCCGATCCGGCGGGCGGTCGGCGCCACCATCGAGATGTGGTCGCAGCTGCGCGCCGACGAGGCGCGGCACAAGCTGCCGCCGACGCGCGAACCCGACCTCGGCTTCGTCACCGGCGTCTACAAGTGGGCCAGGGGCGACGCATTGGCCGAGGCGTTGCTGGCCAGTGGCGATCAGGGCACGCCGCTGTCGGCGGGCGATTTCGTGCGCTGGTGCCGACAGGTCATCGACCTGCTCGACCAGATCCACAACACCGCCGACGACACCGAGATCGCGGGCACCGCGGCCAAGGCTGTGCGCGCGGTGCGGCGGGGTGTCGTCGCAGTGGACGCCGCGTAGTGGATTCGTCTGTGATTTGATTTCCTGGCGTACCGACCGTGATGGCGGAGTCGTGCGAAAGCGGCTGGCCTGGCGCGGGGGGCTACCGTATGTACAACGATGCGAGTGGAGGCGAGTGGATGAGCGGCCCGTACGGACCGAACGGCCCAGGGGAGGGAAGCAACGATCCCACCCAGCACTGGGGAGGTCAGCAGGGGGCCGGCGGCGCCGGACCCACGCAGCACTGGGGAGGTGCGGCGCAACCGCCGCAGGACCCGCAACAGGCACAACCCACCCAGCACTGGGGTGGCCAGCAGCCGCAGCAGCCATGGGGACAGCAGCCGCAGCAGCCCGCCCAGCAGCCGCAGTGGGGTCAGCAGCCGCAGCAGCCGACCGGACCGCAGCAGCAGTGGGGTCAGACCCAGCCGCCGCCGCAGGACTGGAACGCGCAGGCGGCAGGCGCCCAGCAGTGGGGCCAGCAGCCGCAGCAGCAGTGGGGTCAGCAGCCGCAGCAGCAGTGGGGACAGCAGCCGCAGCAGGCGCCCGGTGGCAAGAAGGGCAAGGGGCTGGTGATCGGCCTCGTCGTGGCCGGTGTGCTGGTGCTCGCCGCCGTGATCGGTCTGCTGCTCGTCGTGTTCTCCTCCGACGAACTCGACAACACCGCGGTCCAGGACGGTGTCTCGCGGGTCCTGAAGGACTCCTACGGCATCGCCGACGTCTCCGACGTGTCGTGCCCGTCGGGTCAGAAGGTCGAGGTCGACGCGACCTTCACCTGCGACCTGAAGGTCAGCGGTGAGGCCAAGAAGGTCAGCATCAAGATCACCAAGGACGACGGCACCTACGAGGTCGGTCGCCCGAACTAGGCTGGGGCCGTAGACGTTCCGGGCCGCTCGCGTACGCGCGGGCGGCCCGGCGTCGTTCAGGCCCGGTGCACCGCGGTGAGCGCGGTGACCAGGCGGGTGATCGGGCTCTCCGCGTTGTAGGCGGTGGCCAGCGCGAGCAGCCGATCCGGGTCGGCCGGGGTGCTCGGCAGGGTGTCGGGACCGGACAGGATCACCTCGGCGTCGCGCACCACCTGGACTACCGGCGCCGCGGCCTTCAGATAGTCCTGTGCCGCCACGAGTTTCGCGCGCAGGCCCTTGGCGAGATCGGCCTCCGGGTCGTCGACGGCCGTCATCAGCGCGTCGAGGGAACCGAACTTCGAGATGAGTTGGGCTGCCGACTTGTCCCCGATGCCCGCGACCCCGGGCAGCCCGTCGGAGGCGTCGCCGCGCAGGGTCGCCATGTCGGCGTAGGCGGGACCGGCGTTCTGCTGCGGCACACCGTATTTCGCCGAGACCTCGGCGGGCCCGAACAATTCGGCCTTGGCCAGCCCGCGGCCCGCGTAGAGCACGCGCACGGGCGGGGCCGGGTCGTCGCGCACCAGCTGCAGCAGGTCGCGGTCGCCGCTGACCACGACCACCGGATCGCGCCGTTCCCGGCTGGCGAGGGTGCCGAGCACGTCGTCGGCCTCGAGCCCCTCGGCGCCGCCGGTCGCGATGCCGGCCGCCGCGAGGACCTCGATGATCATCTCGACCTGCGGGGTGAGCGTGTCGGGCACCTCCTCGGCGCCGGGGGCGGCATCGACGCCGGTGTCGAGCCGGTGGGCTTTGTAGGAGGGCACCAGCGCCACCCGGAACGGCGGTCGCCAGTCCAGGTCGAGCCCGACCACGAGCCTGCTCGGGCGGTGCTTGGTGATCAGCGAGGCCACCATGTCGGTGAAGCCGCGCAGTGCGTTCACCGAGCGCCCGTCGGCCGCCCTGAGCTTGTCGGGGATCGCGTAGTAGGCGCGGAACCAGAGGCTGGCGCCGTCGAGGATCAGCAGGGGGCCACGGGCGTTCTCGTCAACGGTCACGGGCTCGATTGTGCCCCGAACCACCGACGCCGCGCCCGAGGGCCGCGGCGGCGCATCCCGATGTCGCGGAAGGCCACGATCGGGCAACCGATCCTGCGCGGGCCGTGTCCGGCCGGGTAACGTCGGATCCTATGAGCGCGCACACGGATGCCAGGTTCGCGGCGGAGGTCTACGGTCAGCGGCTGGAGCGGGCGGTCGAGTTGATGCGCGCGGCGCATCTGGACGCCCTGCTCATCACGCCCGGTCCCGATCTGCGGTACCTGATCGGCTCGGCGGCGGAATCCTTCGAGCGGCTGACCTGCCTGGTGATTCCCGCCGACGGGGCGACACCCTCGGTCGTGATCCCGAAACTCGAACTGGCCGCGCTGGAGGGCTCGGCCGCGGGCGAACTCGGCCTGCAGATCCTGGACTGGGTCGACGGCGTCGACCCGTACCAGCTGGTGCGCTCGACGCTGCACGCCGGTTCCCGGATCGCCGTCGCCGACGCGATGCCCGCCCTGCACCTGATCCCGCTCGCGGAATCGACCACCGGACTGCCCGCCTCGGCGACGCCGGTGCTGCGCCAGTCGCGAATGATCAAGGACGAGGCCGAGATCGACGCCCTACGCCGGGCGGGTGCGGCGATCGATCGTGTGCACGCGCGGATGGGCGAATTCCTGCGCCCCGGCCGCACCGAGGCCGAGGTGGCCGCCGACATCACCGCCGCGATCGTGGAGGAGGGCCACACCGAGGCGGCCTTCGTCATCGTCGGCAGCGGACCGCACGGCGCCGATCCGCACCACGCCGTGTCCGACCGGGTCGTCGAGGCGGGTGACGTGGTCGTCATCGACATCGGCGGCCCCGTCGAACCCGGCTACTTCTCCGACTCCACCCGCACCTACGTGCTCGGCGCGCCGAGCAAGCAGGTGGCCGAGCAGATGGCGCTGCTGGAGGCGGCCCAGGCCGCCGCTGTCGCCGCCGTGCGCCCCGGGGTGACCGCGGAGTCCATCGACGCCGCCGCGCGCACCCTGCTGGCCGAGGCGGGACTCGGCGACGCCTTCGTGCACCGCACCGGCCACGGCATCGGCCTGTCGGTGCACGAGGAGCCCTACATCGTCGCGGGCAACGACCTCGTGCTCGAGCCCGGCATGGCGTTCAGCATCGAACCGGGCATCTACTTCCGGGGGAAGTGGGGCGCGCGCATCGAGGACATCGTCGTGGTCACCGCGGACGGCGTGGAGTCGATGAACAAGCGCCCGCACGGCCTCACGCAGCTGTAAGCCGTTCGCGTACGTGTGATCCTGGCCCGCTCTACTTCAGCGTGCTCGACGACAGGACCCGGCGCACCTGGATCGCGACGACGACCCGCGTCGGGTTCTCGCGCGGCACCCGGTAGCGCTCGGTGTAGCGGCGGACGGCTTCGGCGACGTCGTCGCTGTCGGCGAGCACGGTCGCGGGCCCCTCGAGAGTGAGCCAGCGCGCGCCGTCCACCTGGCTCACCGAGGCGTATCCGCCCCGCGCGGCATTGCGCGCCTTCACCGACGCGCCGTCGGTGATCACCCGCGCGATCCCGGCCTCGGGATCCCACGTGAAGCCGACCGCCACCACATGCGGCGTCCCGTCGGCACGCAGGGTCGTGAGGGTGGCCAGATGCCGCTCGGTGACGAAGTCGAGCGCGGCGGGGGACAGCGAGACGGTGGTGGTCGGCATACGTCGACGGTAGCCGCCGTGCCGACGGCCACCGCGGTCCAGGTCGCCTACCCGCCGATCGGATCATCGGTGCACCCGCGGTCGGCGTCGGGCACCGGACGACCGCCGCGCTGGGGTCGAGCCGGATGTTTCGGGCTCGGCCCGCACAGCGATGGCTTTTGGAATCCGCGCCCCGGCCACCCGCACGTCACGCGTTGAGTGCCCGCGCCACCAGATGACCCGGCGGTGGCCCGGTGCCCATCGGCTCGGGTTCGACGCTGGGGACGGCGATCTCGGGTGGGCCCGAGGTGACAGACTGGGCGCATGGGTACGCAGACGAGTGAGGGGCCGGTACTGGTCCTGGGTGGGCGCAGTGAGATCGGCCTGGAGGTGGCGCGCAGGCTGGCGCCCGGAAGGATCGTGATCCTGGCCGCCCGGCGCGCCGGCGCGCTGGACGCCGAGCTCGAGCAGGTGCGCGCCGCCGGGGCGAGTGCCGTCCACGCCGTGGAATTCGATGCCGACGACACCGCGACCCACGCGCCGCTGCTGGAGAAGCTCGCCGCCGAGCACGGGGGCATCGGGACCGCTGTGCTGGCGTTCGGCGTGCTCGGCGACCAGGACCGCGCCGAGAGCGACCCGGCGCACGCGGTCGCCGTCGTGCACACCGACTACGTCGCCCAGGTCAGCGTCCTGACGACACTGGCCACATTGCTGCGCGCGCAGGGATCCGGCCAGATCGTGGTGTTCGGCTCCATCGCGGGCGTGCGGGTCCGGCGGGCCAACTACGTCTACGGTTCCGCGAAGGCCGGTCTGCACGGCTTCGCCGCCGGACTCGGTGACGCCCTGCACGGCACCGGCGTCCAACTGCTCCTGGTCCGCCCCGGCTTCGTGATCGGCCGGATGACCACCGGCATGGACCCGGCCCCCATGTCCAGCACGCCCGGCCAGGTCGCCGACGCTGTCGTCCGCGCCCTCGGCAAGGGCGCCACCCGCGTCGCGGTGCCCGGCCGCCTGAACGTGGCCTTCTTCGTGATGCGCCTGATCCCGCAATTCGTCTGGCGTCGGATGCCACGGTGATCGCACCGCACACGGCCCCTGCAGCCGGGGCGTCGAACACGGCCCGCGCAGCCGGTGCGACGGCCGAGCACGGCGCGATACCTGCCGCCACGGCGGTGGCGGGTGCCGAGGAGTCCGTTTGGACCGGCGCGCCGATCGTCGTGCTCGGTATCGGCGCGGACGGCTGGGATGGGCTCGGCGCGGCAGGCCGCGCGGCGATCGGGGAGTGCGAGGTCGTCTTCGGATCGCCACGGCAGCTGGACCTGCTGCCGCCGAGCGCGGCCGAACGGGTGACCTGGCCGAGTCCGCTGCTGCCCGCGCTGCCCGCGTTGTTCACGCGGCATGCCGAGCGCAGGATCGGCGTCCTCGCCAGCGGTGACCCCATGTTCTACGGCATCGGCGCGACCCTGGCCGTCCGGTTCGGCGCCGAGGCGCTGCGCGTGTTCCCGCAACCGTCGTCGGCCTCGCTGGCCTGTGCGCGGCTGGGCTGGCCGCTGGCCGAGATCCCGGTCGTGAGCGTGGTTGCCCGGCCATTGCCCACGGTCCTGCCCGAGCTGGCCGACGGCCGCCGGGTGCTCGTGCTCAGCGAGGACGAGCGGACCCCAGGCCTGCTGGCCACACTGCTGCGTGACCACGGTTTCGGCGCTTCCACGCTGACCGTCCTGGAACAGCTCGGCGGCCCGGCCGAACACCGGCTGACCGGCACCGCCGCGGCCTGGTCACATCCGGCGGGCGATCCACTCAACGTCGTCGCGATCGCGTGCGCGGCCGACCCCGACGGGCGCCGCGACACCCGTCTGCCCGGTCTGGCCGACACCGCCTTCACCGGTGATGGTCAGCTGACCAAATCCGAGGTCCGCGCCCTCACCGTCACCGCGCTGGCCCCGGCGCCGGGCGAACTGCTCTGGGACGTCGGCGGCGGCTCGGGCAGTATCGCCATCGAATGGTGCCGCACGCATCCACGCTGCCGTGCCGTCACGTTCGAACGCCTGCCCGCGCGCCGCGACCAGATCGCCGCCAACGCCGCCGCACTCGGCGTCCCAGGAATAACGATCCGCGGTGAAGTGCGCTCGGAGTTTGCCGAGCGAGAATTCGCCGCACCGGACGCGATATTTCTCGGTGGCGGACTCACCCAGGACGGCGTCTTCGACGAGTGCTGGCGGCGACTGCGCTCCGGCGGGCGGCTGGTGGCCAACGCCGTCACCGCCGAATCGGAAGCGCGGCTGCTGGACTGGGCCGCCCGGCACGGCGGCACGCTGCGGAAATTCCAGATCTACCGGGGTGAACCGCTCGGCGGTTTCACCGCATGGCGGCCGCACCTGCCGGTCGCGCAATGGATCGTCCGAAAACCCGCTGGTTGACCCACGCCGATCACGGAAAGATCACGCGCAAATCACGACAAATCCGTACGCGCGGGACGGGCGATTTCGCGATCGTTACGAACCGAACGTGTAAAACGAGTGACTCGGGGGTATGGTCGGGGCCGTTCCGGGTGATCCCCCCGGTTCGATGTATCCATGATGGGGAGTTACATGAAGTTCTCGAAGTTCACCGCCCCCGCGTTGCTGGCCATCGCCGCGACCGGTATCGCCGCCGCCCCGGTGGCCGCGGATCCCGCCGCTCCCGCTCCGGCGGTCGCGGGTCAGGACGTGCCCGCGGTGCAGGGCGCCGACCGTGGCGTGACCTACCTCGCGCAGATCGCCGACGCGGGCAAGTCCGTGGTGACCTCGGTCACCGGCGGTCGCTTCGCGCTCGCCGCCGACCATAAGTCGGTGACCCTGACCAACGAGGCGGGCGCCGTCGTCGCCCAGGTGCCGCTGTCGGGCACGGTGAACGGGGCCCCCACCGAGATCGCGGCCGCCGTCGAGGCCGACGGCTCGCGCCTGACCCTCACGCCGAAGACGGTCGCCGCCGCCGAGGCGATCAGCTCGCAGCAGTGGTTCATGGCCGAGCTGCAGCGAGCCTCCACCGGCGCGCTCGTCGGCGCGATCATCGGCGCCCTGCTCGGCGCGATCGGCATCGTCACCATCATTCCCGGCGCCATCATCGGCGGCGTGATCGGTCTGCTCATCGCCGGTGGCCCGTCGCTGATCGACGCGGGTACGGCCTATTTCAGCGGGCAGCCCTGAGAGTCCTGATCCTCGGCGGCACGGGTGAGGCCAGGGAGCTGGCCCGGATCGCGTCGGGCGAGCGCGGACTCGACATCGTGTCCTCGCTCGCCGGACGGGTCGCGCATCCGCGGCTGCCTGTCGGTCCGGTCCGCATAGGCGGGTTCGGTGGTGTCGAGGGCCTCCGAACCTGGCTGCGCGAGAACGCGATCGATGCCGTCGTGGATGCCACCCACCCCTTCGCGGCGCAGGTCAGCGCCCACGCGGCCACCGCGGCGGCCGATCTCGGCATCCCCGCGGTCCATCTGCGGCGCCCGGAATGGGTCCAGCGCCCCGGCGACCTGTGGACGCGGGTGCCCGACCTGGCCGCGGCCGCCGAGGCGCTCGCCGCGCACGACGAACAGGTCCTGCTGACCATCGGGCGTCAGGGCGTCGGCGTGTTCGCCGGCTGCGACCGGCACCGTTTCGTCATCCGCGCCATCGACGCGCCCACCGCGCCACTGCCGTCGCGGTACGAACTACTGCTCGCCCGTGGGCCGTTCACCTTCGACGACGAGCTGGTGCTGATGTCGCGGCACCGCATCGACGTGCTCGTCACCAAGAACAGCGGCGGCGAGCAGACCGAGGCCAAGATCTTCGCCGCCCGCACCGCCGGGCTCCCGGTCGTCATGATCGACCGGCCACCGCTGCCGGTCGACGCGGTCGCGGTCGAGGAGGTCGACGCGGCCCTGGCGTGGCTGCACGACGCCGCGGCGCACCGCGTGCGCTGACCCGCCCGGCACCGGTCAGCCCGGGCGCGGACCCGCGAAGATGCGCGGAAGCTGGTCGAACCAGTCCAGCACCGCGCGTTCGTAGGCGATGCCGAATTCGAGTGTGGCGCGCTGATTGGGCGCGAGCGCGGTCGGGTCCTCGTCGAGATAGCGGTCGAGCCGGTCCTGATGGATGTTCCGGTTGGCGGCGATGATCCGGTCGCGGTGCGCCGGCTCGAGATGCTCCCCGAACGACAGGGTGAGCAGCAGCGGGACCCGGATGGTCTCGGCGCCAGGATCGCGGGCGATCCATTCGGCGAACGCGTCGCGGCCGGTGTCGGTGATCCGGTAGGGCGTGCGTTCCCTGGCGCCGCGCTCGCCCTTGGTCACCAGTCCCGCCGTGTCCATGGCGGACAGTTCGCGGTACACCTGGCTCTGGGTGATGGTCCAGAAGTCGCCGATGCGCTGCTGGGCCTGGGTCGCCAGGTCCCAGCCCGACATCGGACCCTCGTGCAGGAACCCCAGTAGCGAGGCCGCGGTGGAGTTCAGCGGGCGGCGTCGAGTCACGGTGTCGGTCAACGGTCAACTCCCTTCGAACTACATTCCTAAGTGGAATGTTACGCCCGGGGCTCGCCCGCGACCAGAACCGCCGCCCTCGCGGCGTGTTCGCTAGTCGGTGCCGTAGCGGCGGGCGGTGTACACCCGGGTGCCTTCGGGGGTGTCGAACGCGGTGGTGGTGGAGGCGCCGATGATCAGCAACGTCCGCATGTCGACCTGCTCGGGATCCAGTTCGCCGAGTGTGGTGACCCGGACCGTCTCGGTGGGCCCACCGACATCGCGTCCGAGCACCACCGGAGTCTCCGGATCGCGGTGCTCGAGCAGGACCTCCCGCATGGCGCCCACCTGCCAGCGGCGCTGGGAGGAGGCCGGGTTGTAGATCGCGATCGCCATGTCGGCGGCGGCGACGGCCGACAGCCGCCGCGCCACCACATCCCACGGCTTGAGCCGATCCGAGAGCGAGATCATCGCGTAGTCGTGGCCCAGCGGCGCGCCCACCCGGCTGGCGACGGCGTTGGCGGCGGTGAGCCCGGGCAGCACCCGCACCGGCACATCTTTGAACTGGGGTTCGGCCGAGACCTCCAGCACCGCGGCGGCCATGGCGAACACGCCGGGATCGCCGGAGGAGATCACCGCGACCCTGGCCCCGCGCCTGGCCAGGTCCAGCGCCATCGCGGCCCGCTCGGATTCGACCTTGTTGTCGCTGGCGTGCCTGCGCTGGCCCGGGCGCTCGGGCACCCGGTCGATGTAGGTGGTGTAGCCGACCAGATCGGTCGCCTCGGCCAGCGCCGCGGTGACCTGGGGCGTGGTCCAGTCGGTGTCGCCGGGGCCGAGCCCGACGACGACGACCTCGCCGCCAGGGGGCCTCGTGCGCCCAGGCGACGCCGGGCCCGACGGTGCCGAGCCCTCGATCGAATCGCCGGGGGCGTCCGGGGCATCGGATGTTCCGGGTTCGACCCTGCCTACCGGTGACGGGAGTCGGCCGCTCGGCTGCGCGGCGACGGTCTCGGTGGGCGATGCGGCGATGCCGGGCGCGGCGTCGCTCTCGGTCCGGCGACCGGTGCCGCGTTCGCCCGTGGTGACGATCGCGGTGGTCGGGGCCGGGCCGGGCACGATGGTGATGGCGAAGTAGGGCACGTCGGCGTCGTCGACCTCGGCGGCGGTCAGCACCCGCTGCCTGGTGCTGCTCGCGCGCTCCACGTAGTAGGCGTCGGCGAGCCGACCGGAGTCCGAGAGTGCCTGGCGCACACCGGGATAGGTGCGCCCCAGTTTCATGATCGCGGCGGCGTCGGTGCCGCGCAGCCGCTCGGTGAGCTGCTCGACCGGCATGGTGCCCGGCAGCACCGTCAGCACCTGCTCGCCCTCGACGAGTGGGGTTCCCAGCGCCGCCGAGGCCGCGCTCACCGACGTGATGCCGGGAACGATCTCGGCCTCGAACCGATCGGCCAGGCGCCGGTGCATGTGCATGTAGGAGCTGTAGAACAGCGGGTCACCGGCGGCGAGCAGCGCGACGCTGCGCCCGGCCGCGAGATGGGTGGCCAGGCGGGCGGCGGCCTGTTCGTAGAACTCGTCGATCGCGCCCTGGTACCCGCCGGGGTGATCGGTCGTCTCGGTGGTGACCGGGTAGACCAGGTGCTCCTCGATCTGGCCTTCCCGCAGGTACGGCGCCGCGATGCCGCGCGAGATGCTGCGGCCGTGCCGGGCGCTGTGGAAGGCGACCACGTCGGCGGCGGTGATGAGCCGGGCCGCCTTCACCGTCACCAGTTCCGGGTCGCCGGGGCCGAGGCCGATGCCCCACAGTTTGCCGGTGCTGATCTCGCTCACTCCTGTTCACTCGCGATCGCGTTGAGCGCCGACGCGGTGATCGCGCTGCCGCCGCGCCTGCCGCGCACGGTGAGGAATTCGACCCCACCGAAGTCGATCAGCGCCTGCTTGGACTCGGCGGCGCCGATGAAGCCGACCGGGATGCCGATGATCGCGGCCGGTCGCGGCGCGCCCGCGTCGAGCATGTCGAGCAGATGAAACAGCGCGGTCGGGGCGTTGCCGATGGCGACGACGGCGCCGTCGAGCTGGTCGCGCAGCAATTCCAGCGCCGCCACCGACCGGGTGTTGCCCATCCGCGCGGCCAGTTCGGGGACCCGCGGGTCGGCCAGGTTGCACAGCACCGCGTTGTCGGCGGGCAGGCGCTTGCGGGTGACGCCCGAGGCGACCATGTTCGCGTCGCACAGAATCGGCTTGCCTGCGTGCAGCGCGGCGCGCGCGGCGGCGACCACACCGGGGGAGTAGGCGATGTCGCCGGCCAGGTCGACCTGCCCGCAGCCGTGGATCATCCGGACGGCCACGCGCTCGACATCGGCGGGGAAACCGGCGAGATCGGCTTCGGCGCGGATCGTCGCGAAGGAGCGCCGATAGATCTCGGCCCCGTCGGTGAGGTAGCTGGTACGCACGTCGGACATGCGGTCAACCCTAGAACCTGTCCTCGACGTGGCCTCCGTCGCGGGTCGCTCAGGTGCGTGGGCGCTCGAGGATGCGCGACATCACCAGCGAACTGCGGGTGCGGCCCACCCGCGCGTTCTCCCTGATCCGCTCGACGGTGACCTCGATCTCGGCCATGTCGGTGGCCATCACGTGGACCAGCGCGTCGGCCTCGCCCGCGATCGTCCACACGCCCACGATCTGGGGAATCGGCTCGAGCGTGCGGCGCAGTTCGGCGGGGGAGATGTTGTCGCGGTAGTACACCTCCACATAGGCCTCGGTGGTCCAGCCCAGCGCCGCGGGGTTGACCTGGGCGGTGAAGCCGGTGATCTGCCCGCTGGCCACCATCTTGTCGACGCGTCGCTTCACCGCGGGCGCCGACAGCCCGACCACGGCGCCGATCTCCTGAAACGAGGCCCGCGCGTGGGTGAGCAGTTCGGCCAGGATGCGTCGATCGATGTCGTCCATGCCACTCCCGTCGCCCGTCGCACGCAATGATTCGCCATTGTCGCATCGATATGCGCAACAGATCGGTGTTCCTGGTGCAATGGACAGGCATTTACCGTCGTAGGGACACGTTTCTCGCGCAGCCACCGGGAGCCCTGATGACCGCCGCAGCCCCTCTTCGTGCCACCTCTCCGCTCGCGGCCCCGGCGCCCGCGCGGGCCGCGACCCCGCGTCGCTATGTGATGTGCAGGCCCGACCATTTCGAGGTCGCCTACGCGATCAATCCGTGGATGGATCCCGCCGCGCCGGTCGACCGGGCGCGGGCGCTGGCCCAGTGGGAGATCCTGCGCGCGGTGCTCGAGGAACACGGCCACACGGTGGAGACGGTGCCCGGTGAACCCGGCCTGCCCGACATGGTGTTCGCCGCGAACAGCGGCATCGTGATCGGCGGGCACGCGCTCTCGGCACGGTTCGCCCATCCCGAACGCGCCGCCGAGGGACCCGCCTTTCATCGCTGGTTCGCGGCCAGGGAACTGCGGTCGCTGGCCGCGGCGCGCGAAACCAATGAGGGGGAGGGCGATTTCACCTTCGCCGGGCAGCGCATCCTGGCCGGCGTCGGCTTCCGGTGCTCGCTGTCGGCGCACGCCGAGGTCGAGCGGTACTTCGAGCTGCCGGTGGTGTCGCTGGAACTGGTCGACCCGCGCTTCTACCACCTCGACACCGCGCTCATGGTGCTCGACGACGCCACCATCGCCTACTACCCGCCCGCGTTCAGCCCCGCCGCCCGCGACGTGCTGGCGAGCCTGTACCCGGACGCGATCCTCGCCACGGAGAACGACGCGCTCGCGTTCGGCCTCAACGGCGTCAGCGACGGCCATCACGTCTTCCTCGATCCCGGCGCGACCGGGCTGATCGAGGCACTGCGCGCCCGTGGCTTCGCGCCGGTCCCGGTGGACATGTCCGAGCTGCGCAAGGGCGGCGGCGGTGTGAAGTGCTGTGTGCTGGAACTGCACCACCGCCGCGATGCGAGCACCGTGTAGCCGGGAGCCGGCTCGCATGCGCGCAGCCCGTGGCCTCACTCGAATTCGGTGCCGCCGTCGCGCAGCAGGTACGCGTTCGAGACGATCTTGCCGATCGCCCGGCCGCCGAGGACCGGCGCGTGCCGCTCGGCGGCGGCCCGCACCACCAGGCCCTCCCGGATGTTGGCGCCGGTACCGCTGACGGTTTCGGTGCCCTCGGCCAGTGCCACCAGCAGGTCGGCGTCGTAGGGGCCTTCGTAGAGCACCGGCACTCGCGGCACCGGGAGGCCGAGATCGGTGAGCAGGGCGCCGATCTCGTGGTGACCGAGCCAGCGCACCGGCTCGCCGTCGCGGTCCGCCGCGATGTCGAACAGGCCGAAACCGAGCGCGGCGTCCTGCGCGGCGGACGCGCCGTAGTGCAGATCCTGCACCCCCGCGCCGTAGACCTCGCCGAAGAGCCCGACCCGGTCGGCGCCGAGCGCGGTGGCGATCTTCCTGGCGGCCTCGTCCAGCCCGTGCGCGCGCATCGCCCGCCAGTACAGGTTGCCCTCGGCGTAGGTCAGCGACAGCGACTTGCCGCCGACCCCCTTGGACGACACCAGGATCCGGTCCTCGGCGCGCACGTGGGTGAGCAGGAAGGCGGTGCCGTGGATCTTCTCCGTGGCCACCACCCGCTCCCCGGCGGCGAAGATGTCCGGGAACCGTTTGATGTTCTCGACATCGATCCAGGGCAGCAGCTCCGGCGCGGGCTCGACCTGACCCGACATCGAGACCGGGACGGGCGGAACCCATTTGACGATCCCGAGCCGCTCCGCGAAATCGGTGCGCTCCCGCGCGGCCACCGCGAGATCCACCCCGGCCAGCGCGGCGGGCACGCAGACGATGCCTTGCGACACCTCGCCGCGCAACCGCACCGCCTTCACCCGATCGTGCCGGGGCCCCGCCAGTTTCCCGGTCAGGCCGAGTTCGCCGATCAGCGCCTCGGGCAGCACCGCCTGCTCCGGAATGTAGAGCGCGTGCTCGCCGGTGCGGAACCGGCCCTTGGCGACGACGGTCCGGTACAGGCCCACCTGGGCCAGCTCGAGCCGGTCGGCGTTCGGATGCGGAAGGACGACGAGCCGCTCGGCCGTCACCTGCAGTGTGGACATTCGATCCCCCCTCGTAGTGAGGAGGCCAGAGTACGGGCGCCCACCGACAACGTCGATCGAATTACGGTGCGGGACAGGCGAACGCTACGGGGTGGGCGGGGTGACGCGGTAGCCGTCCGGGGTGGCGACGACGTCGGTGACCGGCGCGGTGGGGCGCCCGCAGCGGCGTTCGCAGCCGGACCAGTGCTGGCGACCGGCGACCGTCACGTCCGCGGCGGGCACCACCACCTCGCCCGCGCGCTGTTCGCCCGGCAACACCCGCTCGGTGTCGACGGCGGCGGCGAGATCGGCGCGGACATCGGTCAGCGACTTGGCACAGCCCGGGCGACCCGCACAGGCGCTGACCCGCAGCCACGGTGAGGTGGCGTCGAAGATCAGTCCCATCGGCGCCAGGACCCGCACGACCGTTTCGGCGGGGCCCTCGTCGAGGTCGGCGATCACCAGGCTGCGCCACGGGGTGAGGAAGACGGGATGGTCGACGGCGGCGAGGAATTCGGCGGTCCGCGCGGGCAGGATGCCCAGTGGCACCTCGGCGCCGAGGCTCACCAGGCCGTTGTCCTGGTCGAGCCAGCCGATCGGGATATCGTGTGTCGCGCCGAGTTCCAGCGGCGCGCCGACGGGGGAGCGGTCCAGGATCTCGGTGACCCGCTCGACCCCGCCGGGGATCTCGTGCAGGCGCCACTGGCCGTCGGCGCCCGCGCCGCGCAGATCCAGGAAGCCGCGGGCGGCGTCGAGCATCACCTCGACCGCCTCGCCCGCCGAGACGCGAAGTCCGGTGTCGGCGCCGGTCAGCAGCAGCGCGAATTCGTCGGTGCCGAGGGCGTGGATGCCGATGTCCCCGCGCAGGGTGCTGACGTCGCCGCGCCCGTCGTCGAGGGTGAACAGCACCCGTCCCGGCAGTTCGGCCAGGCGCGGGTCCGCGCGCAGCCCGGCGTCGAGTCCGGCCGCCAGATCGTGCACCTCGGCCCAGCCGCCGATCCGCCCGGACAGAGGCGAGGCCACGATGTTGCGCACCCGCTCGTGGGTCGGGCTGGGTAGCAGGCCCGCGGCGTCGAGCCGCGCGGCGAGGGCCGCGGCGTCGCTGACCTGCCGCAGCTGGACGTTGCCGCGCGAGGTGAGTTCGAGATCGCCGTTGCCCAGCTCGCGCGCCGCCTCGGCGAGCGCCTGGACCTGGGCCGGGGTCAGCCGTCCGCCCGGCACGCGAATCCGTGCGAGGGGACCGTCCGCCGCCTGATGCAATCGCAGCACGCCGGGGCACGCGTCGGGGGCACTCCTGGTCATGATCCGACCAGCCTACGACCCGCGCCGCCGCGCGCGCTGACCCGGTCGTGATGGTCCGGGCGCCCCGGCGCGCCGCCGGATGCGCCGGCGGCGGGGCCGGCGTTCGTCCCCTAGGCTGGGCGGTGCTGTTCGCCCTGCCCGCTCGACGACAGGAGAGATCGCCGCATGCTGCGTGAATTCGTGGACAAGCGAGTAGTTCCCGCGCTCGACAAGGTCGCGCTCGCCCAGACCGGCGCGGTCGGCAAGTACGTCGACTGGCTCGAGCGCAGGCACCCCGACGACGCACCGGTGGAGACCTTGCGGCGGCTGTCCAGGCAGTATCTGGTGGTCGTCACCTCCAGCGGTGTGCTCGTCGGGCTGACCGCCGCGGTGCCCGGCGTCGGAACGCTGCTCGGCCTCGCGGCGACCGGCGTGGACACCGTGGTGTTCCTGGAGGCGTCGTCGGTGCTGTCGGTCGGCGCGGCGGCCGCCTACGACGTGGCCGACGACGATCCCCGCCGCGCGCAGCTGGTGTCGAAGGTGGTCCTCGGTGAGGCGGGCACCAAGCTGCTCGACGAGACGGCGGGGCACAAGACCGGCCAGTGGCTGGGCGTGGTGACCGATCACATTCCCGGTCTGGCGAGCATGCCCGATTCCCCGGCCAAGCGGTTCATCGTCAACTACCTGGTCAAACGGACGCTGTTGCTGTTCGGCACCCTGATCCCGGCCGGCATCGGCGCGGTGATCGGCGGCGTCGGCAACAATGCGCTCGGCCAGATGGTGGTGGCCAACGTGTACCGCAATCTCGGCACCGGCTCGCCGGAGATGGTGGCCGCGGGCACCGCGCGCGACTGACTTGACCTTCGAGTCGCTGGAACCCCGAGGATGAGCCGGTGTCCGAATCCGACCTCCTCACCATCGGCGCCTTCGCCCGTTCCTGCGGTCTGAGCGCCAGCGCGTTGCGCTTCTACGCCGACGCGGGCGTGCTGGTGCCCGCCGTCGTCGACGAGACCACCGGCTACCGCTACTACGCGCCCGGGCAGGCCGCCACCGCGCGGCTGATCCGGTACCTGCGCGCGGTCGAGATGCCGTTGCCCGCGGTCGCCGCCGTCCTCGCCGAACCCGACCCGGCTTGCGCCCTCGGCCTCGTCGACACCCACCTGGCCGACCTGGACCGGCACCTGGACGCGGTCCGCTCCGCCGCGACCGCGGCCCGCGCCGCGGTGCGGGCACTGTGGGCCCGCCGCGCGTGCGACGACCCGAGTGCCGCCGACCCCGCGACCCCACCGCCGGACCGGGCATCGACGACAGGCCCAGGGGCTACCGGCGCCGGGGGTGTGGCCCGTTCGTCGTTCACGGCTCCGCGAATCGACGCTGTTGGCGCCGCCTCGCGGACGGAATCGCCAGGGGACCGGCATGATCCCGACTTTCCCGCACCGCCGAGCCAGGGGCGCACCGCGGACATCGTGTGGATGCGCGGCCCGCATCTCGCGGCGGCCATCGACCAGATCGCGACCGCCACGGTGGCCGACACGAATCTGCCGGTGCTCAACAGCATTCACCTCGAGTCGACCGCGACCGACCTCATCCTCACCGCCACCGACCGCTACCTCCTCGCCACCCGCACCCTGCGTCCCGCGCATCCGTCCACCACAGCCTGGACCGCGACCGTCGACGCCGACGACCTCCGCGCCACCAGCTCCTGGCTCCGCCGCGCACACACCGTCGCCCTGCGGCCTACGCCCACCCATCTCGAGTGCGTCGCCGTGGATTCTGTTCCCACCGTGCGTGTTCCGGCCACCGGTCCGTCCGCGCGCCGGTGCCGCCGCTCGCCCGAGCCGTTCCCCGACTACCGGGCGATGCTGGCGGCCTTGCCCGCGGTCACCACCCGTGTCGTGGTGCCCCGCACGGTGCTGTTGGACCTCCTCGAACGATCCAGTGCGTCCATGATCACTCTGCTCATCGAGTCGACCGGCGCGGTGCGCGCGACGTTCGGCTCCGAAACGTGGCAATTGCCCGCGACCGCGACCGGGCCCGGGCTCACCGTCCACTTCGCGGTGACGACCCTCTATCCCGCCGTCGCGTGCTCCTTCGGGCCAGACCTCCTCATCGACCTCAGCGCCCCCGACCAGCCCGCCCTCCTGCGCGCCGCCGACGACGGCACGCTTCTCACCCTCGTGATGCCGCGCCGCGACGACACCACCGAGCCGGCCTGACCGCACGTCAGATGTGCTCCCGCGCAACCGTCGTGCCTGGCGAGCCGGCTGACGGACGGCCGGGGACCGCGCACCGACCGGCTGTCCTGACCACCGTCACGCATCGCCGAGCCGGGGCTATCCACATCACCGCCATCAGGAAAGGCAACCGATGACCACCTCCGCCGCCGACCCCGTCATGATCCGTATCACCGAGGCCGTGAACGAATTCCGTTCGGGGGAAACAGAATCCGCCCGCACCGCACTGCTCGCGCTGTGGTCCGAGATCGGCGTCGCGGGCGACCCGCTACACCGCTGTACCCTCGCCCACTACCTGGCAGACCTCTACGACCACCCGGCCGAGGCCCTGGTCTGGGACCTGCGCGCGCTCGACGCGGCCGACACGCTCACCGACACCCGCCTGCACGATCACGACACGAGCCTGCGGGTCGCGGGCTTCTACCCGTCCCTGCACCTGAACCTCGCCGACAACTTCCGCCGCCTCGGCGCGTTCCCCGCCGCCACCCGTCACCTCGACGAGGCCCGCGATCGCCTGCCCGCGCTGGCCGACGACGACTACGGCACCCTGATCCGCACCGCGGTCACCGAACTCGCCACCATGATCGCCGCGCACGACACCACCCGCCGCCCCACCCACTGACCGCCACGGGACGCCGTTTCGTCGGGAATGATCAACGGCCCGAACGTACTTCGCGGACCGCCTGCCGCTTCAGCCACATCGATCGCAGCAGATACCGCGGTGACGGCGGCAACCAGCCGAGCTGCCTGGCCATACCCAGGTCGTCCCGGTTGGCCCAGTGCTCGAAGATCTTGCCCTCGCGCATGCGGAACCAGTGCGATTCGGTCATCGCGAAGCTCGCGCCGGTCGGCGGGAAGGCGTTGTCCACCGCGCCGGATTCGGTGTAGAAGACCAGCGGCCCGGTCTGGCGCCCGTGCATGGTCGCGTGGACGGTGACCAGATCGCCCTCGGCCGCCGTGGCGTGGATGTCGTAGGACATGTCGGTGAACGCCTCGCGCAGCCACTCGGCAAGCGCGTAATGCTCGCCGCGCGGGAACTGTTCGAGCGCGACGGTTTCCGGCCGACGACGATCGCGGCGATCGCCGAGCGCGCCGGGGTCTCGGCGGAGAGCGTCTACAAGGCGTTCGGCACGAAGGCGGCGCTGGCCAAGGCCGTGTTCGATCTCGTCATCGCCGGCGACGACGAGGACGTCCCCGTGTATCAACGGCCCGAGCAGCAGGCGATGCTGGCCGAACCCCACGTGCGCCGCAAGATCGAGATGTTCGTCGCCGGGCTCGCGCGTCGGCAGGCGCGCTCCGCCACCGTGCAGTTCCTGATCCGCGACGGCCGCCATGTCGACGATTCGCTCACCCCCGTCTGGGACAAGCTCGCCGAGGAGGGGCTCACCGGCATGACCATGCTCGGTGGACATCTGCTCGCGACGGGGCAGCTGCGGCCGGGGATCGAGCTCGACGAGGTTCGTGACGTGCTCTGGAACTACCTCGCGATCGACACCTACGAGCGGCTGGTCCTGGCCAGGGGCTGGTCGGTGCGGCGCTACGCCGACTGGGTCGCGCGGGCGCTCGTCGCGGCGCTCACCTGAGACTCGGCCACCCGGTCACAGGGATGTGGGCTGGAAAGTTGCGGGCCGAGCGCGGACAGTACGATCGGGATGCTCGGCGGGCGTCGAGGAAACCGGTGGAAATCCGGTGCGGTCGCGCCACTGTGAACAGCCAGACCCTCTCCGGCGAGCACCACCACCCCCCGATGGGCGCGTCACCCGAGGAAGGCCACACCCTGTGATCCTGCTGCTGTCCACCTCCGACACCGATCTGCTCAGCGCCCGCGCGAGCGGCGCCGACTACCGGTGGGGCAACCCCGCCCGGTTGCTGGTCGATGATCTGCCGGAGCTGCTCGACGGCGCCGATCTGGTGATCGTGCGAATCCTCGGCGGCAAGCGGGCCTGGGAGGCGGGCCTGGACGCGGTGCGGGCCAGCGGGGTGCCCATGGTGGCGCTCGGTGGCGAGATCGCACCCGACGCCGAGCTCATGGAGTGCTCCACGGTGCCGGTGGGTGTGGCGGCCGACGCGCACAACTACCTCGCGGCCGGCGGCGCCGACAACCTGCGCGAGCTGCACAACTTCCTCTCCGACACGGTCCTGCTCACCGGCCACGGTTTCGCCCCGCCGGTGGAACTGCCGACCTGGGGCGAGCTCGAGCGCTCCGCGCGCATCCTCGAACCGCACGCCCCGACCGTCGCCGTGGTCTATTACCGCGCCCAGCACCTGGCGGGCAACACCGGCTACATCGACGCGCTGTGCACCGCGATCGAGGCCAAGGGCGCCCGCGCGCTGCCGGTGTACTGCGCCTCGCTGCGCACCGCCGAACCCGAACTGCTGACCCTGCTCGGCCGGGCCGACGCGCTCGTCGTGACCGTCCTCGCGGCGGGCGGCAGCAAGCCCGCCACCGCCGCGGCCGGCGGCGACGACGAGGCCTGGGACGTGGCTGCGCTGGCCGCGCTGGACGTGCCGATCCTGCAGGGCCTGTGCCTGACCAGCGGCCGCGCGCAGTGGGAGGCCAACGACGACGGCCTCTCGCCGCTCGATGTCGCCACCCAGGTCGCGGTGCCGGAGTTCGACGGCCGCATCATCACGGTGCCGTTCTCGTTCAAGGAGTTCGACGCCGACGGCCTGTCCACCTATGTGCCCGATCCCGAACGCGCCGCCCGCGTCGCCGGGATCGCGGTGCGGCACGCGCGGCTGCGGCACATCCCCGCCGCCGACAAGCGGCTCGCGATCATGCTCTCGGCCTACCCCACCAAGCACGCCCGCATCGGCAACGCCGTCGGCCTCGACACCCCCGCGAGCGCGATCCGCCTGCTCACCGAATTGCGCTCCGCCGGATATGATCTCGGCGCGCCCGGGGAGATTCCGGGCCTGGAGGAAGGCGATGGCGACGCCCTCATCCACGCGCTGATCGCGGCGGGCGGACAGGACCCGGACTGGCTCACCGCGGAACAGCTGGAGGGCAACCCGATCCGCATCGGTGCCGCCACCTACACCCGCTGGTTCGAGTCACTGCCGGAGGACCTGCGCGAGGCCGTCGTCGAGGCGTGGGGCCCGCCGCCGGGGGAGCTCTACGTCGACCGCTCCGCGGACCCGAAGGGCGAGATCGTCATCGCCGCACTGCGTTTCGGCAATGTCGTGCTGATGGTCCAGCCGCCGCGCGGCTTCGGCGAGAACCCCGTCGCCATCTACCACGACCCCGACCTGCCGCCCAGCCACCACTACCTGGCCGCCTACCGCTGGCTGTCGGCCCCCGACGGGTTCGGCGCCGACGCGATGGTGCATCTCGGCAAGCACGGCAACCTGGAGTGGCTGCCCGGCAAGACCCTCGGCATGTCCGCCTCCTGCGGCACCGACGCCGCTCTCGGCGACCTGCCGCTGATCTACCCCTTCCTGGTCAACGACCCGGGCGAGGGCACCCAGGCCAAGCGCCGCGCCCACGCCACCCTGGTCGACCATCTGATCCCGCCGATGGCGCGCGCCGAGACCTACGGCGACATCTCCCGGCTCGAACAGCTGCTCGACGAGCACGCCAACATCTCCGCGCTCGACCCGGCCAAGCTGCCCGCCATCCGCCAGCAGATCTGGACCCTGATGCGCGCCGCCAAGATGGACCACGATCTGGGCCTGGCCGAACGTCCCGAGGAGGACGTCTTCGACGACATGCTGCTGCACGTCGACGGCTGGCTGTGCGAGATCAAGGACGTGCAGATCCGCGACGGGCTGCACATCCTCGGCCAAGCGCCCGAGGGCGAGATGGAACTCGACCTGGTGCTGGCCATGCTGCGCGCCCGTCAGCTCTGGGGCGGCGAGCAGAACGTGCCGGGCCTGCGCGAGGCGCTGGGCCTGAGCGAGGCCGGCGACGAGGCCCGCGACCGTGTCGACGTCGTCGAGGCCCGCGCCCGCGAGCTGCTGGCCGCGCTGCAGGCCGAGGACTGGTCCGCCGACGTGGTCGAGCGCCTCGTCGCCGATTTCGCGACCGCGATCCTCGACGGGCACCGCGCGGAGGACGTGCCGGTCGCCGACGCCCAGCGCCTGGCGCAGGTCGCCGCGATCCTGCGCTTCGCCGCCACCGAGGTCGTGCCCCGCCTGCGCGAGACCGGCGTCGAGATCGCCCGCGTCCTGCACGCGCTCGACGGCGGTTTCATTCCCGCCGGTCCCAGCGGCTCCCCGCTGCGCGGGCTGATCAACGTGCTGCCCACCGGCCGCAACTTCTACTCCGTCGACCCGAAGGCCGTGCCGTCGCGCCTGGCGTGGGAGACCGGTCAGGCGATGGCGGAATCGCTGCTGGCCCGGTACCTGGCCGATCACGGCGAGTACCCGAAGTCGGTGGGCCTTTCGGTGTGGGGCACCTCGGCCATGCGCACCTCCGGCGACGACATCGCCGAGGTACTCGCGCTGCTGGGCGTGCGGCCGGTGTGGGACGAGGCCAGCCGCCGCGTCACCTCGCTGGAGGTCATCTCGCTCGCCGAGCTGGGCAGGCCGCGTGTGGACGTCACCGTCCGCATCTCCGGGTTCTTCCGTGACGCGTTCCCGCACGTGCTCGCCCTGCTCGACGACGCGGTCCGTCTGGTCGCCGATCTCGACGAGCCGGCCGAATCGAATTACGTTCGCGCGCACAGCCAGTCGGATCTGGCCACGCACGGCGACGCCCGCCGGGCGACCACCCGCATCTTCGGTTCCAAGCCGGGCACCTACGGCGCCGGTCTGCTGCAGCTCATCGACTCCAAGAGCTGGCGCACCGACGACGACCTGGCGCAGGTCTACACCACCTGGGGCGGCTACGCCTACGGTCGCGACCTCGACGGCGCCCCCGCCGCCGACGACATGCGGACCGCGTACCGGCGGATCGCGGTGGCCGCCAAGAACACCGACACCCGTGAGCACGACATCGCCGACTCCGACGACTACTTCCAGTACCACGGCGGCATGGTCGCCACCGTGCGCGCGCTCACCGGCAAGAACCCCGAGGCCTACATCGGCGACTCCACCCGTCCCGACGCCGTGCGCACCCGCACGCTCTCGGAGGAGACCGCCCGCGTCTTCCGCGCCCGCGTGGTGAATCCGCGCTGGCTCGAGGCGATGCGCCGGCACGGCTACAAGGGCGCCTTCGAGATGGCCGCCACCGTCGACTACCTGTTCGGCTACGACGCGACCACGAATGTCGTCGCCGACTGGATGTACGAGAAGCTGTCCGAGAGCTACGTGTTCGACGAGGTGAACCGCAAGTTCATGGAGCAGTCCAATCCGTGGGCGCTGCACGGCATCGCCGAGCGGCTGCTCGAGGCGGCCGAGCGCGAGCTCTGGGAGCATCCGGAGGCGGAAACGCTGGAGAAGCTGCGGCAGGTCTACCTCGAGACCGAGGGCGAGCTGGAATAGCTTGCCGAGAAACTAGAACACGTTCTAATCTCAGGGTGTCCGGGCGCGCGCCCGGCGCGGCGGGGCAGGAAAGGGTCGTCATGAATACCGAACCGGCGTACTTCACCCGGGCGGACGGGGTCTTCCAGCCCACTCGGTTCGCAATGAGCCTGTGGGCGCCGAACACGCTGTCCGGGCCGCCGGTGTGCGGGCTGATGGCCCGTGAGGTCGAGGCGCACTACTGCACCGACGGGTTCGTGCCGTCCCGGCTGACCGTCGACCTGCATCGCGCGGTCCCGGCCGTGCCGCTCACCGCAGAGAGCGAGGTGACCCGCGACGGCAAGCGGGTCCGCGCCGTCGCTCTCGTGCTGCGCTCCGGGTCGCAGGTGGTCGCGCGGGGGAGCGCGCTGCTGCTCAAACGCTCCACCCAGCCGCCGGGCGAGGTGTGGCGGCCGGATCGGGATCGCCCGCTGCCGCCGCCGGAAGCGCTGGCCACCGTCGAGGACGCGCTGCACCTGTTCGGCAGCGACGGTCACGCGCAGGGCTGGTCGGTGCGGATGACCGAGCACCAGAACGACACCCGTAAACGCAAGTGGATGCGCAACATCCCCGTGGTCGCGGGGGAGGAGTCGTCGCCGTTCTGCTTCGCGGCCATGACCGGCGAGCAGACCAGCCTGGTCACCAACTGGGGCACCGAGGGCATCGGGTTCATCAATACGGATGTCTCGATCACGTTCTCGCGCATGCCGATCAGTGCCGAGATGGGCATCGAGGCGGAGTCGCACCTCAGCGACGACGGCATCGCCGCGGGCGCCGCCGTCCTCTACGACACCGAGGGCGCCTTCGGCATCTGCACCACCACGGCGCTGGCCAACGAGCACCGCCAGCTCAGCGGCACCGCCATCGACCGCAAGACCGACGAGTTCGTCGAGGCGACCGCGGATCGAGGACGCTGACGGCGGCTGTGTCCGGCGGGAACGGCTCGGGCGCCGGTTGATGTGCTCGGGGTCCGTGCGTGCGCGGCCGACGATCGCCCGGACTGCGCGGTCGGGGCCTCAGGCGGCGAAGACCGCCCGGACGACGGACTCGTCGCCGTCCACCTCGAGCAGTCCCAGGGCGCGGGCGTCCCCGAGGGTGAACGCCCCGGCGGCGAGGCCGAGGATCGCGGCGGGCTCGGCGCGCACGGTGGCATCGAGGTCGCGACCGTCGTGTCGGTCGATGTCGATACCCTCATCCGTCGCGCGAAGCTGAAGAAGTACGTCGCCGACATCGAGGCCGACCCTGGCCGTCGGCCGAACCGACACCCGGGCGTCCAGCAGTGCGGGGACGGCGAGGGCAAGCCATTCCGAACGGAAGGCGTCGTCCCCGGGGCCACGCGTCATCAGCGGCGTCGACCAGCGGATGAGGCCCTCGATGGGTTCGCGGAGTTCGGCGCCCCAGAGCGTCAGCGCGTAGTCGACCACGCTGCCCGCCTCGGCGAGTCTGCGCTCGACCACGCCGGCGGCCTCGAGATCGCGGAGCCGATCGGCGAGCAGGTTGGTGGCGATGCCGGGCAACCCCGCCAGCAGATCGCGATAGCGGGCGGGGGCGATGAGCAGCTGGCGCACGATGAGCAGATTCCATCGATCACCGACGACTTCCAGCGCACGGGCGAGCCCGCAGTATTGGCCGTAACTCCGCATCGCACCTCGCTCAACCCACTTGAATTTCTCAAGTGTATATGAAACAGTCAAGTAGCCCGCAGGACCGAGTCGAAGAGGGATCGCCATGACCGATGCCATCGCGAACGTTCGGCCCGCCTGGGTCGACGACGACCTGTTTCCGTTCGAGAGCCGCTTCGTCGACATCGACGGGCACGCCGTGCATTACATCGACGAGGGCGCGGGGCCGACTCTGCTTTTCCTGCACGGCAACCCGACCTGGTCGTTTCTCTGGCGCGACGTGATCCGCGCCCTGCGCGACGAGTTCCGGTGCGTCGCGCTGGACTACCCGGGCTTCGGGTTGTCGGCGGCGAAGCCGGGCTACCGGTTCTTTCCCGAGGAACACGCGGACGTGGTCACCGCGTTCGTCGACAGGCTCGGTCTCGAAGGGGCGACCCTGGTCGGCCAGGATTGGGGTGGACTGATCGGCCTCGCGGTCGCGCAGCGGCGCCCGGGCGTCTTCGATCGGCTGGTGCTCGCCAACACCTGGGCGTGGCCGGTCAACGGCGAGTGGCACTTCGAGGCCTTCGGCCGGCTCGCCGGCGGGCTTCCGAGCCGGTTCCTTGTCCGGCGATTCAATCTGCTGGTCAACACGTTCATCCCCACCGGCCACCGCAGGCGCACACCGACCGCCGCCGAAATGGATCACTACCGCCGCGCCCTGGACACCCCCGCGCGGCGCCAGGCCAGCGCGGTGCTGCCCGGCCGGGTCCTCGCCAGCCGGGGCTTCTTCGCCGAGGTCGAGGCCGGGCTCGCCGACGTGGCACACCTCCCGACCCTGATCGTGTGGGGTGACGCCGACATAGCCTTCCGGCCGAAGGAACGCGAGCGGCTGGAAACCGTCTTTCCCGACCACACGACCGTGATCGTCGAGGGCGCGGGCACCTACGTGGAATCCGACGCCCCCGAGGAGTTCGTCGCCGCGGTCCGCGAGTGGACCGGGCGCGGCGCCTCCTGACCCGGCCCGCCGCCAGCGGTCAGGCCGGATCGAGTCCGGTGAACGCCAGGCCGACGGTCGTCGCGCACAGGAGCGCGCCCGTCGCAGTGGTGGTCAGCAGATAGCCGAGGGCCATCAGCCGGGCGACCGGGAGCGCGGCCAGCAGTAGGGTCGGGGTCAGCAGGGCCGCCAGGGTCAGTGCCCAGCTGAGCCAGTACGAGTTCGGGATCGGCTCGATCCGCGCGAACGAGATCGTGCGTGGCACCGGCACCTCCCACGCGTTCTGGACGGCGAACGTCGCCGGTACCAACACGAACACCGCGACGAACAATCCCGCCGCCACACCCCAACCCGCCCGCCACCTGGCCTGTCCCGACACCGCCGCACCCACCTGCCCACCCACCTTCCCGACCCGACTCAGCCCCGCCCATGCTGCCTCGAGCAAGCCCCGTCACCACCCAAGCACGAAGCCGTGTCCCAGGCCGGCGCGTGTCGAGGCGCCGGCTCGGACCCGCCCTGCCCGGTCGTCGCCGCGACGCTGTGACCGCTGGTCAGAACCCCGCACGCGAGACACTGCCGCCGCCGGAGATAGTCGGCTCGCCCCGCGCCGACCACGACGGCCGTCAGCGGCCGTTGCCCCTGGAACGAGTCGGCCGGTACGAAATACCGGTGGCACGACCGATGTGGAGCGGGTTGACTGCTGCGATGACCAGCCCGCCGAGTTATCGCGCACTCCTGGCTCCCTCCGGCGTGCGGCAGCTGTTCGCCGGGTCAGCGCTCGGCCGCGTGTCCTTCGGGATGGGGCCGATCGGAGTGGTCACCCTGCTCGGGGTGACGCACGGCGCGTTCGGGGCGGCCGGGGTGGCGATGGGCGCCTACGCGATCGGCTCGGTCGTCTCGGGACCGGCCCGGTCCTGGTGGACCGTGCGGGTCGGGCACGCTCGCGCGATCCTCACCTTCGCGCTGATCAGCGGCGCGGCCCTGGTGGTGCTGCCCACGGTCGCGGATCGGGCGGGCCCCGCGTGGGCGGTCGTCCCCGCCACGGTCGCCGGACTCGCGGTGCCGCCGTTCGGCGCCCTGCTGAGAGTCGGCTGGGCGCAACGGATTCCGCCGGAGTGGGTGCCGCGGGCCTTCGGTATGGATGCCGTGGCCGAGGAATCGGCCTTCGTCCTCGGCCCCGCACTCGCCGCCTTCGCTCTCTGGGCGACGGGTGCGGCCGAGGTGGTCGTCCTCACCGGAATCCTCTGTCTCGCGGGCGGACTCGTGATGGCGCGGGCGGCCGGACCCGCCCGCCCGGACCGGCACACCGAAACCTCGTCGGTGCGGTCGGTCGTGCGGCGGCTCGCGTGGTTGCTGGTGACCTTCGCCGGCGTCGGCTTCACCATCGGCGGACTCGAAGTGGGCATCCCGGCCGCCGCGGCGGAGACCGGCCGGCCCGACGCGGCGGGTCTGCTGTTCGCGCTCATGGCCTTCGCCAGCGCGGGTTCGGCGCTGGTCTACGGCCGGATCGCCTGGCGGCGGTCCGCCCGAACCCGGTTCCTCGCCGTAGCGGCAGTGCTCGCGGTGGCGACGGTGGCCGCGGGTTTCGTCGCGGGCACCCTGGCCGCGCTGACGATCCTCGTCGGCATCGGCCTCGCGCTCGGCCCCGCCGTGATGACGGGTTACCTGCTCGCCGACCAGCTCGTCGCCGGCGCCGACCGCACGCACGGCGCCATCCTGGCCAGTGTGGCGTGCAATGCCGGAGCCGGACTCGGTGCCGCCGCGTCCGGGGTCACCGCCGCCGCACACGGGGCGGCGGGCGCCTTCGTCGTCTGTGGCCTGGTCGCCCTCACCCTCACCGTCGCCGGCGGGTTCCTCGGCCACCGTCGCCGCGCGGTGGGTGTCTCGGAGGCGCGCTCATGCTGGTGAGCGAGATTCCTGGCTCACGCGGACACGAGCGTCACGATCAGTTCGTCGGCGATCGACTCCGCCTTCACCATGCCCTCGCCCAGATACAGCGTCGCGGCCCTCGGCCTGCCGTCGGGCAGCGGCAACACCGAGACGGCGTCCACGCGGCGGCCGGTGAGGACGTCGTAGGGCGGCTCGTCGGTGACATCGAACGCGGTGTACTTGCCCGAATTGGCGACATATTCGATGTTCACCGGATCGACCAGCGGTTCGAAGGGATCCCGCCAGGGCGCCGCGCCGATCCGCAGCTCCGCGCCGTCGACCCCGGCATCGAGCAGCAGCGTCGAACCGTCGTGGAAGGTGAACTCGATCGGCCCCTCCGAGCGGTCGATATCGTCACCGAGGACGTAGAACATCCGGCGGACGGCGACGATCGTCCCGTCGACGGCGGCGTTGAGCGCGGTACGGCCGTACTCGTCGTTGTCGGACACAGGATTTCCTCTGGACGGTCGATCTCCGGGCGGGGATGAGCAATCATGTCGTCGCACCGCGACGGCACGCAACTCCGCCCGGCGTGTTCGCCCCGGCGCCACCGCCCCCGCCCGCCGCTCGTACAGTGGTTCCATGGTGGACACCACCACGGACGACACCGCCACCGCGATCCCGCGCGCGGCCGACCTGCTGGCCGGACGCCGCGTCGTGCTGATCTCCGGCGCCGGGCTGAGCACCGACAGCGGCATCCCCGACTACCGCGGCCCCGACGCGCCGCCGCGCAACCCCATGACCTATCAGCAGTTCGTCGGCGACGCCGCGTTCCGGCAGCGCTACTGGGCGCGCAACCACGTCGGCTGGCGGCGGATGGACGCCGCCCGCCCCAACGCCGGTCACCGGGCCGTGGCCCGCCTCGAGCGCGCCGGTGTCGTCACCGGCGTGATCACCCAGAACGTCGACCTGCTGCACACCAAGGCGGGCGCGCGCCGGGTGATCGACCTGCACGGCACCTACGCCAGGGTCTGTTGCCTGCGCTGCCGAACACTGATCTCCCGGATGACCCTGGCCGAGCGCCTCGAAGCCGCCAATCCCGGGTTCGCCGACCAGATTTCGGCCACCGGCATCGAGGTCGCGCCCGACGCGGACGCCGTCGTCGCCGACACCGGCGGCTTCCGGATGGTCGACTGCGCGCACTGCGGCGGCATGCTCAAACCCGACATCGTCTACTTCGGCGAAACCGTCCCGCCCGAGCGGGTCACGGCCGCCTTCGAGCTGGTCGACGACGCCGAGGCGCTGCTGGTCGCCGGGTCCTCGCTGACGGTCATGTCCGGGCTGCGTTTCGTGCGGCGCGCGGCGAAGAACGGGGTGCCGGTGGTGATCGTCAACCGCGGCCGCACCCGCGGCGACGACGTGGCCGAACTCCGGATCGACGCGGGCTGCTCGGATGTGCTGTGCGCCTTGGCCGATCGGCTCGTCACCGCCGACGCGGTACCCGCGCGATGAACGATTCCGCCGACGCCGCGATCGACGCCTGGTTCGCGGGCAAACCGCATTCCCACGAGATCTTCACCGTGCTCCGGGAATTGATCGACGCGTGTGGACCGGCGCATGTCTCGGTGGCCTCGCAGATCAGCTTCGGCAACGCCAGGAAGTTCGCGTGGGTATCGCTCTACAACGTCACCGGACGCAATCCGGAAGGCACCGTGCAAATCATGCTCGCCATCGACGAGGAAATGGCGCGCGCCCCGGTGTATCGGGTGACCCAGGTGGGTCGATCGCGCTGGAATCACCTGGTCGTGGTGCATTCCCTGGCCGAAGCGCGCGACCCGGAACTGGCAGTTCTGATCGCCGCCGCCTATCGTTTCGGTGCGAAATGATCGGTCACTTGATCCCTCGGTGACGGCGCCGGATTCGACGTGGGTAAGCTCGGCGCACCAGTGCATGAAGAGTTCCACCCGCGGCGCAAAGTTTTCCTCGCAGCGGGGTTGTCGGCCCTCGTGTGGGCCGCATGATCGACCCCCACTTGCCAGCCGATCAGAACCAGGGCTTTTCCATGACCGATACCGTTGTCGCCGAACCACGCCTCACGCATCGCCAGACGCTGACGATCCTGTCCGGACTGCTACTCGGGGTGTTTCTCGCCGCGCTCGACCAGAACATCGTCAGTGTCGCGATCGTCCGGATCGCGAACAGTCTCGACGGGTTCGACGAACAGGCCTGGGCGACAACGGCGTATCTGATCACCGCCACCGTCACCACGCCGCTCTACGGCAAGCTCGCCGACATCTACGGGCGTAAACCGTTCTATCTGTTGGCGATCGCCCTGTTCGTGCTCGGTTCGGCCGCGTGCTGCTTCGCGACCACCATGTACGAACTGGCGGCCTTCCGCGCCTTCCAGGGATTGGGCGCGGGCGGGCTGATGTCGTTGGCGTTCACCATCGTCGGCGATATCGTGCCCGCCCGCGAACGGGTCCGCTACCAGGGCTATTTCCTGATGGTGTTCGGCATCGCGACGGTGCTCGGCCCGGTGGTCGGCGGGTTCCTGTCCGAGTACGAGAGTCTCGGCGGCATCGAGGGCTGGCGCTGGGTGTTCCTGGTGAACGTGCCGGTCGGGGCGCTGGCCTTCCTCGTCGTCGCCAAGGTGCTCGACGTGGCCCATGTGCGACGACCGAGCCGGATCGACTGGTTCGGCGCGCTCACCCTGGTCGTCGGGGTGGTGCCGCTGCTGCTGGTGGCCGAGCAGGGCCGGATGTGGGGCTGGACCTCACCGAAGGCGTTGCTGTGCTACGGAATCTGCGCGGGCGGCCTGCTGCTGTTCCTCGTGGTCGAGTTCGTGATGAAGGACGCCGCGCTGATCCCGCTGCGCCTGTTCCGCAGCTCGACGTTCAGCATCGCCATCCTCGGCGGTTTCCTCGTCGGCGTCGCGATGTTCGGCGCGATCACCATGGTCCCGCAGTACCTGCAGGTCGTGCGCGGTTTCTCGCCGACCGAGGCGGGGTTGCTGATGTTGCCGTTGGTCCTCGGGATCATGGTCGGCGCGCAACTGTCGGGGCTGATCACCAAGGCCACCGGGCGCTACAAGGTGCTGCCCGTCCTCGGGGCGCTCATCCTGGCGATCGGCTGTGCCCTGTTCGCGCACGTGGGCTACGACGGTCCGCTGTGGCAGCCGCTGGCCTACAGCGCGATCATGGGCTTCGGCCTCGGCGGCTGCATGCAGACGCTGATCATCGCCGCGCAGAACGCGGTGCCGAACTCGGAGATGGGCGTGTCGACCGCCTCGGCCACCTTCTTCCGGCAACTCGGCGGCACCCTGGGCGTCGCTGTCTTCCTCACGGTCCTGTTCGACCGGTTGCCCGGTTCCATCCTGGCCGCGTTCGGCGGGACGCTGCCACCCGGTCTCGACGAGGCGGGATTGGCCGCGCTGCAACAGAACACCTCCGGCATCGCCACCCTGACCGACGAGCTGCGGATCCCGATCCTCGAGGGCTTCACCGACGCCATGGGCGGTGTGTTCCTGCTCGCCGCCGACCTGGCGATCGTCGCCTGCCTGGTACTCGTCTTCATGAAAGAGATTCCGCTGCGCGATGATCCGGCGCCGGAGGAGGCCGCCGACGGCACCCTGCTGCGGGATGTGAGCCTGCACGACGCGCACGAGATGGCCGACCAGCTGCACCCCGTGGCCACCGGCCGGGTGATCGCGGGCCTGCTGCGCCGCGACGACGACCGTCCGGTGCCCGGCGCCACGCTCACCCTGATCGACCAGCACGGACACCAGGTGGCGCGCGGCAACGGCGACGCTGTTGGCGCGTACGTCATCGAGGCGCCGGAGCCGGGCAACTACGTCCTCATCGCCGCCGCGGCGGGCCACCAGCCCGAGGCGGTGAGCGTGTCGATGGGGGAGCGGGCGCTGCACGTCGACCTGATGCTCGCCGGCGCGGGCGAGCTCACCGGCATCGTGCGGTCGGCCCGCCGGGGGGAGCCGCTGCTCGGCGCGACGGTGACCCTCACCGATCCCGGCGGCGATGTAGTCGGTGCGGCGATCACCGGCGAGGACGGCGCCTACGTGTGCCGCGATGTGGTGAGCGGCACCTACACCCTGGTCGCGGTCGCCGACCACATGCGTCCGGCCGCGTTCGCGCTCACTATCCCCGAGACCGGGTCGCTGCACCACGACATCGACCTCGAGCCGATGGCCATCCTGGTCGGTTCCGCCTGGGTCGACGGTGACCGGCCCGTCGCCGACGTCCAGATCACCGTCCTGGACGCGGGCGGCGATCCGGCGGCCACCACCCGCACCGACGAGAAGGGCCACTCCCTGGTGCCGGACCTCCCCGAAGGGGAGTACACCGTGGTGGCCCGCGGCTACCCGCCGGTGTCGAGCCGGGTCTCGGTGACCCGCGGCGAGATCACCCACGACGTGACCCTCGGCTACGACTCGGAGGAGTCCGTCCACCACCGGTGACTCAGGGTGCGAGCATGGCCTCGAAGGTGTCCAGCACCGCCGCGCGCGACGGCACGTCGGTGTCGCCGATCAGTCACGCTCGGCGATCTCCTTGCTGGTCACCCCTGCGCTGCCCCGTCACGCAGCGGGTCGCAGGTCGCGGCGAGGATCGGCTCGCGGTGACGACTACCCGGTCTGGCCCCGGCCCGCGGCCGCCCGCGTGGTGAGTTCGGCGTCGAGCAGGATGCGGCGGCGGTACGTGCGCAGGGCCGCGATGACGGCGAAGACCGCGGTCAGCGCCCCCATCACGATGCGGATCGAGTGGGCGATCTCGATCTCGCGGACGGTGCGTTCGAGTTCCTCGATGGTGTAGCGCTCGCGGTCGTCGAACAGGATCGTCCAGCGTTCCCACAGGTACAGCGGCGACAGCAGGAACATGCCGGGCACGAACGCCGCCAGCGAGGCCGCCGTCCAGCCCCTGGCGGTCCGTGACCAGAGGCTCGCCGCGGTCGCGACGATCGCGCTCAGGGTGAGGACCATGCCGAGCGGGCGCATCACGCTGCCGACCGAGACGGCCACGGTGAACTCCTCGCCGACGACGAGCGAGTTCGGGATGTCGTGGAAGTAGTTCGGATACAGAAAGACCGTCTCCGCGACCATGGTGCAGAACACGAAGGTCGCGAGGACCGCGTACACGGCCGAGGCGGTCAGTGAGGTGGTGAGTTTTCGCATGGAAGCCCCTGTTTCGTTGGGAATTCCCTGAATGTAGGGCGGGACCGAGCGCGGCACATCCGGCGTCAGCCCTGAATCGGCTCGGGGGCCTCCCCTGAGAAAACGCTCGCGCGAAGCCGGGGATTCATCGCCAGGACAGCTGAATCGCAGCGATTATCGGTGTTGGACGCGGGACAACGCGCGGTCGACCATGAGGGGATGGACTGGTATCCGAGTGAGCGGACGGCACCGGGGGCCGGTGGCGGGTCGGTGGCGCATCGGCCGACGCGACCGGACCCGCGCGAGGACGACGCTGTCGCCCGGCTGCTCGGGCGGTGCGCGACGTACGCGATGGTCTTGGCGGCCGCTGTGTGGCTCGGTGGCAACGGCGCTCTGGCAGGGTGTCTGGCGCTGGTGGGCCTCGGCTTGCTGGTCGCGCGATTCCGGACGGCGTGAGGGTGCCGTCAGGGGAGCAGGTGGGTCACCAGGGCCCGGGCCGCTGGGTTGGCGGGGACGAGTTCGCGACCCGCGAGGTGAACCCGGCGGTGGAAGCCGGGGTGGTCGAACTCGGCGAAGGGGAGGCCGGAGTGTTCGGCGACATCGCGGGGCAGGACCGTCACCCCGAGTCCGGCGGCGACGAGCTCGACCAGCAGAGGGACATGGGTAGCTTCGCAGACCCGGTTCAGTCGCACGCCGGCCGCCTCGGCGTGCCGGTCGACCATGGCCTGGATGCCGCTGCGGCTGAACACCAGAAACGGCTCGTCGTCGATTTCGGTCAGGGGGATCGCTCGCCGGTCGCCGAGCCGGTGCCCGGGTGGACAGAGCAGCACCAGATGCTGGGTCCACTCGGCGAAACTCACGAGCCCGTCGGGGAGTGGCTGGTCACCCGCGAGGAACGACAGGTCCAGTTCGCCGTCGCGCACCGCGGCGGCCAGCGCGGGGACCGTTCCGTCCCGCACGTAGAGGTGAATGCCCGGGTAGCGCAGACGGAACCGGCCGAGCAGACCCGGGAGGTCGATCATGGTCAAGGTCTGGATGGTCCCGACGGCGACCCGTCCCCGCGTGAGTTCGGCCAGCGCGGCGACCTCGTCACGGGCGATCCCCGCATCGGCCAGCAGTCGCTGCGCTCGCGGGAGAAATGTCCGCCCGGCCTCGGTGAGTCGCAGTCGCCGCGTCGTCCGCTCGAACAGCGGCGCCCCGAGCTCCTCCTCGAGCCTGCGCACCGACGCACTCAACGCCGACTGCACGATGTGCACCTCACGAGCCGCGGCCGTGAAGCTCCCGGCCCGCGCCACCGCCAGAAAATGCTCGACCTGACGGAACTCCATCGCGCGATCCTAGGCGAGCATCCACGCCGATGCGCCGAAAGGTCCGCGCGACTCGATCAACCGACCGCGCAGAGCCGCCGACCGCACCCTACCGTGCAGGCCGCCAGGGAATCCGCCCGTTTCCGTCACCGGTGGGGTGGTGACGACTACTTCGCCGGGGCCGCCCGCGGACGGTGACGGCGAAGGGCCGTGGACGTGGCGACGGCGTGACCCGGTGGGGTCACGCCGTCGGGGCGGGTCAGGCCGAAGCGGTGGCTTCGCGCTGGAGCTCGAGGGCGATGTCGATGAGCTGGTCTTCCTGGCCGCCGACGAGCTTGCGCCGGCCCGCGCGGACGAGCATCTCGGCGGCGGAGACGCCGTAGCGTTCGGCCTGGCGTTCGGCGTGCTTGAGGAAGCTCGAGTAGACGCCCGCGTAGCCCATCATCAGGGATTGCCGGTCGAGCAGGCATTCACTCGGCATGGCGGGGCGGACCACGTCCTCGGCGGCGTCGGCGATGGCGAAGAAGTCGACGCCGGTCCTGATGCCGAGTTTGTCGGCGACACCGACGAAGGCTTCGACGGGGGTGTTGCCCGCGCCCGCGCCGAAGCGGCGGGTGGAGCCGTCGATCTGGGTCGCGCCTGCCCGGACGGCGTAGACCGAGTTGGCGACGGCGAGGCCGAGGTTCTCGTGACCGTGGAAACCCACCTGGGCGTCGGAACCGAGTTCGGCGACGACGGCGGCGACGCGATCGGAGACCTGTTCCAGCACAAGGGCTCCGGCGGAGTCGACGATGTAGACGCACTGGCAGCCCGCGTCGGCCATGACGCGGGCCTGCTTCGCCAGCGCCTCGGGCGGCTGGGTGTGCGACATCATCAGGAAGCCGACGGTCTCCAGGCCGAGATCGCGCGCGTAGCCGAAGTGCTGGATGGAGACGTCGGCCTCAGTGCAGTGGGTGGCGATGCGGCAGATGGACCCGCCGTTGTCCTGGGAGATCTTGATGTCTTCCTTGACACCGACACCGGGCAGCATGAGGAAGGCGATCTTGGCGTTGCGCGCCGTCTGCGCGGCGATCGTGATCAGTTCCTGCTCAGGGGTTTTCGAGAACCCGTAGTTGAACGAGGAACCACCCAGTCCGTCACCGTGGGTCACCTCGATGACCGGGACACCCGAACCGTCAAGAGCGGCAACGATATTGCGCACCTCGTCCGCGGTGA